>JADGHQ010000014.1 GCA_019683805.1 Thermoleophilaceae bacterium
GATCGTGATCGCGGCGAGCTCCGCGAACGTCCTGCTCGAGCTCGGGCTCGTCTACGGGCTCGGCTGGGGCATCGCAGGGTCGGCGTGGGGGACGGTGATCGCCCAGCTCGGCATGGCGGCGGCGTTCTGCGCCGAGCTCGTGCGCGCGCCCGCCGACAGCCGTCGGCCGCGGCTCGACCACCTGCGCCCGCTCGTGCGGATGGGCGGCGACATCGCCGTCCGCACCGCGGCGCTCTATGCGTCGTTCCTGCTCGCGAGCGCGATCGCCGCCCACATCGGCGCCGCCGCGCTCGGCGCGCACCAGATCGCCTTCCAGCTCTTCATCTTCCTCGCGCTCGTGCTCGACGCGATCGCGATCGCGGGCCAGGTGATCGTGGGCCGCGCGCTCGGGGCCGGCGAGGGCGCGCGCGCCCGGCGGTCGGCGCGGCGGATGATCGGCTGGTCGGTGGGCGTCGGCGCGCTCTTCGCGCTCCTGCTCGCCGCTCTCGCGGGGCCGCTTCCGCACGCGTTCACGGACGACCCGCGCGTGATCGAGCGCGCCCACGCCCTCTGGCCGCTGCTGGCGCTGATGCAGCCCGCCGCCGGCGCCGTGTTCGCGCTCGACGGCATCCTGATCGGCGCGGGCGACACCCGCTACCTGAAGTGGGCGATGGTGCTCGCGTTCGCGTGCTTCGCGGCCGCCGCGCTCGCCGCCTACGAGGCTCGCCTCGGCATAGCGGGGCTGTGGGGCGCCCTGCTCGTGCTGATCGGGGCACGTCTGGCCGCGCTCGCGGCCCGCTTCCGGAGCGGGCGCTGGGTCGTGACCGGGGCGACCGCCCCGGGCTGAGCGCCGCAACGTTGACATCCCCGCTACCGTGCAGCCTCCATGAACGTATTCCTGCCGGACGGGACCCCTCTCGAGCTGCCGGAAGGCGCCACCGGCGCCGACGCCGCGCGCGCCGTCGGCGAGGGCCTCGCGCGCGCCGCGCTCGCGGTCCGCATCAACGGCGGCCCCTACCGCGACCTCGCCACGCGGCTGCGCGACGGCGACCGCGTCGAGATCGTGACCAGGGACAGCCCGCCGGCCGACGGGATCGACCCGCTGTGGCTGATCCGCCACGACGCCGCCCACGTCATGGCGACCGCGGTGACCGAGCTCTGGCCCGGCACCAAGGTGTCGATCGGCCCGCCGATCGACAACGGCTTCTACTACGACTTCGAGTTCCCCGAGGGCGTGACGATCTCGGACGCCGACTTCGAGCGCATCGAGCAGAGGATGCGCGAGCACATCAAGGCGGACGAGCCGTTCGAGCGCACCGAGGTCCCGGTGGCCGAGGCGCTCGAGCGCTTCCGCTCCCAGGAGCAGCCCTACAAGGTCGAGCTGATCGAGGACCTCGTGCGCAACGAGGGCGTCGAGACCGTGTCGCTCTACCGCAACGGCCCGTTCGTCGACCTCTGCCGCGGCCCGCACGCCCCGAGCACCAAGCGCATCAAGGCGTTCAAGCTGATGTCGACAGCCGGCGCCTACTGGCGCGGCGACGCGAGCCGCCAGATGCTCACGCGCATCTACGGCACCGCGTTTTTCTCGAAGGAGGACCTCGACGAGCACCTCGAGCGGCTCGAGCAGGCGCGCGCCCGCGACCACCGCAGGCTGGGCAAGGAGCTCGGCCTGTTCATGTTCAGCGAGCTCTCGCCGGGATCGCCGTTCTGGCAGCCCGCCGGGATGGCGATCTGGAACGAGCTCTCGGACCTCTGGCGCTCCGAGAACCGCCGCCGCGGCTACCGCGAGGTCAAGACCCCGATCCTCTACGACGTCGAGCTCTGGAAGCGCTCGGGGCACTGGGACAAGTACCAGGACAACATGTACTTCACCGAGGTGGAGGGGCGCCCGATGGGTCTCAAGCCCATGAACTGCCCGGCGCACATCCAGCTCTACAGGGACCAGCGCCGCTCCTACCGCGACCTTCCGATCCGCTACTCCGAGCAGGGCCTCGTGCACCGGCACGAGCCGGGCGGCACGCTGCACGGCCTGCTGCGCGTGCGCCACATCACCCAGGACGACGCGCACATCTTCTGCGCTGAGGAGCAGATCGAGGACGAGGTGATCGGCTGCCTCGAGTTCGGCTTCTTCCTCTACGACATCTTCGGCTTCGAGCCGCGGCTCGAGCTCTCCACCCGCCCCGAGAGCCGCATCGGCAGCGACGAGATGTGGGACCGCGCGGAGGGCGCGCTCGAGGCCGCGCTGCGCCGTCAGGGGCTCGAGTACCAGGTCAACGAGGGCGACGGCGCCTTCTACGGCCCGAAGATCGACCTCCACATGACCGACTCGATCGGGCGCTCGTGGCAGCTCGGCACCGTGCAGCTCGACTACTCGATGCCGGAGCGCTTCGGGCTCGAGTACACGGGCGCCGACAACGCCGAGCACCGACCGGTGATGATCCACCGCGCCCTGCTCGGCTCGTTCGAGCGCTTCATCGGCATCCTCATCGAGCACTACGCCGGGGAGTTCCCGCTCTGGCTCGCGCCCGTCCAGGCGATCGTGCTGCCGATCGCCGACCGCCACCTGGACTACGCGCGCCGGGTCGAGGCGGAGCTGCGCGGGGCCGGGCTGCGCGTGGAGGTCGACGACCGCAGCGAGTCCGTGGGCAGGAAGATCCGCGACGCGGAGCTGCGCAAGGCGCCCTACATGCTCGTCGTGGGGGACAAGGAGCAGGAGACCGGCCAGGTCGCGCTCAGGCGCCACCGCGAGGGCGACGCGGGCGCGGTCGCGGTCGAGGCCTTCATCGAGCGCGCGCGCGAGGAGATCGCCGCCCGAGGTCGGGCCGAATCAGGGACCCGCGGGGGTTAGCGGATCTCAGCGGCGCAGGTATACTCGGTCGCGAATGGAGGGCACCCACCTGAAGCGAAGCACGACCTCGCGCGCGCCCTTCTGCGATCCCGACCTCACCGTCGCCCGCCTTTGACGTCCAGCCGCCTCTCCGCCTAGTGCCGATCCCTCGCAGGTTCGATCGGCGCCCGCCCGAGCGGGATCAGACGCGCATCAACGAGCGCATCCGCGTTCCGGAGGTTCGACTCATCGGCGCGGACGGCAAGCAGATCGGAGTCGTCTCGCGCGACGAGGCGCTCCGCTACGCGCGCGAGCGCGACCTCGACCTCGTGGAGGTCGCCCCCGACGCGCGCCCGCCCGTCTGCCGCGTGCTCGACTACTCGAAGTACAAGTACGAGCAGGAGCAGAAGGCGAAGGCGGCGCGGCGTCACCAGAAGTCGATCACGATCCGCGAGATCAAGCTGCGGCCGAAGATCGCGGCGAACGACTACGCGACCAAGCTCGGCCATGTCCGGCGCTTCCTCAAGGGCCAGGACAAGGTGAAGGTCACGATCATGTTCCGCGGCCGCGAGACCACGCACCCCGAGCGCGGCGAGCAGCTGCTCATGAGGCTCGCCGAGGACGTGCAGGACCTCGGCGTGATCGAGCAGAGGCCGAACCTCGACGGGCGCAACATGACCATGCTGCTCGGCCCGGTGAAGCCGAAGCCCGGCGAGGAGCCGGACCAGTCCGCGGGCCGGCCGGCCGAGCGCGCGCCGAAGCGCGAGCGCCGCCAGCAGCGCCAGGAGCGGCAGGCGGCCGCCCAGGGCGCCGCGCAGCAGCCGGGCTCGAACGGCGGCCAGGCGCCCGCCGAGGCCCAGCGCGCGGGCGCCTGAGCGCTCGAGCGGCACGCTCGCGCGCGCGTCTGCTTGAATACGTCGCCGCCATGCCGAAGATGAAGACCCACTCGGGCGCGAAGAAGCGCTTCAGGCTGACCGCCAAGGGGAAGGTCCGCGGCCGTCACGCGATGACGAGCCACATCCTCGGCAAGAAGAGCTCCAAGCGGAAGCGGCGGCTGCGCCAGCCGGTCGGCGTCTCCGGCCACGACGCTCCCCGGATTAAGGATCTGCTGGGGAAGTGAGCCGGGTCAAGCGCTCAGTCCACGCCCGCAAGAAGCGCCGCTCGGCCCTTGAGCGCGCGAAGGGCTACCGCGGCGAGAAGCACTCGAGCTACCGCCGCGCGAAGGAGCAGCTGCTCAAGTCGGACACCTACGCCTACCGCGACCGGCGCAACCGCAAGCGCGACTTCCGCCGCCTCTGGATCACCCGCATCAACGCGGCCGCCCGCCGCGAGGGCCTGACCTACGCTCAGTTCATGCACGGGCTGCGCGTCGCCGAGATCGAGCTGGACCGCAAGGTGTTGGCCGACATCGCCGTGCGCGAGCCCGAGACGTTCCGCCGATTCGCCGAGCGCGCCCGGGAGGCTGCCGGGGCCTGACGAGCGAAGGCCCATACAGCCGACGACTCCCGGGGCGCCCAGCGAGGCGCCCTTTCTTTTTCGGAGCTTCCGAGCTTGCCTTGATCACCTCGCCCCACAACGAGACGCTGAAGACGATCCGCAGGCTCCACGGCAGGCGCGGCCGGGAGCGCAGCGGCCTGTTCATCGCCGAGGGCGAGGACCTCGTCGAGGCCGCGGCGGCCGCCGGCTGGGAGCCCGCGGCGCTGCTCGTCGCGGGCGAGAACGTGGAGCCGGAGCTGCTCGCGAAGGTGAGCTCCCTCGGCTCGGGCACGCGCGTGCTCGGCGTCTACCGGCAGCGCTGGTCCGAGCCCGGCGGGGAGCTGTCGGTCTACCTCCACGGCGTCCACGACCCCGGCAATGTCGGCGCGGTGATCCGCTCGGCGCACGCGCTCGCCGACGGGCCGGTGACGCTCGGGCCCGGGTCGGCCGACCCGTGGTCGCCCAAGGCCGTGCGGGCGAGCATGGGATCGGTGTTCGCGCGGCCGCCCGCGCGCGCCGCGTTCGAGGAGCTCGCGGGCGCGCGGGTCGCGCTCGCGCGCGGCGGGCGGCCGCTGTGGGAGGTAGATGTCGAGCCGCCCGTCGTGCTCTGCCTCGGGGCCGAGCGCGAGGGGCTGCCGCCCGAGCTCCGCGCAGCCGCCGACGAGGTCGCCGAGATCCCGCTGCGCCCCGGCGGGCCGGACTCGCTCAACGTCGCGATGGCGGCCACCGTAGCGTTGTACGAGCGCACTAGGATGGCGCGCCATGCCTGACGCCCCGGGAACCGATCGCCTCGAGGAGATCCGCCGCGCGGGCGAGTCGGCGATCGCCGGCGCGCGCTCGGCGGCCGAGCTCGAGGAGCTGCGGGTCCGCTACCTCGGCCGCAAGGCCGAGCTCACCGGCGTGCTGCGCTCGATCAAGGATCTGCCGCCCGAGCGGCGCGGCCCAGTCGGGCAGGCGGCGAACGCTGTGCGGACGGCGCTCGAGCAGCGACTCGAGCAGCGCGGCCGCGAGCTCGAGGCGGCGGAGCTCGAGCGCTCCCTGGCCGAGGATCGCGTGGACGTCACGCTCCCCGGAGACCCGGCGCGCCCGCCCGGCCACCTGCACCTGATCAGCGCGACGCGCCGCGAGATCGAGGACATCTTCATCGGGCTCGGCTTCTCGGTCGTGGAGGGCCCCGAGGTCGAGCTCGACTTCTACAACTTCACCGCCCTCAACCACCCGCCCGGGCACCCGGCGAGGATGCTCCAGGACACCTTCTACTTCTCGCCGGAGGTGCTGCTGCGCACCCACACCTCGCCGATGCAGACTCGCTCGATGGAGCAGCAGTCGCCGCCGATCTACATCGTCGTGCCGGGCAAGACCTACCGGCGCGACTCGGACGCGACGCACACGCCCATGTTCCACCAGGTCGAGGGCCTCGCGATCGACGAGGACATCACGCTCGCAGACCTGCAGGGCGTGCTGCTCGAGTTCGCGCGGGAGATGTTCGGGCGCGAGCGCCGGGCGCGCCTGCGCCCGCACTACTTCCCGTTCACCGAGCCGAGCGTCGAGCTCGACATCGACTGCTTCAACTGCGGCGGCTCTGGCCGCCTTCAGGACGCCTCGCGCGACCCGCTCTGCAAGGGCTCGGGCTGGATCGAGATCCTCGGCGCGGGGATGGTCGACCCGAACGTCCTCGGCTTCGTCGAGGACATGGGCTACGACAACGAGCGCGTGCAGGGGTTCGCGTTCGGCATGGGGATCGAGCGCATCGCCTTCCTCAAGCACGGCGTGCCCGACCTGCGGCTGTTCTTCGAGAACGACCTGCGGTTCCTGGAGCAGTTCGGATGAGGGTCCCGCTCTCCTGGCTGCGCTCCTACTGCGACCCCGGCCTCTCGGCCGAGGAGCTCGCCGAGCGCCTCAACATGACCGGCACCGAGGTGGTGCGGGTGGAGCGCGTGGGCGTGGGGGACCCCGCGCGGTTCGTGGTCGGGAAGGTCCTGTCCGCCGAGCGGCACCCGAACGCCGACCGCCTGCGGGTATGCGAGGTCGACGCGGGCGACGGGCCGCGCACGATCGTCTGCGGGGCGCCGAACGTGGCAGCGGGGCAGACCGTCGCGGTGGCGCTGCCGGGCGCGGTGATGCCGGACGGCCAGGCGCTCGGCGAGGCCACGCTGCGCGGCGTGCGCTCGAGCGGCATGATCCTCGCCGAGGACGAGGTCGGCATCGGCGGCGACCACGCCGGGATCATGGTGCTGCCCGACGAGCTGCCGCCCGGGGCGCCGCTCGCCGAGCACCTCCCGATCGCCGACGAGGTGCTCGAGGCGGAGATCACCCCCAACCGGCCGGACTGCCTGGGGGTGTACGGGATCGCGCGCGAGGTGCACGCGGTCACCGGCGCCGAGCTTGCCCCCGACCCGACGCTCGAGGACGCGCAGCCGGCGGGCGACGACGATGTGCAGCAGCACGTCTCGATCGAGATCGACCCCGAGGTCTGCCTGCGCTTCACCGCGCGCGCCTTCGAGGGCGTGCGGATCGGCCCCTCGCCGCTGTGGCTCAAGCAGCGCCTGATGGCGGCCGGCCAGCGGCCGATCTCGAACGTGGTCGACGTCACCAACTACGTGATGCTGCTCACTGGGCAGCCGCTGCACGCGTTCGACCTCGACGCGGTGCGCGGCGGGCGCATCTCCGTGCGGCGCGCCGAGCCGGGCGAGCGGCTGACGACGCTCGACGGCGTCGAGCGCGAGCTCGACCCCTCGATGGCGGTGATCTGCGACGCCGAGGGGACGACGAGCCTCGCGGGCATCATGGGGGGCCAAGTCTCGGAGGTCTCGGATGGCACGACGCGCGTGCTGATGGAGGCAGCGACCTGGGTCGGCCGCAACATCCTCGAGACCTCCAAGCGGCTCGGCCTGCGCTCCGAGGCGAGCGCGCGCTTCGAGAAGCAGCTCCACCCCGACCAGGCGGCCGCGGCCCAGCGGCTCGCCGCCCGCCTGATGGTGGAGATCTGCGGCGCGCGGCTCGTGCCGGGGACGATCGACCTCTACCCGTCGCCGCTGCCCGAGCGGGTCGTGCGGCTGCGTCACGCGCGCGTGCGCAAGCTGCTGGGCGAGGACATCCCCGAGCAGGAGATCGTGCGCATCCTCGTCAGCCTCGGCTTTGAGGTGCAGCCCTCCTCGGCAGCCGACGGGGTCGCGTGGGAGGTGACCGTGCCCGGGTTTCGCGACTCCGACGTCCAGCGGGAGGCGGACCTGATCGAGGAGGTCGCGCGCGTCTACGGCCTCGAGAAGCTCCCGACGACGCTGCCCGCGCGCAAGGGCGGGGCGGCGGCGCTCACGAGGGCGCAGCGCGTGCGCCGGCGCGCCGAGGACGCGCTACGCGACCGGGGGCTCTCGGAGATCGTGGCGTGGAGCTTCACCTCGCCGGCCGCGCTCGAGCGGGCGCGCCTGGGGGACGTTCCGGTGCTGCGGCTCGAGAACCCGCTCAGCGAGGAGCAGAGCGTGATGAGGCCGCTGCTTCTGCCCGGGCTGCTCGACTCGGCCCGCCACAACACCGCGCGCGGCCGGCCGGGGCTCGCGCTGTTCGAGTCCGCGCACGTGTACCGCCCCTCCGGGCCGCTCACGGGCGTCCACGACGAGTCGGGCCGCGTGCCGCGCGGGGCCGTCCCCGCCTCCGAGCGGCACCACATCGGCGCGGTCATGACCGAGGCCGTGCCGGGGAGCTGGCGGCGCGCGCCCGAGCCCGCCGACTTCTTCGCGGTGAAGGGCGTGCTCGCGGGCGTGCTCGACTCGCTGCGGGTCGAGTGGCGGGTCGAGCCGGCCGAGCGGCCGTTCCTGCACCCCGGCCGCGCCGCGAGCGTGGTCGCCGGGGCGGACGAGCGCAAGCTCGGCTGGGTCGGCGAGCTGCACCCGCTCGTCGCGCGCGCATGGGACCTCGAGCGCGTGGCGGCTTTCGAGATCGACGCCGACCTGCTCGCAGAGCTCGTGCCCGAGCGGCTGCGCCACCGCGAGACGGGCGCCTTCCCGGCGGTCGTGCAGGACCTCGCGGTCGTGGTGGCCGAGGACGTGCCCGCCGACCAGGTGCGGGCGGCGGTCGCCGCCGGGGGCGGCGAGCTGCTCGAGCGGATCGAGGTGTTCGACGTCTACCGCGGCGAGCAGGTCGGCCCAGGCCGCAAGTCGCTGGCGCTGCGGCTCGAGTTCCGCGCGCCCGACCGCACGCTCACCGACGCGGAGGTGGCGGAGCGGCGCGCGGCGATCGAGCGCGAGCTGGCCCCGATCGGAGGGCGGCTGCGTGGCTAGGGCGAGGGTGGCCGTGGTCGGCGCGAGCGGATTCGCGGGCGCGCTCGCGGCGGCGATCGTCGAGCGCCACCCCGAGCTCGACCTCTGCGCGGTCACGGCGCGCTCGGAGGCGGGCGCCCGTCTCGACGAGCTCTACCCGCGCTACCGGGTTCCCCGCCGCCTCGAGGAGTTCGAACCCGACGCCATCGCCGAGCGCGCCGACGCGGCGATCGTCGGCTACCCGCACAAGGCGGCCGCCCCGGCGGTCAAGGCGCTGCGCGAGCGCGGCCTGAAGGTGGTCGACCTCTCCGCCGACTTCCGGCTCGACCGCGAGCGCTACGAGCGCTACTACCAGCGGCACGAGGCGCCCGAGCTGCTCGACGGCGCGGTCTACGGGCTCCCCGAGCTGCGCCGCGACGAGATCCGCGGCGCCGACCTCGTCGCCGCGCCGGGCTGCTACCCGACCGCCGCGCTCCTCGCGCTCGCTCCGCTGCGGGAGCTGATGACCGACGCGATCGTCGACGCGAAGTCGGGGGTCTCCGGCGCCGGCCGCGAGCCCACGCACACCACCCACTTCGTCTCGGTGGACGAGAACGTCAACGCGTACAAGGTCGAGGGGCACCGTCACCGCGCGGAGCTCGAGCAGGAGCTCGGCGAGGAGGTGCCGATCACCTTCACGCCGCACCTTGTGCCGGTCGACCAGGGGCTGCTGGCGAGCTGCTACGTGCGCACGCGCACCGAGCTCGCCCCCTCGGAGCTGCGCGAGCTGTTCGCCGAGCGCTACGCGAGCGAGCCGTTCGTGGAGCTCGCGCCCGGGCCGCCGGGGGTGCGCGAGGTGCGCGACACCAACTTCTGCCGCATCCACGCCACTGTCGAGCCGGCGACCGGGCGCGTGCTCGTCTTCAGCGCGATCGACAACCTCTGGAAGGGCGCGGCCGGGCAGGCGGTGCAGGACCTGAACCTGATGCTGGGCCTGGAGGAGACGGCGGGGCTGCGGTGACCTCCCTGCCCGCCACCTTCTTCCGTTCGCGCTGGGTGGAGCGCCCCGGCCATGTGGCGGAGCTGCCCCCGACGGCGCTGCCGCGGGGGTACCGTGCCGCGGGCGTGGCGGCGGGGATCAAGCGCGAAGGGCTCGACGTCGGGCTGCTCGTCTCCGACGAGGAGGGGACGGTCTCGGCGGCGCGCTTCTGCAGCAACGCGCTGGTCGGCGCGCCCGTCGCCGTATCGCGCGCCTCTCACCTCGACCGCCTGCGCGCGGTGCTAGCCAACTCCGGGAACGCGAACGTGGCCGACGGCGAGCGCGGCATCGAGACCGCGCGCGCGTCCCAGGCGGCGGCCGCCGAGGCGCTCGGCCTCGAGCCCGCGGCTATCGGGCTGGCATCGACGGGCGTGATCGGCCGCGAGCTGCCGCGGGACCGGCTGATCGCGGGCGCACGCGCCGCGGCCGCGGCGCTCACCAACGAGGCGGGCTCGTTCTCGGAGTCGATCCTCACCACCGACCGCGCCCCCAAGCGCGCCTGCCTCGAGGTCGACCTGCCGTCGGGCAGCGTGCGCCTCGCGGCGCAGGCGAAGGGCGCCGGGATGATCTCGCCGCGCTTCGCGACCATGTTCTGCTTCGTCGAGACGGACGCCGAGCTCGAGCAGCACACGCTCGACCTGCTCACGGGGGTGTGCGTGAAGCGCTCGTTCGACCGCATCAGCGTGGACGGACAGCTCTCGACGAGCGACACCGTGTTCGCGTTCGCGAACGGCGCGTCGGGCGTGCGCGTCGAGCCCGAGTCAGACGACGAGCTCGCGCTCGGCGAGGCGATGGACGCCCTGATGCGTCAGCTCGCGCTCGAGATGGTGGCCGACGGCGAGGGCGCCACGCGCGTCGCGCGCGTCATCGTGCGCGGTGACCCCGAGCTCGTCGACCCGGTGGCGCGGGCGGTGGCGGACTCCCCGCTCGTCAAGACCGCGCTGCTCGGCGCCGACCCGAACTTCGGCCGCATCCTCCAGGCCGCCGGCCAGGCGCTCGCCGGGCGCGCCCCCTTCTACGTCGACCTCGCGATCGAGGGCACGCCGTGCGTGTCCGCCGGCGCGGTCGTCGACGTGAGCGGGGAGGCGCTGCGCGAGCTCGAGCGGCTCGTCTCCCGCCGGGAGGTCGAGCTCGAGCTCGCGATTCCCGGGAGCGGCGGGGAGACCGAGGTGTTCTTCTCGGACCTCGGCCACGACTACGTGTCCCTCAACTCGGAGTACTCGACCTGATGCGCGACATCGCGACCCTGCTCGAGGCGCTGCCCTACATCCGCGAGTTCCACGGCAAGACGATCGTGATCAAGTACGGCGGCGCGGCGATGACCGACCCAGCGCTCAAGGAGGAGTTCGCCCGCGACGTCGTGCTGCTCAAGTACGTCGGGATGAACCCGATCGTGGTCCACGGCGGCGGCCCCGAGATCACGCGCTACATGGAGCGGCTCGGCATGCCGGTCGAGTTCGTCGGCGGGCTGCGCGTGTCCGACGCGGCCACGGTCGAGGTGGCGAAGATGGTCCTGGTCGGCAAGCAGAACAAGGACATCGTGCTGCTCATCAACCGCCACGGGCAGCCGGCGGTGGGACTCTGCGGCGACGACGGGCTGCTCTTCCGCGTGCGCAAGCAGCTCGGGCCGGGGGACCGCGACATCGGCTTCGTCGGCGAGATCGAGAGCGTGCGGGTGGACGTCCTCAACCACATCGCCGAGGACTACATCCCGGTGATCGCGTCGGTGGGCGCGGACGCCGAGGGCAACTCCTACAACGTCAACGCCGACGCCGCGGCCGGCGCGGTGGCCCGCGCCCTGCGCGCCCACAAGGTGGTCTTCCTCACGGACGTGGCGGGCTGGCTGCGCGACCCCGACGATCCGGACAGCCTCGTCTCCGAGGCGAGCGCGGACGAGGTGCGCGCCGCCCTCGACGGGGTGGCGGGCGGGATGCGGCCGAAGCTCGAGGCCTGCCTCGACGCCGTCGACGGCGGCGTGGGGGCGGCGCAGATCGTGGACGGGCGCGTTCCCCACTCGCTCCTGCTCGAGCTGTTCACCGACCGCGGCATCGGCACGAGGATCCGCGCGTGACGCTCGCAGACCTCGAGCGGCTCGAGTCCGAGCACGTGATGGGCACCTACGCCCGCTTCCCCGTCGAGTTCGTGCGCGGGGAGGGCGCGCGCCTCTGGGACGACGAGGGCAACGAGTACCTCGACTTCCTGGGCGGGATCGCGGTCGTGTCGATCGGACACGCGCACCCGGCGCTCGTCGAGGCGGTGCGCGAGCAGGCGGGACGGCTGATGCACGTCTCGAACCTCTTCTACACGGAGCCCGGGATGCGGCTCGCGACGCGGCTCGCGGAGTCCTCGCTCGGCGGCAAGGTCTTCTTCTGCAACTCCGGCGCCGAGGCCAACGAGGCGGCGATCAAGCTGGCGCGCCGCCATCGGCGCGGGGGAGAGATCGTCGTCCTCTCCGGGGCCTTCCACGGCCGCACCTACGGCGCCCTCTCGGCGACGCCGCAGGAGGAGAAGCAGGCGCCGTTCGCCCCGCTCGTCCCCGGCTTCGTGGCGGTGCCGCGGGACGACCCGCGCGCCCTCGCCGCCGCCGTCTCCGAGCGCACCGCGGCGGTGCTGATCGAGCCGGTCCAGGGCGAGTCGGGCGTCCACCCGATCCGCGCGGAGGTGCTCGAGACCGCGCGCGAGTGCTGCGACCGCCACGGAGCGCTGCTGATCTTCGACGAGGTGCAGTGCGGCATGGGGCGCACCGGCACGCTCTGGGCCTACGAGCAGACGGGCGTGCGCCCGGACGTGATGACGGTGGCCAAGGGGCTCGGCGGCGGCCTGCCGATCGGCGCCTGCGTCACCTCGCCGCGCTACGCCGACGTCCTGCGCGCCGGCGACCACGGCTCGACCTTCGCGGGCGGCCCCGTGTCCTGCGCGGCGGCGAACGCGGTGCTCGACGTGGTCATGGGGGACGGCTTCCTGGCCGATGTCCGCGAGAAGGGCGAGGAGCTCGCCGCGTCGCTGCGCGCGGCCGGCTGCCGCGGGGTCCGCGGCCTCGGCCTGATGCTCGCCTTCGAGGTCGAGGACGCGCCGGGGATCGCGCGCCGCGCCCTGCTCGAGCAGCGGCTCGTGGTCAACGCCACGGGGCCGACGACCGTCCGGTTGCTGCCGCCGCTCACCGTCTCGCGCGAGGAGATCGCCGAGGCGGCGCGCCGGATCGAGGCGCTCCTCAGCATTCCTTGAGGTTGAGGGTGCAGACTGGGTGGGATGGACCACCCGGTCGTGCACGCCCTCAACCAGCTCTTCCTGCGCCACGACGCGCTGGAGGACCCGGTCGTCGCCTACGTGAACGTCTCGGCGCCGGTCTTCGCCGCCGTGCTCGTTGTGCTGTTCGTGGCGGCGCGCGGGTCCGCGCGCCACGCCGCGCGGCGCGTCGCGGTCGCGGCGGCGGCGAGCGCCGGGGTGGCGCTGCTCGTCGCGAACGTCCTGGCGGGGATCGTCGACCGCGCGCGCCCCTTCGCCGCCGACCCGCGCTCGGTCCACCTCTTCTCCCATCACGCCGCCGACCCCGGCTTCCCGAGCGACCACGCCACCGGCGCCTTCGCGATCGCCGTCGCGATCTTCCTGCGCCACCGCCGTCTCGGCTCGCTGCTGCTCGTCGCCGCCGCGCTGCTCTCGGTCGGGCGTGTCGCGATGGGCGTCCACTGGCCGACGGACGTGATCGCGGGCGCGGCGCTCGGGGCTGCGACGGCGATCGCCCTCGACCGGGGGGCGGTCCGGCGCGCGCTCGACCGCGTCGCCGACGTCGCGGGGCGCGTGCTCGACCACGCGCTCGGCCGGGTGCTCGGCTCGACGCGCGCGTAGGGGCCGCGCGTCCCGATGCGCGTGGGCGTGTTAGGTTCCCGCGCCGACATGGCCGAGCGCGGGGACCGCACCATCCTCAGGAAGATCGCCTCCTACGAGGCCGAGCCCGGCGAGGTCGGGCGCGTGCTGCTGCTCTACTCGGGCGGCCTCGACACGAGCGTGATGCTCAAGTGGATCCAGGACGAGTACCAGGCCGAGGTCGTCGCGCTCACCGTCAACCTGGGCCAGCCGGGCGAGGAGTTCGAGGTCGTGCGGGGGAAGGCGCTCCAGCTCGGCGCGCTCGACTGCCACGTGGTCGACGCGCGCGAGGAGTTCGCCGAGGACTACGTGCTCCCCGCGATCAAGGCGAACGCCCTCTACGGGGGCGGCTACCCGCTGTTCACGGCGCTCGGGAGGCCCCTGATCGCCAAGCTCGCCGTCGAGTACGCGCGCAGGTCCGGCTGCGACACGATCGCCCACGGCTGCACCGGCAAGGGCAACGACCAGGTGCGCATCGAGGCGAGCGTGGCGGCGCTCGCGCCGGAGCTGAAGATCATCGCCCCGGTGCGGGGCTGGCAGATGGGCCGCGAGGAGGAGATCGCCTACGCGCGCGAGCACGGCATCCCCGTGAAGGGCGGCACCGAGACGCCCCCCTACTCGATCGACGACAACCTCTGGGGCCGCTCGTCGGAGGGCGGGGCGATCGAGGACATCGAGGAGCCGCCGCGCGAGGACGTCTTCACCCTCGTCACGCGTCCGGAGGACGCTCCCGACGAGCCGCAGCTCGTCGAGATCGAGTTCGAGCGCGGCCGTCCGGTCGCGATCGACGGCGAGCGGCTCGGGCTGGTCGAGCTGCTCGAGCGCGCGGGGGAGATCGGCGCGCGCCACGGCGTCGGGATCGTCGACCACATCGAGGACCGGATCGTGGGCCTCAAGGTGCGCGACCTCTACGAGGTCCCGGCCGCCGATATCGTGCTCACCGCGCACAAGGAGCTCGAGAAGCTCGTCGGCACGATCCACCAGAACCAGTTCAAGCCGCAGCTCGACAGCCAGTGGGCGTTCCTCGTCTACGCGGGGCTCTGGCACGAGCCGCTGCTGTCGGACCTGAACGCCTACATGGACGCGGTCAACGAGCAGGTGACCGGCGCGATCACGCTCAAGCTCTACAAGGGCAAGGTCACGCCGGTGGCGCGCCGCTCTCCGAACGCGCTCTACGACCCGAGGCTCGCCGGCTTCGGCGAGTCGGGCGGCCTCTTCTCCCAGCAGGCGAGCCCCGGCTTCATCGAGCTCTGGAGCCTCCAGTCG
Organism: Thermoleophilaceae bacterium; assembly: GCA_019683805.1. Taxonomy (GTDB): domain Bacteria; phylum Actinomycetota; class Thermoleophilia; order Solirubrobacterales; family Thermoleophilaceae; genus JADGHQ01. The sequence continues at coordinate 14,687 of JADGHQ010000014.1, forward strand.
CGCATGGCATGGGCGATCCGCAACCGGGGTAGGGAGGGCTCATGATGTACAGGGCGCTCGGTTGGGCGGTCTGGCGGATCGGCCGGCGTGCGCTGGCCTACACGGCCGCCCGCAAGCGCACGCGGCTCGCCGCCGCCGGCGTGATCCTGCTCGTGCTCGCGACCGGGGCGGCCGCGGCAGCGGCCCGTTCCGGCAGGAACGCGTAGTCAGCGCGGCGTCGTCGGCGGTCGCCGCCTGCCCGCCGACGGGTCGAGCTCGGGCGCGTCGCCGTGGCGCCCGCGCCGCGCGCGCCGGCCGCCCCGCTCGCGGGGCTGGGGAGCGAAGCGGGTCGCGATCGCGAGCAGGATCCACATCACCCCGGCGACGATGAAGAAGGCCGTCGGCGCCGTCTCGTCGGAGACGTCGAGGATGAACGGCATCGCCACCAGCACGATCCCGAGCAGGTAGTCGATCAGCACGTGCAGCGGCAGCGGCAGCGACTTCGCGATCCCGGTCGCCATCTGGCTGAACCCCGCGAACACCAGGACGAGCAGGCCGATCGCGATCGACGCGGCGGTCGCGGCGTCCGAGTCGAAGCCGAAGAGGAACGGGGCGGCGATGAAGAGGATCGCCGCGCCGTACTCGAGCAGCCCGTGCACGACGGCCGGAACGGGACCCTTGCGGACCATCGCTGGGAGGTACCCGCTGCCGCTCGGCGCTTAACGCTCGCTCGGCCCTGCGAGGGCCCCGCTCGTTGCGGAAGGACTCCGCCGCGACGGCCGCTTGCCATCTGCCCCCGACCCTAGACTGGCCTTCCGCATGCCTTCCCCCGCCGTACACCTGCACGTCCACAGCGAGTACTCGCTGCTCGACGGGGCCTGCAACATCGAGAGCCTCGCGGCGCGCGCCGCCGAGCTCGGGCAGCCGGCGCTCGGCCTCACCGACCACGGCGTCATGAACGGCGCGATCGAGTTCTACAAGGCGTGCCGGAAGCACGGCGTCAAGCCGATCCTCGGCTTCGAGGCGTACCTCGTCGACGACATCCGCTCCGAGGCGGTCCGCTACGAGCGCAACCACCTCACGCTCCTGGCGGCGACGAGCGAGGGCTTCCGCAACCTCGTGAAGCTCACCTCGGCCGGCTTCCTCGAGGGCTACAGGCGCGGGAAGGCGAACGTCGACCTCGACCTCCTGGCGCGCCACGCGAAGGACGTGATCGTCCTGACGGGCTGCCTCCAGTCGCGCTTCTGCCGGCGGCTCGTCGAGGACAACCCCGCCGAGGCGCGCGCGCACGTCGACGACCTGCTGCAGATCTTCGGCCCCGAGAACGTCTACTTCGAGATCCAGAAGAACGGCCTCGCCGAGCAGGAGAAGGCGAACGAGGGGATCGTGCGCGTCGCGCGGGAGGTGGGCAGGCCGCTGGTCGGCACGGCCGACGTGCACTACCTGCGCCGGGAGGACTACGACAACCACCGCGCGCTCCTCTGCGTCCAGACGAAGTCGACCCTGGCGGCGCCGAAGCTCAGCTTCGACACCAACGAGTTCTACCTCAAGAGCTCCGAGGAGATGGCGGCCGCGTTCGCGGAGTGGCCGGAGGCGATCGCGACGACGCTCGAGATCGCCGACCGCTGCGACGTGGAGATCGAGCTGGGCAGGATGTTGATCCCGCGCTATCCGACGCCGGACGGCTCGAGCGAGACCGAGTACCTGCGCCGGCTCGCCGAGGAGGGGCTGCGGCGCCGCTACGGCGATCCGCCGCCCGCCGAGGCCGTCGAGCGGCTCGAGATGGAGCTCGACGTGATCGACCGGATGGGCTTCAGCGGCTACTTCCTGATCGTCTGGGACTTCGTCAAGTTCGCGAAGGACAACGGGATCGCCGTGGGACCCGGCCGCGGCTCGGCGGCCGGCTCGATCGTCTCCTACACGCTGAGCATCACCGACGTCGACCCGCTTCGCTACGGGCTGCTGTTCGAGCGCTTCCTCAACGCGGAGCGCGTGTCGATGCCGGACATCGACATCGACTTCTCGGTGAAGGGGCGCGACCGCGTGATCAAGTACGTGTCCGACAAGTACGGGCAGGAGTCGGTCGCGCAGATCATCACCTTCGGCCGCATGTTCCCGCGCGCGGCCACGCGCGACGCGGCGCGCGTGCTCGGGCTCGAGTACGGGATCGGCGACCGCCTCGCGAAGATGATCCCGGACCCGATCATGGGCCGCCCGCCGTCGTTCGAGGACTGCCTGAAGCCGGGGGAGGAGCTCGCGCGAGCGTACGCCGAGGACGCGCAGGCGAAGCAGATCATCGACGTGGCGCGCGGGCTCGAGGGGACGGTGCGCAACAACTCGATCCACGCGGCGGCGGTCGTGATCGCGGACCGGCCGCTAACGGACATCGTGCCGCTCCAGCTCGCCGAGGACCGTGGCGCGGTCGACGAGGAGGGCAACCGCTCGTTCAAGACGGTCACCCAGTACTCGATGAAGCCGATCGAGGAGATCGGCCTGCTGAAGATGGACTTCCTCGGGCTGCGGAACCTCGACGTGATCGAGTCCGCGCTCGACATCATCGAGCGCTCGACCGGCGAGCGCCCGGACATGGCGACGCTGCCGCTCGACGATCGGACGACCTACGAGATGCTCGCCCGTGGCGACTCGATCGGCGTGTTCCAGTTCGAGTCCGAGGGCATGCGCGAGGCGCTCAAGAAGGTGGGGCCGACCGAGTTCGAGGACCTCGTCGCGCTCGTCGCCCTGTACCGCCCCGGCGCGATGCGCCACATAGACACCTACGCGCGCAACAAGCGCAACCCCGAGGCGATCACCTACATCGACGAGCGCCTGCGCCCCATCACCGAGTCGACCTACTCGGTGATCCTCTACCAGGAGCAGTCGATGCAGATCGCCAAGGCGATCGCGGGCTTCTCCGGCCCCGAGGCCGACGACCTCCGCAAGGCGATCGGCAAGAAGGACCGGGAGAAGATGGCCTCGCTCAAGGAGCGCTTCGTCGAGGGCGCGCGCGCCACCGGCACCTCCGAGCGCGTGATCGAGGAGCTCTGGTCGGTGAACGAGGCGGCCGCCGACTATTCCTTCAACAAGTCGCACGCCGCCTGCTACGCGCTGATCTCGTACCGCACCGCCTGGCTGAAGGCGAACTACCCGGCCGAGTACATGGCTGCGCTGATCTCGTCGGTCATGTCCACCAAGGACAAGGTGCCGTTCTTCGTCTCGCGCTGCGAGGAGATGGGGATCGAGGTGCTTCCGCCGGACGTGAACGAGTCGCAGCACGACTTCGTGGTCGTCGACGGCAACATCCGCTTCGGTCTCGACGCGGTCAAGAACGTCGGGGCCTCGGCGGTGGACGCGATCCTCGAGGCGCGCGAGAAGGGCGGTCGCTTCACCTCGATCTGGGACCTCTGCGAGCGCGTGGACTGCCGCGCGGTGAACAAGAAGGCGATCGAGGCGCTCATCAAGTGCGGCGCGCTCGACTCGACCGGCGCCTCGCGCAGTGGCATGCTCGAGGTCATGCCGCAGGCGCAGGCCGCCGGGCAGAAGGCGCAGGAGGACGCGCTGCTCGGGCAGGGCTCGATCTTCGACCTCGACGAGCCGGTGTCGGGGGGCACCGGCGCGCCGCCGCCGTTCCAGCCCGTGCGTCCCGTGCCCGACCTGCCGGACGAGCGCTCGCAGGTGAACGCATGGGAGAAGGAGACGCTCGGCCTCTTCCTGTCGAGCCACCCGCTCAGGGATCTGCGCGCGGCGCTGCGCGCCCGCTGCGACTGCTCGATCCCCGAGCTCGCCGACAAGAAGGACGGCGAGTGGGTCACCGTCGGGGGCATGATCGCCGACGCCAAGCGCATCCGCACCAAGAAGGGCGACCCGATGATGTTCGCGACCCTCGATGACCTCGAGGGCCAGATCGAGATCCTCGTCTTCAACTCGGCCTACCAGGCGAACGCCGACAAGATCGACGTCGACTCCGTCGTGATCGTCCGCGGTCGCGTCGACCACAAGGAGCAGGGCGACACGAAGCTCGTCGTGCAGGACGTCGAGCTGTTCGACCCGACGCCCGAGGAGATCGAGCGGGCGGCGGAGGCGGAGGCGGCCCGCGCCGCCGCGCCGACCGTGGCGAAGCGTGTCGAGGTCGACGTGCCGGGGAGCGTTACCGAGACCTTCCTCGACGACCTCATCGACGTGGTCCGCCACAACCCCGGCGACCACGAAGTGCTCGTCCGGGTCGGCTCGCGCTCGCTCCTGCTCGGGCCGGAATACAGGGTGTCGGGCTCGAGCGCCTGCCGGGCGGAGCTCGACAACCTGGTGCTCGCGGCGACCGCCCAGGCGGCCTGACGCTCCGCCGCGGCGCTTGCGCGCGGCGGCGCGGGGGTCGCTCGGCGCGAGTCGGCGAGGCTACACTGGCCAGGTGGGCGGAACTGTCCAACAGCCGATCGCGCACGAGTGCCGGCAGTGCTGCGCGTTCTGCGACCGCCTCGTCGAGCCGGCGGGCTGCATCGAGGCGGGCTGCCCCTACCTGTACGTCTACGACGACGAGACGGGCAGCCGGTACATGGGCTGCCTCAACAAGGTCTTCCGCAGCGAGATCGACGTCGCGCTCTTCGAAGAGGCGCAGAAGACACGGCAGGGGTTCGGCGGCGTGAAGATGACGGGACGGCCGACCTCGCTCTGCCGCGTCACCGTCGAGCGCGCCTACCGGGGCGAGGGCGAGCCGTTCGAGTGCGTGAACCCGGGCTTCCTCGATGGCCCCGAGCCGCTAGACGGGCTGCACTCCTTCGACGTCCGCGACCGGCTCTAGACGGCTACGCGCCGCGTGCGCGCCGCGAGCCGCGCCCGCCCGCGTCCCGCGCCCGTAGGCCCGCCTCGCGCAGCTCGCGCGCCTTGTCGATGTCCTGCCGCGTCGGCGCCTTCCCCGCGACCCCCGGGCCCTCGAAGATCGCCGGCAGCCCCTCGAACCGCGGCTCGGACAGGAACGCGGCGCAGCCGCCGTCGCCCAGCTCGCCGGCGCCGAGCGGGGCGTGGCGGTCGCGGTTCGAGCCGAGCGCCGTCTGCGAGTCGTTTACGTGCAGGCAGGCGAGCCGCTCGAGGCCGAGCGTCCGGGCGCACTCGTCGACGACCTGCTCGAGCCCCTCGGCGCTGCGGATGTCGAAGCCGCTCGCGAGCAGGTGGCAACTGTCGAGGCAGATCCCGATGCGGCCGTCCCCGCCGCCCAGCTCCACGAGCCGCGCGAGCTCGTCGAACGAGCGGCCGATGGTGCCGCCCGCGCCCGCGGTGTCCTCGAGCAGCAGCTTGCAGCGGTCCGACTCGGCGAGCGCGTGCCGCATCGCCTCGCCCACGCGGGCGAGCGACTCCTCGAGCGGCTCGCCGACGGTCGAGCCTGGGTGGACGACCACCCCGTCCGCCCCGATCGCGTCGCCCATCCGGAGCGCGTGCGCGAGCGAGCGGAGCGACTTCTCGCGGATCTCCCCGTCGCGCGAGGCGCAGTTGATCAGGTAGACGGCATGGATCACGACCGACCTGATCGGCCCCTCCGCCATCAGCCTCCTGAACGCGGCGATGTCGTCTTCCTTCCAAGCGGTCGGCCGCCACATCCGCGGGGACTGATTGAACACCTGGATCGCCTCCGCTCCGATCTCCACCCCGCGCGCGTGCGCGTTCACGAGACCGCCGGCCGTCGAGACGTGGCCGCCTATTAGCATCGAGGCGTGTCCGATTCCATGAGGGTGAGGTTCGCTCCGTCGCCGACCGGGGCCCTGCACATCGGCGGCGCGCGGACGGCACTCTACAACTGGCTTCTGGCGCGCGGCAGCGGCGGCGCCTTCGTGCTGCGCATCGAGGACACCGACCGCGAGCGCTCCACGCCCGAGAACGTCGCGCAGATCATCGACGCCCTTGAGTGGCTCGAGCTCGACTGGGACGAGGGTCCGTTCTCCCAGGCCGAGCGCCGCCCGCGCCACGAGGAGGCGATCCGGCAGCTCCGTGAGTCGGGCCACGCGTACGAGCACGAGGGCGCCACTCGCCTGCGCGTCCCGGACGAGGGCCGGACCGTGGTGCGGGACGCGATCCGCGGCGAGATCGTCTTCGAGCACTCGGCGATCGACGACTTCACGATCGCGCGCTCGGACGGCAGCCCCCTCTACAACCTCGCCGTCGCGGTGGACGACATCGACATGCGCATCACGCACGTCGTCCGCGGCGACGACCACATCTCGAACACCCCGCGCCAGCTCATGATCATGCGCGCGCTCGGCCACGAGCCGCCCGCCTACGCGCACCTGCCGCTGCTGCACGGCCCCGACGGGAAGAAGCTCTCGAAGCGCCACGGCGCCGCGTCGGTGCAGGCGCTGCGCGAGGCGGGCTACCTGCCCGAGGCAGTGCGCAACTACCTCGCCCTGCTCGGCTGGGGCTACGACGACACCACCACCTTCTTCACGACGGAGGAGCTGATCGAGCGGTTCTCCCTCGAGCGCGTGTCCAAGTCGCCGGCGGTCTTCGACGAGCAGAAGCTCCGCTGGATGAACGGGCGCTACCTGCGCGAGCTCGACGTGGGCGAGCTGAGGCGCCGGCTCGAGCGGCTGCTGGGGCGCGAGCTGCCGCGCGAGGCGGTCGCCGTCGCGCAGGAGAAGATGCAGACGCTCGCCGACTTCTGGCCGCTCGCCGGCTTCCTCGTCGAGCGCCGCGACTACGACGAGAAGGCGTGGGGGAAGGTCATGCGCGACGGCGCCGTCGAGAACCTGGCGCGGGCGCGCGAGGCGCTCGCCGGCACCGAGCCTTTCGACACGAAGCACGTGGAGGAGACGCTGCGGCGGCTCGTCGACGAGCTCGGCGTGAAGCCGAAGGATGTCTTCCAGCCGATCCGCGTGGCGATCAGCGGCACGACCGTGTCGCCCGGCATCTTCGAGTCGGTGGCGACGCTGGGCCGCAGCGAGACCCTCGCGCGCGTCGACGCGGCGCTGCGGCGGGCGGGCGCCGATCAGGCTTAGCACAGCTTTCGCGGCCGATTCCGCTCGACTTGCGCAGGGCGCCGAAACTGGCGCGCGTTCCATCTCAATCTTTCGTCCACTCCTGCCGATAGCCCAGGTGCGAGCACACCTCGCCGACTCCGCAGGAAGCGAAGACTTGGAAGCCATGACCACCACCGCCCGGCGGCGCACGGAAGCGCCCGGGCGCTCTCCCGATGGGCAGGAGGGCCACGGCCGCAGGCTGACCGCGGCCTTCGAGGCCCTCGAGAGCTTCCCGGCGCTCGTCGAGTCCCGCAACCGCCTCCTTCGCGTGGTGCGCGAGGAGCGCTCCTCGGTGGGCGACCTGGTCGCCGCCGTGGAGTCCGACGTGTCGCTCGTGATCGCGGTCCTCCGCGTCGCCAACCGAGTCGCCGGCCCGAAGAACGGCAAGATCACGAGCATCCCGAAGGCGATCGAGGTCCTGCGCCCGGCGGGCGTCGAGGCGCTCGCGAGCCGCGCGGCGGTCTTCGACTTCTTCGAGCGCACCCCCGGCTGGGACGCCCAGCCCGAGCGCTTCCGCCTGCACGCCGTCGCCACCCAGCGCGCCGCCGAGCGGGTGGCGCGCGAGGTCGGCTTCGAGGACCGCGACGAGCTGCTCGTCTCGGCGCTGCTCCACGACATCGGCCAGCTCGTGCTCGTGCACGCCTACCCGGGCTTCCCCGCGCAGGTGCACGGCGAGGCGCGCACCCCTGAGGAGCGCGTGCATCGCGAGCGGCGCGAGCTGGGCGTCGACCACGCGCTCGTGGGCGGCGTGCTGGCCCGCCGCTGGGGCCTGCCGAACCGCCTCGCGACGGCGATCGAGCGCCACCACGCCGACGACGTCGAGGGCGAGGCCGCGATCATCCGCCTCGCCGACATGCTCGCCCACTACGCGCACGGGCAGCCGGTCGAGCCGGCCGAGCTGCTGAAGGTGGCGCGGGGGGTCGGGCTCGCCCCGGACTCGCTGCGCGCCGTGATGTACGAGCTGCCGTACGGTGGCGTCGGCGCGCGCCGCAACGTCGAGCCGTGCCCGCTCTCGGCGCGCGAGATCGACGTGCTCAAGCGGCTCGCCGAGGGCAAGGTCTACAAGCAGATCGCGCTCGAGCTGAACCTCTCGACGAGCACGGTGCGCACGCACCTGCACAACACCTACACGAAGCTCGGCGCGGTCGACAGGGCCCAGGCGGTGCTGATCGCCACCGAGCGCGGCTGGATCTAGCCGCGCGCCTCGGCGTCGCGCAACGGCACGCGCAGGCTGACCAGCGAGCCGTCGGGCGAGCTCTCGATCGAGAGCCGCGCGTCGATCAGGGCGGCGCGCTCGCGCATGCTCGCGAGCCCGATGTGGCCGGGCGCGCTCGCAGCGTGCGGGTCGACCGTGCCGAAGCCGTGGCCGTCGTCGCGCACGCGCAGCTCGACGCCGCTCTCGCATCCGGCGAGCGAGATCTCGACGCGCTCCGCGCCTGCGTGGCGGCCGGCGTTGACCACCGCCTCCTGCGCAATCTGGAGGAGCGTCCTGCCGACATCGGGCGGCAGCTCGACGGGCGCCAGGTCCACCTCGACCGCGATGCCGTAGCAGCGCGACCAGGCGGCGGCGCGCTCGCGCATCGCCGCCTCGAACGACTGCCCCTCGCGCGCGCGGGGGGCGAGGGCGATCAGCTCGGCGCGCAGCGCCTCGACGTCGCGCGCCGTGATCGCGCGGGCCTTGTCGAGGAGCTCGCGTGCCCGAGCGTGGTCGGCGCGCGCGGTCGCGGCGGCGGCGCGCAGCATCATGTCGACGCTCGTGAGGTCCTGCAGCGGGCCGTCGTGGATCGCCTCGGCCACGCGGCGGCGCACGTCCTCCTCCGCCGCGACGAGCCGGCGCGTGAAGTCTCGGGCGCGCAGCCGCGCGGCGGTCTTCGCCGTGTGGAAGCTCGCGCCGACCCACGCGGAGGCGAACGCGCAGACCGCGAAGACCGACTCGTCCAGGGCGAGCAGCGGCCCGTCGACCGGCCCGTCGGAGAGCGCCGCGACCGGGACCAGCAGCGCGACGCAGCCAGCCGCCGCCCACATGCCCTGCCGCAGGCCCTGAAGCCGGCCGTGCGCGGCGACCAGGAACAGCGCGAGGAAGCGCACGGCGCCGTAGGTCGCGGGCGCGAGCGCCTCGACGGCGGCGAGCGCCACCACGGCGATCGGCAGCCGGATCGCGGCGAAGGCGACGATCGGCTCGCGGGAGGCGATCGATGGCCTGCGCCCGAGGTGGCTCATCTGCGTCGGCGGCGGTGGAGGTAGAGGGCGCAGAGCGCGGCGCCCGACGCGTCGATCAGCACGTCGACGGGCGTGCCGTGGCGGCCCGTCACGAAGGTCTGGTGGAACTCGTCCGTGCCGGCGTAGCCGATCGCGAGCGAGAAGGCGACGAGCGGCGCGATGGTCCGCAGCGAGGTCGTGACGAGCGCGCGCCACCACAGGAACGTGAGCAGCGCGTACTCGGAGGCGTGCACGAGCTTGCGGCCGATGAGGTCTGCGACGCCCAGCCCCGAGTTGAGGTTCGGCTGCGCCGAGAGCGCGAAAATCACCCCCATCAGCACAAGGGGCGGCAGCCAGAGCGCGATCGTGCGGGCCGTCAGCGTCACAGGCATAACCTAGACTCGCGCGCGGGTGCTGACCATAACGACGAAATCTCCCTACGCCGTCAGCGCGCTGGTCGAGCTCGCCAAGTGCGGCGCGTCCGTGCCGGTGCCGATCGGCGAGCTGGCCAGGCGCCGCGACATCCCGGTGCAGTTCCTCGAGAGCCTGTTCGCGACGCTGCGCCGCGCCGGGATCCTGCGCAGCCAGCGCGGCGTGCGCGGCGGCTACCTGTTCGCGCGCTCGCCATCCGAGGTGACCGTGCTCGAGGTGGTGGAGACGCTCGAGGGCGACCTCGGCGGCGCCGCGGCCGAGGCCGGTGAGCCCTGGGACGAGGCGGCGGGGGCGCTGCGCGGCGCGCTCGGCTCGGTCACGATCGCCGACCTCGCCGAGCGCGAGGCCCGGGCGAGCGGCGCGCTGATGTACCACATCTAGGCTGCGAGCTACGCCCGCAGCCCCACGGCCTCGAGGGCTCGGCCTGCCTCCCACCGGCAGTCGTCCCACGCGGCGAGCGAGGCGCGGGTGCTCGCGGTGACCGCGGCGATGCCGCGGTCGGCGCCCGCGGCCCCCGGCGCCTCCCGCGCCCACATCGCCTCGACGTCGGGCTGAAGATGTCCGGCGTCCAGAGTCGCCGGCGCCCCGGCGGGCGTACACGGCCTTCACCGCCTCGCTCGCCGCGCCCAAAGGGGTAGAACTCCGTCCCGGGAGGATGCGTGCCTGAGACCCCGCTGATCAGCCTCGACCACGAGGAGCTCGTGATCCGCAAGGGTCGCCGCACCGGGGTCTACACGATCGTGGCCGTGCACTCGACCACGCTCGGGCCGGCGCTCGGCGGCTGCCGGATGTGGCGCTACGAGAGCTCGGCCGACGGCGCGCGCGACGCGCTCCGGCTCTCGCGCGCCATGACCTTCAAGGCGGCCGCCTGCGGGCTCGCCCTCGGCGGGGGCAAGGGCGTGATCTGCCTCGAGCCGGGCGACGCGCCGACCGGCGGCAGGCGGCGCGAGCTCCTGCTCGACTTCGCCGACACGGTCGACGTGCTGCACGGCAGCTACATCATCGCCGAGGACGTGGGCACGAGCGCGGCCGACATGGCCGTGATCCGTGAGGTGACGAAGTGGGTCAGCGGGCTTCCGCGCGAGCTCGGCGGCAGCGGCGACCCGAGCCCGTTCACCGCGCTCGGCGTCGTGATGGCGATGCGCGCCTGCTGCGCCCACCGCTTCGGCTCGCCCGAGCTCACGGGCCGCACGATCTCCGTCGTCGGCGCAGGCCGCGTCGGCTCCGAGCTCGCGAAGCTGCTCGCGGGCGCGGGCGCCGAGCTGACGCTCTCCGACATCGACGGCTCGAGGCGGGGGCTCGCCGACGAGCTCGGCGCCCGCTGGACCGACCCCTCGAGCGGGATGCTGGCAAAGGTCGACGTCCTCGCGCCCTGCGCGCTCGGGGGCGTGATCGACCAGGTGAACGTCGACCGCCTGCGCTGCCGCGTGGTCTGCGGGTCGGCGAACAACCAGCTCGCCCACGAGGGCCTCGCGGAGGACCTCGCGGCGCGCGGCGTCCTCTACGCCCCCGACTTCATCGCCAACGCGGGCGGCCTGATCAACGTCTCGCTCGAGCTCGGCGAGTACGACCCCGGCGACGCCCGCAGGCGCGTCGAGGGCATCGAAGAGACGATGGCGGAGCTGCTCCGCCGCGCCGACGCCGAGGGGATCACGCCGCTAGCCGCCGCCTACGAGCTCGCCCGGCAGCGGCTCGACGCGGCGAGGCGCGTCGCCCGGAGCCGGTAGTTTCACGGCCTGTGATCGCTCCCGGGCGCGACGGCCGCATACCCTCGAGCCTCGCCGACATCGTCGGGGGCACGCCGCTCGTGCGCCTCAGCCGCGTCGCGCCCGACCTGAAGGCCGAGCTGATCGGCAAGCTCGAGGTCTACAACCCGGCGGGCTCGGTCAAGGACCGCATCGGGGTCGCGATGATCGAGGAGGCGGAGCGCGAGGGCCGCATCGAGCCGGGCCGCACAACGATCGTCGAGGCCACCTCGGGGAACACCGGTATCGCGCTCGCGTTCGTCTGCGCCGCCAAGGGCTACGAGCTCGTGCTCTCGATGCCCGAGGGCATGAGCCGCGAGCGCGAGGGCCTGCTGCGCCTCTACGGCGCGCGCGTGCAGCTCACCGAGTCGCTCGGCGGGATGACGGAGGCCGTGCAGGAGGCGGAGCGCCTGGCGCGCGAGCGCGACGACGTCTGGATCCCCGACCAGTTCTCGAACCCCGCCAACCCCGAGATCCACCGCCGCACCACCGCCGAGGAGATCTGGCGGGACACCGGCGGCAAGGTCGACGTGCTCGTGGCCGGCGTCGGCACGGGCGGCACGATCACGGGGACCGGGGAGCGGCTGAAGGAGCGCAACCCGAGCCTGCACGTGGTGGCGGTCGAGCCGAAGGCCTCGCCCGTGCTCTCCGGGGGCCGGCCGGGCCCCCACAAGATCCAGGGGATCGGCGCCGGGTTCGTGCCGAAGGTCCTCAACCGCGAGATCATCGACGAGGTGATCGCGGTCGACGACGAGGACGCGCTCGAGACGGCCCGGCTCGTGTCGCGGCGCGAGGGGGTGCTCTCCGGCATCTCGGGCGGCGCGGCCATCTGGGCGGCGATCGAGGTGGGCCGCCGCCCCGAGTTCGAGGGCAAGCGGATCGTCGCGATCGTCCCCGACTCGGGCGAGCGCTACGTCTCGACCCCCTTCTTCGCGCCGTGAGCTCGGCCCTCGACCTCACCGGCGTGCCCTGCCCGCTCAACTGGGTGAGGACGAAGCTCGCGCTCGAGCGGATGCGCGCGGGCGAGGAGCTGCGCGTGCTGCTCGACCCCGGCGAGCCGCTCGCGTCGGTGCCGCGCTCGGCGCGCGAGGACGGGCACGAGGTGAGGGTGGAGGGCACTACCGTGGTGATCGTCAGGCGATGAGCCTCAACGAGGAGGAGATCGAGCGCTACTCGCGACAGCTCGCGCTGCCCGAGTGGAGCGGGGAGGCGCAGGAGCGCCTCAAGTCGGCGAGCGCGATCGTGATCGGGCTCGGCGCGCTCGGCTCGCCCGCCGCGACATATCTCGTGGCGGCGGGCGTCGGCCGCGTCGGGGTGGTCGACCCCGACCCCGTCGAGCTCTCGAACCTCTCGCGCCAGCCGCTCCACTTCACGCCCGACATCGAGCAGGGCAAGGCGGAGAGCGCGGCCGCGAAGCTCTCCTTCATCAACCCGAACGTGCAGGTCGACCCCTACCCCGCGCGCGTGGAGGAGGACAACGCCGAGGCGATCGTCATGGGCGCCGACGTGGTCGTGGACTGCACCGACAGCTTCGAGACGCGCTACGTCGTGAACGACGCCTGCTGCGCGCAGCGCGTCCCGCTCGTCGAGGGCGGCGTGCTCGGGCTCTCGGGGCAGGTGATGTCGATCCGGCCGGGCGAGAGCGCCTGCTACCGCTGCGCGTTCCCGACAGCGCCCCCGGAGGGCTCCGTGCCCGCCTGCCGCGACGCCGGCGTGCTCGGCCCGGTGGCCGGCGTGGTCGGCTCGATCCAGGCGCTCGAGGCGCTGAAGCTCCTCACCGGGTTCGCCGAGCCGCTCACCGACCGCATCCTCCAGATCGACGAGGGCGGGATCGCCCGGACGCTCGTGCGCACGAGCCGGCTCGAGGGCTGCCCGGCGTGCGCGCGCGTCCCCGCCGCGCCACAATCTCCGTGATGCTTGGGCTGCGCACCGTCACGCGCGTGATGCGCGAGCTGCGCCAGGACCTCGCGGCGGCGCAGGAGCGCGACCCCGCGGCGCGGGGGATCGGCCGCGTCGAGATCCTGCTCACCTATCCGGGCGTGCACGCGCTGCTCGCGCACCGCGTCGCGCACGCGCTCCACGAGGCCGGCGTGCCGCTCGTCCCGCGCGCGATCGCCTTCGCGAGCCGCGCGCTCACCGGCATCGAGATCCACCCCGCGGCTCGGATCGGGGAGGCGCTCTTCATCGACCACGGCTCGGGCGTGGTGATCGGCGAGACCGCCGAGATCGGCGACAACGTCACGCTCTACCAGGGCGTCACGCTCGGCGGCACGGGCTTCGCCCGCGGCAAGCGTCACCCGACCGTGGGCGACGACGTCGTGGTGGGCTCGGGCGCGAAGCTGCTCGGCCCGATCACCGTCGGCAGGGGCGCGAAGATCGGCGCCAACTCGGTCGTGATCCACGACGTGCCGGAGGACTCGACCGTGGTGGGCAATCCCGGGCACCCGGTGCGCGTGCGCGGCGAGAAGCCGCGCGGCCCGGACGCCGACTGGGCCCACCTCCCCGACCCGGTGTACGACGCGATCAGCTCGCTCAGCTCGCGCATCTCCGACCTCGAGGCGCTCCTGTCGGAGGTCACCGGGCGCAAGCCCCCGGGACAGGCCGAGGTGCGGCCGCTGCGGCGCCGGAGCGGGCAGGACCCCGCGGGCGGCTGATGGCGATCCTCGACCCCCGGATCGACGAGTACCTGCGCGGCCTGCGGCCGGAGCGGTCCGCGGTGATGCGCGAGATGGAGGCGGTGGCCGAGCGCGACGGCGTCCCCATCGTCCACTGGGAGACCGGCCGCTTCCTCGCCACGCTCGTGGGCGCGCTCGGCGCGCCGCGGGTGCTCGAGGTGGGCACGGCGATCGGCTACTCGACGCTCCACATGGCGGAGGCCCTGGGCGAGGGCGGGTCGATCGTGACGCTCGAGATCGACGAGTCGCGCGCGGCGCAGGCGCGCTCGTTCCTCGAGCGGGCGGGGGTGGCCGACCGCGTCGAGATCGTGCTCGGCGACGCGCGCGAGACGATTCCGACGCTCGCGGGTCCGTGGGACGTGATCTTCGTCGACGCGGCGAAGGAGCAGTACCGCGAGTACATCGCGCTCGCGGAGCCGCAGGCCTCCGAGCGCTGCGCGCTCGTGGTCGACAACCTGCTGATGGGCGGCGAGGTCGCCGCCGCGGACGGGGCGGGGACGCGCTGGCGCCCCGAGTCGCTCGCCGAGGCGCGCGCGCTCAACCGCGAGCTCACCTCGGGCGGGAGCTGGATCGGGTCGGTGCTGCCGGTGGGCGACGGCGTCGGCTTCGCCACCAGGTTCCGCCGCGCGCCCGCTTAGATTCGCGGCCATGAGGACGACCCTGGGCGCGTCGGCGCTCATCGCCGCGCTAACGCTCTCGGGCTGCGGCGACTCGCACAGCGGGCCGCGGAGCGCCGTGGCCTCCGCCTACCGCGACTGGGTGCGCCAGGCCGTGGCGTTCAACTCCGTCAAGCGCGGCTGCCAGGGCGCGATCACGCCGCGCGGCGACCTCTCGGGCGCGTGCCTTGCGCGGGCGCTCAGGCGCTTCCACCGGCAGACCGAGATCACTCTCGTCCTGCTCGCGCGCGCGATGGTCGCCTCGCCGGGCTGCGCGCAGGCCGCCGAGGACGCGGAGCGGACGCTGATCGCCACACGCTCGATCTACGACGAGAACGTGCGCGCCTGGCGGGCGGTTTTCCGGGCGCTCGACCGCAGGCGCGCCCCGCGCGGGGAGCCGCCGTCGCTCTTTGACGATCGCTCCCAGGCGCTCGCGGCGCGGCTCGAGCGCACCTGGGAGAGCGATGTCTCGCGGCTGGGCCGCGCCTGCCCGGACCCGCCGGCGCCGGCCGACGCCGACGGTCAGTAGTGGACCGTGCGCGTCCGGTGCCGCGGGCGCGCCTTGTAGCACGGCTGCTGGCCGCGGTTCCAGAGCCACACGTCGAGCGCGCGCGGCGGCACGCCGACGCGCTCCGCGAGCAGCTCGCAGGCGTGCACCGCGCAGGCGCGGATCTCGCGCTCGGCCTGCCCTGGCGGCAGCAGGCGCTCCGCGTCGATCAGCGCGGCGAGCCACGGCTCGTAGACGAGCACGCCGTCGACGCGCAGCACGTGGGGCACGAGGTTGTCGGCGAAGATCGTCAGCCGGTCGAGGTCGTCGAACTCGGCCACGCCGGAGAGCGCCAGGTCGTTGGGCGTGATCTGCGCGCGCTTGTAGAAGCCGGGGTCGCGGAACAGCTCCATCCCGCGCGCGAGCTGCTCGGCGAGGCGCTCTGCCGAGCCGCCGGCGGCCTCGATCGCCTCGAGCGCCGAGCGCTCCCCGAGGAAGCGGCCGAGCTGGCGGAGCGCCTCGGCGTAGAGCGCCATCAGCTCGTGGCCCGGGTCCTGGCCGAGCACGCGAGCGAGCTCGCGGGCGTCGAGGCGGCGCAGCTCGGCCGGCGTCCACGGACCCTCGGCCCGGAAGCGGTCGGCGAGCGACCACGCGACCGTGTAGTAGCCCGAGCAGCCCGGACGCTTGCGCAGCGTCGGGAACCAGCCGGAGCCGAAGTTGATCGCGTCGAGCGTGAGCGTGTACATGGCCACGTCCTCGCGCGAGCCCTCGAGGTAGTGGCGCTCGGGGTCGAGCGGCGGCGGCGGGCCCGGCTCGATCTCGCCCAGCCTGTCGAGGTCGATGCGCACGTGGCGCGCGTGCGCCGCGATCTCGGCGCAGGCGGCTCGGACTCGGTCGCAGAGGCCCACGGCGGGGCAGGGTAGTCGGACCGCGGGCGTCTCTATCGTCTAGCCGGTGTCCACCGCCACCGCCGCCGAGGACCTGCTCGAGGGGCTCAACCCGCAGCAGCGCGAGGCCGTCCAGCACGAGACGGGCCCGCTGCTGATCCTCGCCGGCGCGGGCTCCGGGAAGACGGCGGTGCTGACGCGCCGCATCGCCTACCTGATGCGCACGGGGCTGGCACAGCCGGGCGAGATCCTCGCGATCACCTTCACCAACAAGGCGGCGCAGGAGATGCGCGCGCGGGTGGAGCGTCTCGTCGGCCCGCGCACGCGCGCGATGTGGGTGATGACGTTCCACTCCGCCTGCGTGCGCGTCCTGCGCGCGGAGGCGGCGCGGCTCGGCTACACGCGCGGCTTCACGATCTACGACGAGGCCGACTCCCTGCGGCTCGTCAAGGCCTGCCTCGAGGAGCTCGACATCGACCCCAAGCGCTTCACGCCGCGCGCGGTCAAGCGCCAGATCTCCGATGCCAAGAACACGCTGCTCGACGCCGCGGGCTACCGCGAGAAGGTCTCGAGCTTCTTCGAGCAGACCTCCGCCGACGTCTACGAGCGCTACGAGTCGCGCCTGCACGCGATGAACGCGATGGACTTCGACGACCTGCTGATGCGCTGCGTCGACCTCTTCCGGCTCTTCCCGGAGGTGCTCCAGCGCTACCAGCACACATTCCGCCAGATCCTCGTCGACGAGTACCAGGACACGAACCGCGCGCAGTACGAGTGGCTGAAGCTGCTCTCGGCCGAGCACCGCAACCTCTGCGTGGTCGGCGACGACGACCAGTCGATCTACCGCTTCCGCGGCGCTGACATCCGCAACATCCTCGACTTCGAGGACGACTTTCCCGACGCCCACGTGGTGAAGCTCGAGCAGAACTACCGCTCGACGCAGACGATCCTCTCGGCCGCGAACGCGGTGATCCGCAACAACCGCGCGCGCAAGGAGAAGGCGCTCTGGTCGGACCTCGGCGAGGGCGACCCCGTCCGCGTGCGCGAGCTCGAGGACGAGCACGCCGAGGCGCGCTTCGTGATCGGCGAGATCGAGCGGATCGTGGACGAGGGCGGCTCGCGCGACGAGATCGCGGTCTTCTACCGGACGAACGCGCAGAGCCGCGTGCTCGAGGACATGCTGACCCGCTACAAGCTGCCCTACCAGGTCATCGGCGGCACGAAGTTCTACGAGCGGGCGGAGATCAAGGACGCGATCGCCTACCTGACGCTGCTCGTCAACCCGAGCGACGCCGTCGCGTTCCAGCGCATCGTGAACTCGCCGCGGCGCGGGATCGGCGACACCACCCAGGCGCGCATCGTCGGCTACGCCAACACGATCGGCGAGCCCGTGCTCGAGGTCGCGCGCCGGCCGGAGGAGGTGCCGGGTCTCGGCGCGGCGGCGGTCAAGGCGGTGGGGCGCTTCACCTCGACGATCGAGCGGCTCGCCGAGCGCGCGGGCTCGGCCGGCGTCGGCGACCTGCTCGAGGAGACGCTCCGCGAGACCGGCTACATCGAGGCGCTCGAGGCCGAGCGCACGATCGAGGCGCAGGGGCGGGTCGAGAACCTCGAGGAGCTCGTGGGGGTGGCGCGCGAGTACGAGGCCGCGGCCGAGGAGCCGAGCGTCGAGGAGTTCCTCCAGCAGATCGCGCTCTTCTCGGACCAGGACGCGATCCGCGACGAAGAGGGCACCGTGACCCTGATGACCCTCCACAATGCGAAGGGCCTCGAGTTCCCGGTCGTCTTCATCATCGGCTGCGAGGAGGGGGTGTTCCCGCACAGCCGCGCGATCGAGGAGGGCGACCTCGAGGAGGAGCGGCGCCTCGCCTACGTCGGGATCACGCGCGCGAAGCGGGAGCTGTACCTGACGTTCGCGCGCACGCGCGCCCTCTACGGCGGCCGTGACTGGAACCTCCCGAGTCGCTTCCTCGACGAGCTGCCCGCGGAGCTGACCGACGTGCAGGCGCAGGAGCCGCGCGCCGCGTTCACCCGCTGGGGGGCGGGCGGCGGGCCGTCGACGGCGCCGGCCCGCCGCGAGCCCACGCCCGGCGCGACCTTCTCGCTCGGCGACGACGTGGTGCACGCCACCTTCGGCGAGGGAGTCGTCGTCGGCGTCGAGCCCGGCGGCATCGTCGTCGTGCGCTTCGCGGGCGACGGGTCCGAGCGGAAGCTGATGGCCGACTACGCCCCGCTGAAGCGGCGCTGACCGGGCCGCGCACACGCCGGACCCGCGAGCGTGCGCGCTTCCCGTCGGAGCTCAGCCTTCCGTGCGCTGCTGCGCGCTCTCCGCGAGCTCCTGACCCTGCTCGCGGCCGCTCTCGCGCGCGGTCTCCGCCGCGCTCTGCGCCGCCTCCTGGGCGACCTGCCGGCCCCGCTCGACGGCCTCCTGGCCGGTCTCCCTCGCCTGCTCCTTGGCATGGTCGGCCAGCGGGCCGATGCGCTCGTCCTCCATGCGCGTCGACGGCAGCGCGAGGCCCGCGATGAAGCCGAGCGCCATGGCGCCGACCCCGAGCCCGATCGGGTTCTCCTGCGCGAGGCCGGCCGCTTGCCGGGCGCCCTGGCGCACCTCGTCGGCGTCGGGCGCCGCGTCGCCGACGCGCGTCGCCCCGCCCATGACGCTCGAGCGGACCTTCCCCGCCTTCTCGCGCACCGACTCCTTGGCCCGCTCCTTCACGTTGGCCTTGTAGCCGATGGCCTCGACCGTCTCGCCCATCTCGCTGCGGGTCCGCTCTATCTCCTCACGGATCGTGTCTGGCTCTTCGCCCATTCCACGTCCTCCTTGATCGTCTCGACTGTCTGCTCCGGTGCTGCCGGCGTCGCCTGGCGAACCCGCGCGCGGCCGCGCAGCGCCAGCAGGCCGGCGGCCGCGCTCCACAGCAGCGCCGGGATCAGGGCGGCGAGCCAGGTGGCGACGGCCAGGTCGAGCGCGGCGATCGCGCAGGCCGTGAGCGCCCCGAGCGCAAGCAATCCCGCGACTCCGGCGCCGCCGAACATGCCGGCGCCGACGCTCGCCTTGCGGCCCTTCTCCGTCATCTCCGCCTTCGCCAGCTCGATCTCCTGACGCACGAGCTGGGTCGTCTCCTGCGAGAGCTGCCTGAGCAGCTGTGGGACCGACCTGTCGCGGAGGTCGCCTCCGCCTTCGACCGTCACAGCGGCCTCTCACGAGCCTCGCTGCGATAGCGGCGGCTGCTCGACGCCTTAAGGAACCGTGATGCCGCGAACCCGACCGCTAGCCCGCCGAGCATGACCGCCATCGGCTGGCGGCGCCCGAAGCTCTCGACGTCCCCGAGCATGCGGTCCGCGTCGGACTCGCTCAGGTAGCTGCCGAGCCGCTCCGCCCGCTCGGCGGCCTGGTCGGCCAGCTTCGCCGGCGCCTCCTTGCCCTGGCGCCGCAGCTCCTCGCTCACGCTGCGCGCGTCGCCGGCCATTCCCGTGACCCGCTCCCCGGCCTCGCTCGTGCGCTTGTCGAGCTGCTCGCGCAGGCGGCCGCGCGCCTGGCCGGCCGCCTCCTGGACCTTCTCCTGCGCCTGCCCTGCCGCCTGCCGGGCTTCGTCCTTCGCGCCCTGGGCGGCGCCGCCGCCCGTGCGCGGCGTGGTGGACTGCGAAGCACCCACCATGCGTACCCCCTTTGGTGATGGCATGAGCGAGTCGGATACCCGTGCGCTCCACCGCATAACGCCGAAGCAATGGATCCGCTCCGCTCGCTACGCTCGCGCGGGTGGGCGCACGGATCATCGACGGCAGGGCGGTCGCGGCGGAGGTCCGCGAGCGCGTGCGCCGGCAGGTGCAGGAGGTGGTCGAGCGCCACGGCGTGCGCCCGGGGCTCGCGACTGTGCTGGTGGGGGAGGACCCCGCCTCGCAGATCTACGTCCGCAACAAGCGCCGCCTGAGCGAGGAGGCCGGCATGGTCTCGATCCACCACGACCTTCCCGCCGAGGCGACGCAGGCGGAGGTCGAGGAGCTGATCCGCTCGCTCAACGCGGACGAGTCGGTCCACGGCATCCTGCTCCAGCTTCCCGTGCCGCCGCAGATCGACGGCGACGCGATGACGCGCCTGATCGACCCCGCCAAGGACGTCGACGGCCTCACGCCGCTCAACGCCGGGCTGCTGCTCCAGGGTCTCGACGGGCTCGTGTCCTGCACGCCCGCGGGGGTGATGGAGCTGCTGCGCGCGCACGACGTCGAGCTGGAGGGCGCCGAGGCGGTGGTGGTCGGCCGCTCGAAGCTCGTCGGGAAGCCGCTCGCGGCGCTGCTGCTCGCCGCGAACGCGACGGTCACCCAGGCGCACTCGCGCACGCGCGACCTGGCCGAGGTCTGCCGCCGCGCCGACGTCCTGATCGCCGCCGTGGGCGTGCCGCGCCTCGTGACGGCGGAGATGGTGAGGCCGGGCGCCGTCGTGATCGACGTCGGGGTGAACCGCACCGCCGACGGGCTTGCCGGCGACGTCGACTTCGAGGCCGTGAAGGAGAAGGCGTCGCTGATCACCCCGGTTCCGGGCGGCGTCGGCCCGATGACGATCGCGATGCTGCTGCAGAACGCCGCGACCGCCGCGGAGCGGCAGCTCGCCGCCCGCTCGCCGCGCTAACGTGCGCGCCATGAGGCTGTCGCGGACGCGCCCCACGGACTGGGTCGTCGGGCTCGCCGGCGCGGCTCTGATCGGGCTGCTGTTCGCGGACTGGTACGGCGGCGAGAGCGGCTGGTCCGCGCTCGCCGTGACCGACGTGGTCCTCGCGCTGCTCGCGCTGCTCGCGATCGCGGTGCCGATCGTCACCGCGGCGCAGGCCGCCAACGCGATCCCGATCGCGCTCGTGTCGTTTGCCACGCTGGCGGGCGTCGTGGCGACGGTGGCGATCGGCGTCCGGCTCGCCGCGCCGCCGAACGGCGCCGGGGTCGACACGGGCGCCTGGCTCGGCCTCGCGGCGGGGCTCGTCTGGACCGTCGCCGGCGCCCTCGACCTGCGCGACGAGCGGCGTGGCCACCCGCCGCCGCCGGACCCTGAGTCGATCCCCGTGCTGCCCGCGCCGCCCCGGGGCGACGGCGGGGACGCGCAGCGGCAGCTCGGCGAGTCGTCGGTAGGCTAGCTAGCCGAGCCGATCGGCCAGCCCGCCCGCGATCCTGCGCGCCACGGCGCAGATCGTCACCATCGGGTTCACCCGCGTCGAGGTGGGAAAGAGCGAGGCGTCCGCGACGTAGAGGCCGGGGAGGTCGTGCGTCTCCCCGGTCGGCGCGACCACCCCGGCGCGCGGGTCGGCGGCCATCCGCGCGCTGCCCAGCGGGTGGAAGCCCTCGACTCGGTAGTCGCCAGCGGCGAAGCGGCCGCGCTCGACCAGCGCTGCCTGCTCCCCGGGCAGCAGCACGGCGACCCGGCCGAGCTGCGGGTAGACCTCGCGCGCGCCGGCGGCGAAGTGCACGTCGGCGGCACGGGCGATGCCGAAGCGCAGCGCGTCGCGATCCGGGCGCGAGAGCGAGTAGCGGATGCGCAGCCGCCCGCCGCTCAGCCGCAGGCGTCCCTCCGAGCGGTCCGAGATGTGCACGCCGAGCATCGCGACGCGGCCCCAGCGCTCGAGCCTCTCCTTGAACGCGGGGCCGGCGCCGCGCATCCAGTGGCCGCCGAAGGTGAGCGGCGTGGCCGTCGCCTCGAGGAGCACTCCGCGCTCCGCCCACTCGTCCACGAGCCAGCTCTGCATCACGCCGTCGGAGGCGTCGACCTCCTCGTCGAACAGCGCGCCCACCCAGCAGGCCGGGTGGATGCGCAGGTGGCGTCCGAGGTGGCCGGACGATCCGCACAGCCCCTGGCCCATGAGCAGCTCCGGCGTGCCGAGCGCGCCGGCGGCCAGCACCACCGCCCGGGCGCGCACCTCGTAGCGGCCGCCCCAGCGCGTGCGGCACTCGACCCCGGCGGCGGCGCCGCGCTCCACGATCACGCGCCGCGCCCGCGCGCCGGCGCGTATCCGCGCGCCGGCCGCCGCGGCGCGCGGCAGCTCGGACACGTGCATCGCCTGCTTGGCGTCGAGCTCGCAGCCCGTGGGGCACGTGCCGCAGCACACCACCTCGCGCGCGTTGCGGCAGAGCGGCGCGTTCGAGGCGCCGAGCCGCTCGGCGCCGAGGCGGGCGAGCTCGGCGTTGCGCCCGGCGGAGGCGGCGTCGAGCCGCGTGACCGAGAGCGCGCGCTCCACCTCCTCGAGCTCGCGCTCCAGCTCGCCCGCCCACGCGATCCCGAACTCCGAGCGCCAGCGGGCGAGCACGTCGTCGGGCGGGCGCAGGCAGGTGCCCGAGTTGACCACCGTCGTGCCGCCCACGCAATGGCCGACGGGCAGCGGGATCGCCGGCCGCCCCTCGCAGACCGTCAGGCCGCCGTCGCGGTAGAGCCGCGGGAGCGCCTCGAGCGGGTCGCGAGAGTAGGTCGAGGCGTCGTGGTAGTCGCCCGACTCGACGACGATCACCGACAGCCCGCGCTCGGCGAGCACGCGCGCCGCCGACGCCCCGCCCGCGCCCGAGCCGACCACGACCACGTCGCAGCGCTCGACGTCCTCCGGCGGGACGAGCGCGACGGGGTCGAGCGGCGGGACGGCCCGGGCGGGCGCGGCGCCCGACTCCGTGCGGCACGCGGGGACCGAGCCGACCGCCTCCTGCACGGACGGGTCGCGCGTGTAGCCGAGCGAGGCGAGCGTCTTCAGCCCGAGCACGAGGTCGCGGAAGGGGCGCAGGCGGCTCTGTTCGAGCCGCTCGATCCAGGCGCTGCGGCGCTCGAGCGGGAGGGCCGTGAAGCGGCGCGGGAAGGGGGTAAGGTCGAGCGCGCGCAGCGCGACCCGCAGCAGAGCGCGCGGCTGCGGCGGGATGCAGGCCACGTACTCGGACACGGGCTCGGCGACGCTCACTCCGTCCGCGCCCTCGGCCGCGGGCAGGCGGCCGCCCGCGGGCGCGAGCGCCTCGCAGAACGCCCGGAAGATCGCGAGCTCCCGCGCCGACAACGCTCCCGCCCCGCCACGGCGGCGGCTGCGAGTGGACCGCGCGCGCTCCGCCGTCGTCATGCCGGCGGATGGTATAGAGCGAGCGGGCCGGCACGGCGGGCTCCGCGGCGCGCCGCGCCGCGCTCCTACCTAGAATCGCCAGTCGAATGATCGCCCGCGAACAGGTGCTGCACGTCGCGAGGCTCGCGCGCCTCGCCCTCACCGAGGAGGAGGTCGAGCGCATGACCGAGGAGCTGTCCTCGATCCTCGAGCACATCGAGCGCATCGGCGAGCTCGACCTCGACGACGTGGAGCCTACCTCGCACGTCGTGGATGTCGAGAACGTGCTGCGCGCGGACGTGCCGCGGCCGAGCCTGCCGCGCGAGAAGGCGCTCGCGCCGGCGCCCGACCCGGGTCCGGCCGGCTTCCGCGTCCCGAGCCCGGGGGCGTCGTGAGCGAGCTGCTCGAGCTGAGCGCCGCCGCGGCGGCGGAGCGCGTCCGGGCGGGCGAGTTGTCGGCCCGGGAGCTCTTCGAGCTCTACCGCGAGCGCGCCGCCAACGAGGACCTCGGCGCCTTCCTGTGGGTCGCGGACGAGGCGCCGGAGGTGCCCGCGGACGCCCCGCTCTGCGGCGTACCGGTGGCCGTGAAGGACCTCTTCTGCGTCGAGGGCGTGCCCAGCACCGCCGCCTCGCGGATCCTCGAGGGGTATCGGCCCCCGTACACGGCCACCGCCGTCGAGCGCCTGATCGAGGCGGGCGCGCCGGTGCTCGGGAAGACGAACATGGACGAGTTCGCGATGGGTTCGTCGAACGAGAACTCGGGCTACGGCGTCGTGCTCAACCCGTGGGACCGCGAGCGGGTGCCGGGCGGCTCGAGCGGCGGCAGCGCGGCGGCGGTCGCCGCCGGCCTCGCGCCCTGGGCGATCGGCACCGACACCGGCGGATCGATCCGCCAGCCCGCCGCGCTCTGCGGGATCGTCGGGCTCAAGCCCACCTACGGCGCGGTCTCGCGCTACGGCATGATCGCGTTCGCCTCCTCGCTCGACCAGTGCGGCCCGCTCACGCGCGACGTCACCGACGCGGCGCTGCTGCTGCGCCACCTTGTCGGCCGGCGCGACCCGTGCGACTCGACCCACCTCGAGTTCCCGGGGGAGGTGAGCCTGCCCGGCGCCGAGTCGCTCACGGGGCTGCGCTTCGGCGTCTGGGGGCTCGAGGAGGAGGGTGTCGAGCCGGGCGTCGCCGCCGCCTGCCGCGCGGCGCTTGCGCGCATCGAGGAGCTCGGCGGCGCGGTCGAGGAGATCGAGCTGCCCTACGCCGAGCACGGGCTCTCCGCCTACTACGTGATCGCTCCGGCCGAGGCGAGCGCCAACCTCGCCCGCTACGACGGCGTGCGCTACGGCGCCCGCTCGCTCGACGGCGACCTCACCTCGATGTACGAGCGGACGCGCGCCGAGGGCTTCGGGGCCGAGGTCAAGCGCCGCATCATGATCGGCACCTACGCCCTCTCGTCCGGGTACTACGAGGCCTACTACGGGCGCGCTCAGAAGGTGCGCACGAAGATCGTGGAGAGCTTCCGCGCGGCCTTCGAGAAGGTCGACTTCGTCGTCACGCCGACCTCGCCGACCGTCGCCTTCAAGCTCGGCGAGCGCACGGCGAACCCGCTCGCGATGTACCTCTCCGACTACTTCACCGTGCCGATGTCGCTCGCGGGGATTCCGGCGATCTCGATCCCGGCCGGGCTCTCCGACGGCCTCCCGGTCGGGCTGCAGATCGCCGGCCCGCCGTTCAGCGAGAGCCGCATCCTCGACGCCGCCCACGCGCTCGAGCAGGCCATCGGGTTCGAGGGAAGGAGGTGGCGGTGACGCAGCGCGCGGCCGGCGCCGGCGACGAGCTCGCCGAGCGCCGCTACGAGCCGGTCATCGGGCTCGAGATCCACGTGCAGCTCAAGACGCGCACGAAGATGTTCTGCGGCTGCGAGCTCGCGTTCGGCGAGGAGCCAAACACGCTCACCTGCCCGGTCTGCCTCGGCCACCCTGGCACGCTCCCCGTCCTCAACGCGGAGGCCGTGCACTTCGGCCTCATGATCGGCCTGGCGCTCGGCTGCGAGATCGCGCCGCGCTCGATCTTCCACCGCAAGAACTACTTCTATCCGGACCTGCCGAAGGGCTACCAGATCAGCCAGTACGACATCCCGCTCGCCACCGGTGGGCGGCTGGGCGACGTCCGGATCCACCGCGTCCACCTCGAGGAGGACGCCGCGAAGCTCGTTCACGCCGGGTCGTCCGGCCGCATCCACGGCGCCGAGGCGAGCGCCGTCGACTTCAACCGCGGCGGCACTCCGCTCGTCGAGATCGTGACCGAGCCGGACATCCACTCGCCCCAGCAGGCGGGCGAGTGGCTGCGCCTGCTGCGCGCCACGCTCAAGCGGCTCGGCGTGTCCGACGTGAACATGGAGGAGGGGTCGCTGCGCTGCGACGCCAACGTGTCGATCCGCCCGGCCGGCACCGCGACGCTCGGCACCAAGACCGAGCTCAAGAACATGAACTCGTTCCGCTTCCTCGAGCGCGGCATCGAGGCGGAGATCGCGCGCCAGGAGGAGATCCTCCGCGGCGGCGGCGCGATCGAGCAGGAGACGCTCCACTTCGATCCGGCCACGGGCTCGCTCTCGTCGCTGCGCTCGAAGGAGGAGGCGCACGACTATCGCTACTTCCCCGAGCCCGACCTCGTGCCGATCGCGCCCACCGACGAGATGCTCGCGCGGGCGCGCGAGGCGCTGCCGGAGCTGCCGGCTGCGCGCGCCGAGCGCTTCGAGCGCGACCTCGGACTGCCAGCCGCCACGGCGAAGCTGCTCGCCTTCCGCTCCGAGCTCGGCGACTACTTCGAGGAGGCGCTCGCCGCCGACTCCGCCGACGCCCCGGCGCTCGCGAACTGGGTCACGGTGGAGCTCGTGCCGCGGCTCGAGGACGAGGATCCATTCGCCTCCAAGGTGAAGCCGCGCGCCCTGGCGCGGCTCGTGGCGATGGTGAGCGAGCGGTCGGTGTCGCAGTCCGCCGCCAAGGAGGTCCTCGACGTGCTCGCGGCCGAAGGCGGCGAGCCGGCGGCGATCGTCGAGCAGCGCGGGCTCGGCATGGCCGGCGCGAACGAGCTCGGCGCGATCGTCGAGCGCGCGATCGAGGCGAACCCGAAGGCGGCGGAGGAGTTCCGCGCGGGCAAGCAGAAGGCGATCGGCGCGATCGTCGGCTTCGTCATGCGGGAGACCCAGGGCCGCGCCGACGGGGGCGAGGTCAACCGACTGATCCGGGAGAAGCTCGGCGCCTGAGCTCGGCCGCATCCGCACGGCGTGGACGCTGCGCCGCGTCCCGCCGGCCGTGATCCGCTTCCACCTGCGCGCGCACCGGCGACGAGTTCAGCCTGCGCTCCGCCACGCGCGCGGACGGCCAGGGCGGCGCCCCGCGCCCAGGTGCCGGGTCGGCACGACCCGAGGCGATCACGTGCCGGGCACCGGGAAGGCCTCCGCGAGCTCCGAGACCCGGTCGCGGATCCGCTCGATCGAGCCCTCGTCGCCGCGGCGCGCGGCGTCGACCACCTCGTCGACGCAGCGCGCGATCTCCACCATCTCGGCCGGACCCATGCCGCGCGTCGTGACGGCCGGGGTGCCGAGGCGGATGCCCGAGGGGTCGAGCGGCTTGCGGGGGTCGAAGGGCACGGTGTTGCGGTTGCAGGTGAGCCCGGCGCGGTCGAGCGCCTCGGCGGCCTGGCCGCCGGTCACGCCCTTGGCGGTGAGATCGATCAGGATCAGGTGGTTGTCGGTGCCGCCGGAGACGAGGTCGAAGCCGCGCTCTGCGAGCTCCTCGGCGAGCACGCGCGCGTTCGCGACCACGGCGTGCGCGTAGTCGCGGAAGGCGGGCTGCGCCGCCTCGTGCAGCGCGACCGCGATCGCCGCGGTCGTGTGGTCGTGCGGACCGCCCTGCAGGCCGGGGAACACGGCGCGGTCGATCGCCTGCGCGCGCCGTGCGTCGCACATGATCATCGCGCCGCGCGGGCCGCGCAGCGTCTTGTGCGTCGTGGTGGTGATCACGTCCGCGTGTCCGACCGGCGAGGGATGCGCCCCACCCGCGATCAGCCCGGCGATGTGCGCCACGTCGGCGGCGAGCAGCGCGCCGACCTCGCGCGCGACCTCCGCGAAGGCGGCAAAGTCGATCATGCGCGGGATCGCCGTTCCGCCGCACCAGATCAGCTTCGGCCGCTCGCGCAGCGCGAGCTCGCGCACCTCGTCCATGTCGACCGTGCCGGTGTCGCGGCGCACGCCATAGCGCACCGGGCGGAACCACCTGCCGGTCGCCGACACCCCCCAGCCGTGCGTGAGGTGGCCGCCCGCCTCGAGCGACATCCCCATCACGGTGTCGCCCGGCTCGAGGAACGCCAGGTAGACGGCGAGGTTGGCCGGCGAGCCCGAGTAGGGCTGCACGTTCGCGTGGTCGACGCCGAACAGGTCGCAGGCGCGCTCGATCGCGATCCGCTCGATCACGTCGACCACCGCCTGGCCCTCGTAGTAGCGGCGGCCCGGGTAGCCCTCGGAGTACTTGTTGGTGAGGACCGAGCCGGTCGCCCGGAGCACCGCCTCGGAGACGTGGTTCTCGGACGGGATCAGCGAGAGCGAGCGGCTCTGGCGCCGCTGCTCGCGGCCGATCAGGTACTCGATCCGCGTGTCCCGGCTGGTGAGCGCTGCAGTGGCCATGGGAACCTCCTCGGAGTTCCGAGCCCGTCCGTCGAGGCGGGCGGACACGGTGCCCAGGCGCGCGGCTCTTTGCTTGCGAACGTCGCTCCCCGGTGGTCGATTCCACCTCAGGCGCCAGTCGCGACGGGGCCGAGCATACCGCGCCTGCCGGCGCCCTCGCCAGCGCTCTCCGCGGCCCGCGCTGCGCCTGAGCGAAATCGGCGGGTCGTTCGGATCACCCGGAGGCGGCTCGCGGAACGACGCCGAGGGCGTCGCGGAGACGCTGCCCGCGCTGGGCGTATGATCGCCGGAAGCAGCCGACCACGAGGAGGTCCGCGATGGCGCGACTGATCCGCATGGACTCGACCGGTCACTCCACGATCGCGGAGTGGACCGCGGGCGACGACGCCGCCTACGCGCGCGCGGTGGAGGCCTTCCACCGTGAGCTGGACGAGGGCTACGTGGCCGTCGTCAGCGAGGGCGAGGGGCAGGCGGTGCAGGTGCGGGAGCTGCCGGTCGACGCCGATCTCGTGATCATGCGCCGCCCGATCGCGGGTGGCTGATCGCGCCCTGACGGCGGACGCGCCCGCCCTGCGCGAGCTCGCCGCGGTGCCGTGGCGAGAGCTCGCCGGCGAGCGGACGCTCGCGCGGCGCGCGCGGCTGTGGAAGTGGTGGACCGTCGCGCAGACGGTCCCGTTCCTCGTCGCCGCCGCGGCGCTGCTCGCGCTCAACCCGCTCGCGGCGCCGGTCGCCGCGCTCGCGCTCGTGCACGCCTGGGTGATTCCGGAGCTGTACGCCCAGCGCGGGGCGAACGTGGCGCGGCCGCGCCCGCGCGCTCGCGGCCTCGGCGCCGGGGAGGAGGTGGCGCAGGGCCTGCTCGGCGACCTCCTCGACCACGAGCCGCGCGAGCTGCGGCGGCGCACCGGGCTGGCGCTCGAGCGCGGACGCCTGGGCGTCTGGCTCGTGGGCGAGGCGGGCGCCCTGCTCGTCCCGCCGGGCGGCTCGACCGTGCACTGCTTCTGCGTGCGGGCGACGGATTCCGAGCTGCCGCCGTCCGACCGGGTCGCGCACCTGCTGCTCGCGCTGCGCACCGACGAGCGCGGTTTCGCGACCGTCGCGAACCACGCCTTCGCGGGCGCCCCCTGGCGGCTGCGGCGGCGGCTCCACGAGCGCGCCCGACCGGCGCTCGACGAGGCCCGCCGTCAGAGCGCGCCGCGCTCGCGGCTTCGCGTCCTCGCGCGCTCGCGCTAGGCCCGGAGCGGATCCGACCGGTGGACGGTGTTTCATTGCGCCGACGCTCGGGCATGGGGCCTGGGCGTGGAAGGAGGGAGCTCGTTGGAAGCGTCGGTCGCGGGTCGGCCGCCCGCGCCGCTCGGCGCCGGCCGGGCCGCGCTGCTGCGCCTGCGCGGCGACGAGTGGCTCGTCGCCCAGGTTCGCCGGGGCAGCGACTCCGCGTTCGAGGCGCTCGTCGAGCGCTACCGGCCGCGTCTGCTCGCCTTCTGCCGCCACATGCTGCACTCGCGCGAGGACGCCGAGGACGTCCTCCAGGACGTCTTCGCGAACGCCTACCGGGCGATCCTCGCCGACGACCGCGAGCTGAACGTGCGGCCCTGGCTCTACCGGATCGCGCGCAACATGTGCCTGAAGCAGCTCGCCCGGCACCGCGTCGACGCTGGTGGCTCGCTCGCGGAGGTCGACGTCGCCGGGCTCGCCAGCACGATCGACGCCGTCCGCCTGCGCGAGCAGCTGCGGCAGGTGGTGGCAGACGTGCACGCGCTGCCGGAGAGCCAGCGCACCGCCCTGCTCATGCGCGAGATCGAGGGCCTCTCCTACCACGAGATCGCCGAGGCGATGCAGACGACGGTGTCGAGCGTGAAGTCGCTGCTCGTGCGCGCCCGCGTCTCGCTCGCGGAGAGCGCCGAGGGTCGCCTGCTCGCCTGCGACGCGGTCCAGGTCGAGCTGCGCGAGGCGCGCGCGAGCGGGCGCAGGCCGTCCGCGCCCGTGCGGCGGCACGTCCGCGCCTGCGCGGCCTGTTCCGCGCGGGCGCCCGCTCACGCTCGGGCCGCGGCGGTGGCGCTGCTGGCGCCGCTCGCCCCGCTCCGCGACCTGCTCGGCAAGCTCGGCGTCGGCGCGGCGGCGGGAGGGGGCGGCGC
>JADGHQ010000002.1 GCA_019683805.1 Thermoleophilaceae bacterium
CTACGGGCCGTGCGCGTTCAACCAGGGGGACGAGACGAGCGGCATGACCGTCCGCAACGTCATCAACGGCGGGATCGTCGGCTACGACGGTCTCGCCCAGGCGGTCTTCACCGCCCCCGCCGGGGCGTCGCTAGCAGGCGCGCAGCTCTCCTTGAAGGCGGTCGCTTTCCGCGGTGACGGCCAGTGGCAGCTCGGACTCTTCGACGCGAGCTCGGGCTCGAACGGACCAATGCTCTCGGGTTGCGGCACCTCGACCGGGATCTGCGCCTGGGCCACCGAGTACGGCAACGCGCCCGGATGGATCAGCCTGAACGGCATCACCAAGCTCTCGCTCAAGGTGCAGTGCAAGGCGATCGCCGGGTGCGACACGTCGTCGACGGGCATCTACCCGTACACCCGCGCGCAGGTGAACATGTATTCGGCCGAGGTTCGCGTGCAGGACAGCACGACGCCGGCGCTCAACATCACCGGCGGCGGCCTCACCTCAAGCGGCTACAAGAAGGGCACGCAGTCGCTCACCGTGTCGTCGTCGGACAACGTCGGCGTACGCGACTTCCGCTACGTCCTCGACGGCGGGGCGATCGACTCCCACCACTACCAGTCGTGCGACTACACGCGGCCCGTGCCCTGCCCCGCCAGCCAGGGCGACACGTTCTCGCTCGACACCTCGGACCTGGCCGAGGGCAGCCACACGCTGATCGTCAACGCGATCGACACCGCCGGAAACGCCAGGGGGACGACCGTGCCCTTCATCGCCGACAACAAGGCGCCCGGCCAGGTGGACGTGACGGTCGATCAGGGCGAGGACTGGGTGGCGGACAACGGGTTCAGCGTTCACTGGACCAACCCCGCGTCCACGTCCCCGATCGCGGCCGCCCACTACAGCGCCTGCAAGGCGAACGACCCGAACGACTGCGTCACCACGAACACGCGCGTCGCCGGGTCGGACATCACCTCGATCGCGGGGATCGACCTCCCCGCCGCGGGCGACTACGTGCTCCGCGTGTGGCTCGAGGACGCGGCAGGGAACGTCGACCCGCAAACGGCGTCGGCGCCGGTGCATCTGCGGTACGACCCGACGGTGCCGGGACGGGCCGACCCGTCGCGCCGCAACGGCTGGATCGGCATCGCGGAAGCGCGCAACTATCCGCAGAGACTGGACCTCACTCCGGACGCAAAGGCAGTGCTGGGTCCGTCCCAGCTCAAGGGCTACTCGATTACCACCGACGGGTCTATGCCAGACACGACGGTCGAGGCCTTTGGCATGAACCCGACGTACACCGTCGCGGATCTGCCGGAGGGTGTGACGACGATCAAGGCGCGCGCGGTTTCGGGTGCCGGCGTCCCCGCAGACCCTGGCGACATCGGCGTTACGACCGTCAACGTTGACCTGACAAGGCCGACGGCGTCGGTTGACAACGCGCCATCGCCGGACGCGTGGCAGGGGGGAGCAATCACCCTGCGAGTGACCGCCCGGGATCAGGGCAACCTGTCAGGCATGAACGGCTCGCTCGCCGGCGAGCCAGTCGAGAAGGGTGGTTACATCGAGTACCGCCTCGATGGCCAACCCGCCCAGCAGGTCAAGGGTCCCATCAGCGAGACAGGAACGGTCGAGACGCAGGAGCTGTTGCTTCCGATCTCAGAAGACGGAAAGCACACCCTGACGTACAAGGCCGTCGACTTCGCCGGCAACGAGTCCAACGAAAGGTCGATCGAATTCAAGATCGACAAGACGCCGCCCGTCGCCGCGTTCGAAGCGCAGGATGCCGACCACCCGCGCAATCTCAGCGCGGTCGTCGCCGACGCGACTTCCGGGGTGGCCGGCGGCGCGATCGAGATGAAGGGCGAGGGCGGTGACTGGCATTCGGTCCCGACTCGGCTCGATGGCGACCGCCTGCGCGCGACAGTCGACGACTCGAGCCTCACCGCCGGCAGGTACGAGTTCCGCGCGCGCGTCCGCGACAACGCGGGCAACGAGGCCGTGTCCGACCGGACGGTGAGCGGTCAGCGGATGGTGCTGGTCGCGCCCTTCCGGATCGAGACGCGACTCAGCGTCGGCATCGTCAAGGCGACGACGAAGGTCAAGCCGAGGAAGGTCTCGCGCAGGTGCCGCAAGAGCCGGCGGTGCATGGCGCGCGTTCGGAAGCAACGCGCGAAGGCGAGGCGCGAGGCAGCCAAGAGGGGCAAGAAGAACGCGCGTGACAGGACGGTGACCTCGATGAAGGTGCCGTACGGAAAGACGCGCCTGATCCAGGGCACGCTGCAGACCGCCGACGGCCGGCCGATTGCCGGCAGGTCCGTGAAGGTGATGCAGCTGCTCGCCGCGTCCGGTTCGCAGTGGCAGCAGATCGGCACGGTCGGGACCGAGCGGTCGGGCGCGTTCGCGTACCGGGCCCGGAAGGGGGCAAGCCGCACCTTGCGTTTCGTGTTCGACGGGGACGAGCTCCTTCACAACTCGCACGGCGAGGTGAAGCTCGTCGTGCCCGGTTACTCGAGCTTGAGGGCGAGCCGACACCGGCTGCGAAACGGCCAGTCGGTGATGTTCCGCGGAACCATCGGCAGACCGGTGGGCAAGCCCGGAAAGGTGATCGACCTGCAGGCGTTCTACCGGCACAAGTGGCGCACGTTCGCGACTCCTCGCACCGATTCGAAGGGTCTGTGGCACTATCGCTACCGATTCGAGGCGACCACCGGCACGATCACCTACAAATTCCGGGTGCGGATGCGGAAGGAGGTGAGCTACCCGTACGTGCTCGGTTACTCGCCCGTGGTCAAGGTCACGGTGCACGGCCCGTAGACATCCACGGGCGAGCTATGAGCCTCCGTTGGTGTCTACGCATAGGACGGGCCTCGACGCCGAGGCCCGCCTTCCCCCGTCGTCAAGCAACACCTGATGAGAGCGCTCTACGGGCGAAGACGAGATGCCGATAGATAAGGAAACCGTAGTGCAGCACGAACAGTGCAAGGGGGAATCGGAGTCTGCCACGAGGATCGCCCGGGGCGTTCTGCATGCGCGCCTCGCCGCTGCCGTCGTCGCTGCCGGTCTCGCGGCCGCCCTCGGCCTCGCGGACCAGCTTCGTGCGGACCCGACACGTCGTCTGCCGCATGCCCAGTCCTTCGCGCTCCCGAGACTCGATCACGCGCTCATGAAGGGATCGTGGACCGGCAAGGTGCGCGTAGCAATCACCCTTGCCGGCGGCGGCACTGCCTCGGCCGCCGCCAGGCTGAGCGCCGGTCGGGAGAGGGCTCTGACCGGGCGCCTGACGCGCGCCGAAGCGGAAGCGGTGCGCAACGACCCAGAGGGCGCGGGCCGGCACCTGGCGCGCCGACGAGAAGCCGCACGCGCCCGAGCGCTGCGGTACCTGCAGGCTGCGGCTGACGCGGCCGGACGACGCCTTGACAGCCTCGCAAGGGCGATTCACACAGCGCACGGACGCGCTGTCGAGGCGAACCCGCTCACCGGAACGCTCACCGCGTGGGTGCCTCGGCGGGCGCTTCCCGGCCTTGCTGCCCGCCCCGACGTCTCCTCGGTCGCTCCATCCCCGATCGAGAGGCCGATGGCGGCGATCCGCACACAGAGCACCGATATGGGCGCTGATGCGTTCTGGAGCGCCGGGCACCTCGGAGGCGCTGGGCCGAACGACCGAAGGGACGCCTTCCCGAACGACACCTCCGGCGTCGACGTGGCCGTGATGAACGACAAGATCCAGGAGGACCAGCCCCTCTTCCAGGGCGTCCAGTTCCTGCGCCCCCAAGGCGCGCCCCAGAACCCGGCCTGCGGGCAAACGAGCCCAGGATGCGAGCACGGAACCGAGGTCGCCGGAGTGATCGTCACACGGGGAAACGGTAGTTGCTCGATCTGCACCCCCGACAGCGGCGACGAGCGCGGCATCGCGTACGGAGTCGACAAGCTGCTCGACGCCAGCCTCGCGGACGCACCGCCGAATATCAGCAATGCATTTGCTGAGCTCCCCTGGGTTATGGGGATTACTCAAACTGCCAACTATCCGTACACTGGTGAACTCCCCGGCGTTGAAGATCCGGCCGAGATCCTTAGCGATAGCCACGGCTCGTACACCGCGAACGACGACGGCAGCACGCAGCAAGGTGACGACATGATCGCATCGAGCACCGGAGTAACCCTCACCGAGCCAGCGGGCAATGACGGTCAAAACGGCACGGGCTCCGACCACATCACGTCAAGCTGCATCGCCTACAACGTGATTTGCGCTGGCGCGGTTGGCAAGATGAATCCGGGTACGAGTGACGACATCATCACTGCATGGTCGAGCCGCGGCCCGTCGCCCGCTGGGCGGAAGAAGCCCGACATCGTCGCAATCGGTGGCGGCGATGCCGTTAGCAACATGACCGTGGTCGAGCAGCGCTGGACGCCGTCGGGGCTGAACCGGCTCACGCGCGGGGACACCGGCACAAGCTTCGCGTCGCCCGCAGTTGCGGCGGGCGCGGCACTGCTTGCGGGGTACGGCATCACCGACCCGAACGCGCGCAAGGCGATCCTGCTCAACTCTGCTCGCCTGGGGCGCAGGACACCGTCCGACCCAATGGGCACCCAGGAGGGTTGGCAGCCCGACTGGGGCTGGGGCGAGCTCGACCTGGCTCAGGCTTACGCCGAGCGGGCGAACTGGCAGACCGATGAGGTGGCTGGTGGAAGGGCGAAGCTCTACGAGATGACGCCGCAGGCCGGAACGGACCGCGTGACGCTCGTCTGGCAGCGGCGCGTCACTGGATGTTTCGTGATCGGCTGCACGAAACGGACCACCTACACACTCACCAACCTCGACCTCTACGCCTACGACATAGACACCCAGGCGCTCGAGGGAAGCTCCACGAGCACGATCGACAACGTCGAGCAGGTCCGAGCGCAGGACACCAGCGGCTCCCCCGACCTGCTGAAGGTCAAGGCCAACTCCACCGTCGACGGAGTTGCCGCCGAGCCCTTCGCCATCGACGGCACGCGCACTCTCACCCC
Organism: Thermoleophilaceae bacterium; assembly: GCA_019683805.1. Taxonomy (GTDB): domain Bacteria; phylum Actinomycetota; class Thermoleophilia; order Solirubrobacterales; family Thermoleophilaceae; genus JADGHQ01. The sequence continues at coordinate 4,991 of JADGHQ010000002.1, forward strand.
TGTGACGGCGCCCGAGCCGAACGCGACCATCGTGAGCCGGACGCCCTCGGTCGTAAGGCCCGGGGAGCTCGTCACGATCACCGCGACGATCGCCAACCCCTCGGGCGACCTTCCCGCGCCGAGCTTCTCGGCGACTGCCGCCGGTAACAGCGTGGAGGTCGTCGGCGCCCCCTCGAATCCCCCGAGCCAGCTTGCGAAGAAGGGCACCGCAGGCGACTCGACCACGCTCACGTGGACAGTCCGCGCCCCGAGCGACGGCACCTACACGGTGACGATCCAGGGACAGGCGCAGAGCTACGGCGAGACGTGGAAGGGTGCTGCGGCGAGCGCGACCTTCACCGTCGACGGCACCCCACCGGCGCCGACGATCGCCTCACCCTCGGGCAGCGTCTGCGCGCCCGGGCTGAACGTCGCCTGGGGCGCTGCCGACCCCGCGGGCGTCGCGAGCTACGACGTCGACGTCCAGGTCGACGGCGGCCCGTTCTCGCCCTGGCTCCCCGGCACGGCCACGACGAGCGGCAGCTACACCGGCTCGCTCGGGCACAGCTACGCGTTCCGGGTCCGCGCAACCGACGGCCTCGGAAACCTCTCGGGCTTCGTGAGCTCCCCCACGGCCACGATCGTCGACTGCACCCCTCCGCCCGGCGGCGGGGCCAACCTGGGAGGCGGCGTCACTCCGGGCGGCGGGGGAACCGGCGGCGTCACGACGCCGCTCCGGCGGAGCGCGCCAAGGCTGGCGCTCACGAGAGCGGTCGCACGGGACTCGCGGCTCTACGTCAGCGGCCGCCTCGTGAGAGGTGCCACCGGCCAAGTGACCGCGACGCTACAGGTCGAGTCGCGCGTCGCCTCCCGTGCGCACGCGAGGATCCGCCGGAGCGCCTTCAGGCTCACGCTGCGGCGGCCGCGCGCGGCGCGGCGGCTGCGGCTCACGATCCGCTACTCGGGCGACCACCGTCACCTCCCCGGCACGCTGCGCCGCTACGTGCGCGCACGCTGACCGGGCAGGCGGCACACTTCGGCGCGTGACCGTCCGGCTCGGCACGCGCTCAAGCGCCCTCGCCCTCGCCCAGGCGAACCTGGTCGCCGCCGCCCTGCGGGAGCGCGCGGACCTGGACGTCGAGCTCGTCCCGATCACCACAAGCGGCGACGAGCGCGGCGGCCGGCCGCCGGAGCCCACCGGCGACAAGTCGCGCTGGGTGAAGGAGATCGAGGGGGCGCTGCTGCGCGGCGAGATCGACCTCGCGGTGCACTCCGCCAAGGACGTGCCCGGCTCGCTGCCCGACGGGCTCGAGATCGTCGCCGTGCCCGAGCGCGCCGACCCTCGCGACGCGATCTGCGGCGCCGCCTCGCTCGACGAGCTGCCGCGCGGCGCGCGGGTAGGCACGAGCAGCCTGCGCCGCCGGTCGCTGCTGCTCGCCGCCCGGCCCGACCTCGAGATCACGACGCTGCGCGGCAACGTCGACACCCGGCTGCGCCGCCTCTCGGACGGCGACTTCGACGCGATCGTGCTCGCGGCAGCGGGGCTCGAGCGCCTCGGCCGCGCCGGGGGCGAGCCGCTCCCCGCAAGCGTGATGACCCCCGCTCCCGGCCAGGGCGCGCTCGCCCTCGAGGCCCGCTCAGACGACGGGCGCACCGCCGCGCTCGCGCAGGTGCTCACGCACGCCGAGTCGCGCGCCTGCCTCGCCGCCGAGCGGGCGCTCGTCTCGAGCCTTGACGCCACCTGCAACACGCCGGTCGGCGCCCACGCCGAGATCGAGGACGGCGCGCTGCGCCTCTCCGCCTATGTCGGCCTGCCCGACGGCAGCCACTGGATCCGCGACGAGCTGACGGGCGACCCGGGCGACGCCGGCGCGCTTGGGACCGAGCTCGCGAGGCGGCTGCGGAGCGCGGGCGCGCAGGCGATCTTGGACGCGGCGGAAGCCGCGGCGTAGCTAGTGTCCCGGCCATGCCGGGCATCGTCTACCTGGTCGGCGCGGGGCCGGGCGATCCGGGCCTCATGACCCGCCGGTCGCTCGAGCTGATCGCGCGGGCCGACGCGATCCTCTACGACCGCCTGATCCCGCCCGCGGCGCTCGCGGGCGCGCGGCCGGACGCCGACCTCCGCTACGTCGGCAAGCGGCCGGGCGGCCACTCGATGGACCAGAGCGAGATCAACGCCCTGCTCGTGGAGCTCGGGTCGGCCGGCAAGCGGGTGGTGCGGCTCAAGGGCGGCGACCCGTTCGTGTTCGGCCGCGGCGGCGAGGAGGCGCAGGCGCTCGCCGAGGCGGGCGTGCCGTTCGAGGTGGTGCCCGGGGTCACGGCCGGGGTGGCCGCGCCCGCCTACGCGGGCATCCCCGTCACCCACCGCGACGACGCCTCCGCGGTCGCGTTCGTGACCGGGCACGAGAACCCGCAGAAGCCCGAGTCGGCGCTCGACTACGCGGCGCTCGCCAGCTTCCCGGGGACGCTCGTCCTCTACATGGGGGTGAGGAACCTCGCCCGGGTCGCCGAGCGGCTGATCGAGCACGGCCGCCCGGCCGACGAGCCGGCCGCCGTGGTCGAGCGCGGCACGCTCGGCGGGCAGCGCGCCGTGGCCGGCACGCTCGCCGAGATCGCGCGGAGGGTCGAGGACGAGGGGATCCGTCCGCCGGCGATCACGCTGATCGGGCGGGTGGCGCGGCTGCGCGAGGAGCTCGCGTGGCTCGAGCGCCGGCCGCTCCACGGGCGCACCGTCGTCGTCACCCGCGCACGCGCGCAGGCGAGCGGCCTCGCGAAGCGCCTCGCGGACCTCGGCGCGCACGTGATCGAGACGCCCGCCATCCGGATCGAGCCGCGGCCCGTAGCGGGCGAGGTGCGCGCCGCGGCCGAGGCGATCGAGGAGTACAGGGTCGTGTGCCTCACGAGCCCGAACGGCGCGGCGCTCCTGATGGAGGCGCTCTACGCGGTCGGCAAGGACGCGCGCTCGCTCGCGAACGCCACCGTGGCCGCGATCGGGCCCGGCACCGCCGCCGCGCTGCGAGGCCACGGCGTGCGCGCCGACGTGGTGCCCGAGCGCTCGGTCGCCGAGAGCCTCGTGGACGCGCTGCGCGACGTGCCGGTGGAGCGCCGCCGCGTGCTCGTCGCACGCGCGTCGCAGGCGCGGGACGTGCTCCCCCGCGCGCTGCGCGAGCGCGGTGCCGAGGTGGACGTGGTCGCGCTCTACGACACCGTCGCCGAGCCGCTCTCGGACGCCCAGCGGAGCGCGCTCGAGAGTGCCGACTACATCACCTTCACCTCGAGCTCCACCGTGCGCTTCTTCATGGGCGCAGCCGACGGGCTGCCCGACGCCGCGCGCGTCGTGTCGATCGGCCCGGTGACGAGCGCGACCGCGCGGGAGCTCGGCCTGACCGTGCACGTCGAGGCGGAGCGCCACGACGTCGACGGGCTCGTGAGCGCGCTGCTCGCCGACGCGGAGGCGCGCTCGTGATCGTCACGCTGCTCACCGACTACGGCCGCGACGACGACTTCGTGGGCGTCTGCCACGGCGTGATCGCACGGGTCGCGCCGGAGGTGCGGGTGATCGACATCACCCACGGCGTGCGTCGCCACGACGCGCGCGCAGGCGCGCTCACGCTGCGCAACGCCCTCCCCTACATGCCCGTGGGGGTGCACGTGGCGATCGTCGACCCCGAGGTCGGCACCGAGCGGCGCGCTGTGGCGCTCCGCTGCGTGGACGGCCGCATCCTCGTCGGCCCCGACAACGGCGTGCTCAGCCTCGCCTGGGAGCGCTCCGGCGGCGTGACCGAGGCCTACGACGTGAGCCGCTCGCCGCACCGGCTCGAGCCCGTGTCCGCCACCTTCCACGGGCGCGACATCTTCGCCCCCGTGGCGGCCGCGCTGGCGGCGGGCGCCGAGCTCGCCGAGGCGGGCGAGCGGGTCGACCCGGACGAGCTCGAGCGAATCGAGCTGCCCAGGCCCCGCCGCGAGGGCGACTCGCTGGTCGCGCACGTGCTCTCGATCGACCGCTTCGGCAACGCGGCGCTCAACGTGGGGCACGAGGAGCTGGCCGGCACCGGCGTCGAGGTCGGCCAGGGCGTCGAGCTCGAGGCGCGCGGAGAGCGCTACCACGCCACCTTCGCGCAGACCTTCGCCGACGTCCGGCCGGGCGAGATCCTCGTGTACGAGGACTCCTACCGCGCGCTGTCGGTCGCGATCAACCGCGGCGACGCGGCCGAGACGCTGCGCCTCGGCAACGACGACGAGGTTCGGATCGCGCCGAGATGATCGGCCGTCCCCGCGTCCACCACCGCTCCACCGACTCGACCAACGAGCGCGCCAGGCTGCTCGCCCTCGACGGCGCGCCGCACGGCACGCTCGTGACCGCCGACGAGCAGACGGCCGGGCGCGGGCGCCAGGGCCGCCAGTGGGTCGCGCCGCCCGGCAGCGCGCTGCTCATGTCGCTGATCTTGCGCGACCTCGACGAGCGCCAAACGCTGATGCCGCTCGCCGCCGCGGTGGCGGTGTGCGAGGCGGCGGAGGAGCTCGCGGACGTCGCGTGCGCGATCAAGTGGCCGAACGACGTCTGGGTCGAGGGGCGCAAGCTCGCCGGGATCCTGATCGAGGGCAGGCCGCAGGAGCGCTGGGTGGTTTTGGGGATCGGCGTGAACGTGCACACGGGGCGCGAGCAGTTCCCCGAGGAGCTGCGCGGGTCCGCCACCTCGATCGCGGCCGAGGCGGGCGCGGGCGAGGCGCCCTCGACCGAGGAGCTGCTCACGGCGCTGCTCGGCGCGCTCGAGCGGCGCCTCGCCGACCCGCCGGACGCGCTGCTCGAGGCCTGGCGCGCGCGCGACGCGCTGCGCGGGCAGACGATCCGCTGGCAGCACGGCACCGGCATCGCGCTCGGCGTCGACGCGGACGGGTCGCTGCTCGTCGAGACCGCCGACGGCACGACGACGCTTGCCGCCGGTGAGGTTCACCTCGAGCACGAGCGCTGACGAGAAGTGGCGGCGCGCCTCGCGCGGGGTTAGGATCGCCTCGAGGCTCGGACAGGCCGCGGCCGACTTGAGGGGTCCGTGCGTTGGCCCACGCCGCTCCTCGATCCCACGCGTCGTGCCAGCCTGGACCATGTCGCTTCGCAACTTCGAGCTCGAGCAGGAGACGATCAACGGTCAGACGGTGGCCATCAGGCTCGCCGGCGACGTCGATCTCTACGTCGCCGACGACCTGCGCGAGGCGGTGGGCCAGCAGATCGACAGCGGCAGGTCGCGACTGATCATCGACCTCACCGAGGCCACGTTCATCGACTCGACGACCCTCGGGATCCTCGTCGGCGCCATGAGGCGGCTGCGCACGCGCGGCGGCCGCCTCACGGTCGTCTGCCCGAACCCCGTGATCGCGCGCGTGTTCGAGATCACGGGGCTCAACCGCATGTTCGGCGTGTTCGAGACGCGCGAGCAGGCGCTCGCGCCGCCGGCGCCCGCCCCCGAGGGCTACACGCCGCCCGGGACGCCGCCGCGCTGACACGGCGGCTCGTGCTCGCCCTCCGCCTGCTCGCACGCATCCATGCGCGCGTCGCGGCGGCGCATGAACGCGAGCCACGCCGCGAGCACCGCGACCGGGCCGAGGAATATCGGCAGATCGACGAGCACGTGGCCTGCGTGGGCGAGCGGAAGCATCACGCGGGCGTGGGCGCCCTCGTGCGAACGTGCCCGGAGGCAGGCAGCGGTCCGGCGCCGGCGAAGCGCGGGCTCTCGGCCGTCCGCTCGAGCCGGCGCAGGCCGATGCCCATCGCCACGAGCCAGCCCGCGGCGATCGCGGCGAGCAGGAGGTAGGCGGGCAGGGCGAGCCAGCCGCCGCCGATCGCCTCGCGCTGGAGGACCTTCTTGTCGCGCACGAACGGCCGCGTGAAGCGCGCCGGCGCCGGGATCTCCCTGGCGGGGATCGCCCTGTCCTCCGGCATGTACACCGGCAGCGCGAGCACCTGGCGGCCGTCCTCCATGCGCAGCATCGTCTTCCAGCGGCCGTGGACCGGGACGGGCACGGTCGACCGGTAGACGCCCTCGGCGACCTTCCTGAGCCGGTCGACGTACAGGCCGCCGCCCTGCCACGACGTGAGCGTGAGCCACTGAGCGCGCTCGGCGGCGTCGCGCGGGTGAAGCTCGACGGTGGCCTCGACCTCGCGGCCCGGCGCGGGCCTCACGTCGCGGAGCGCGATCGTGGCCGCCTGGTGGCCGCGCGGCTCGCTCATCGGCAGCGGGAAGGCGATCACGAACACCGCCGCCGCGGCGGCCGCCGGCAGCAGCCAGCGCGGTGCGCGGGCGGGCTGCCCGGCCGCGAGGTCCGCCGAGGTGAGGGCGCGGCCGATGAAGCCGCCGAGCACGCCGCCGGCGAGCGCGGCCGCGAAGCCGAGCGGCGCGGCCTGCGGGAGCAGCGACGAGGGCCACGGCAGCGGCATCCAGACGTGCGACCAGCCCCACTCGGCGGCGAGGCCGACAGTGCCGATCAGGACGCCCGAGGCCGCGCCGAGCGCGAGCGGGCGCCGACGGCCTAGCCGCGCCGCCGCGAGCTCCACGCACACCGCCTCCGCGAGGTAGAGCGGGAAGTGGAGCGTGCTCATCCCGAGCACCGGGCCGATCACGAGGCTGAGCCCTCCGCGCATGCCGACGAAGAAGAGCGCCGCAGCCAGCGCGCCGAAGCGCCCGAGGTAGAGGCGCGCCGTGACGAGGCCCGCGCCCGCGGCGAGCATCAGCAGGATCGGGTGGTAGACGAGCTGGAACTGGGGCACGCCGAAGTCGAACTCGCCCTGCAGCGTCGAGAGGCCGATCAGGAACGCCCCGGCCGACGCGGCCGCGCGCCAGCGCACGAGGAACGGCTCCCCCCGGGAGGGCACGCCGGGGCCGCGCGAGCGACGACCCTCCACGAGCAGGACGAGCACGCCGATCGTCGAGAGCGACGCCCCCGCCACCATCAGCACGTGCGTCGGTCCCCAGAGCGTGACGTCCTGCCCGAAGAGCGCGTGCCAGACGTCGTCGAGCGGGAAGCCCGCGAGCGCGCAGGCGGCGCACAGGAAGATCAGGACGCCGCCGAGGGGCGCGCGCCACTCGCCGCCGATGCGGACCGAGGTGGGCACGCGGCCGCTCGCGCCGAGCACGATCGCGGTGAAGCCGGCGAGCGCGAGGCCCATGAGGCCGATCAGGATCGGATAGTGCGCGGCGGTCCCGAACGGACCCGGGTCGCGGCCGGTGTCGATGTGCTTCGCCACGTCCCAGTAGAAGCCGAAGACCGCGACGAGCGCCGACCCGCCGGCGATGGCCGTCGGCAGCGCCGCCCAGCCCGGCAGGCCGGTGGCGCGCTCGGCCGCGGCTGCGAGCCGGTCGACGACGCGCACCCGCCCGTCGCGGTATGCGATCGCCGCCCACAGCACGAGCGCCGAGAGCGCGGCGCCCACCGCCGTGGCCCAGATGACGTCCCCGATCGGCGCGCCGCGCGCGGGCTCGCTGCCGGTCTCGGCCAGGGCCGGCGCGGCGGCCGCCAGGGACGCGATGGCTGCGGCGCCTCCCGCCGCTGCAAGTCTCGGAACACGTGCCTTCATGCAGCCTCCCTTATCGTCGCCGCGCGGGGAGATTTTACATGAATCGATGTCACATGGACACATGGAGCACCGGAGCCCGACCGGCGCGGGTACGATCGTCCGCGTGGGAGAGAACGGCCTGACGATCGACGAGCTTGCGCGCGAGGTCGGCATGACGGTCCGCAACGTGCGCGCGCACCAGTCGCGCGGCCTGCTCCCCCCGCCCGAGGTGCGGGCGCGGACCGGCTACTACGGGCCAGCGCACGTCGCTCGGCTCCGCCTCATCAAGGAGATGCAGGCGGAGGGTTTCAACCTCAAGGCGATCGAGCGCCTGCTGAGCGCCGCCAACGGCGCCGACGAGCAGCTGCTCGACTTCCGCCGCACGCTGCTCAGCTCGTTCGCGGACGAGGAGCCCGAGCTGATGACGACCGAGGAGCTGACCGAGCGCTTCGGCCCGCCCGACAGCCCCGCGCTGCGCAAGGCCGCCAGGCTCGGGCTCGTGCGCCTGCTCGGCGACGACCGCTGGGAGGTGCCGAGCCCGACGATGCTGCGGGCGGGCGAGGAGCTCGTCCGCCTCGGGATCCCGCTCGAGCACGCGCTCGCGGTGGCCGAGCGGGTGCAGCGCAACATCCGCTCGATCGCCGAGGCGTTCGTGCGCCTGTTCGTCTCGGATGTGATCGGCTCGAACGACCCCGCGACGCTCTCGCCGCAGGAGTGGGAGCGGACGCGGCAGGCGCTCGAGCGGCTGCGCCCGCTGGCGATGGACGTGGTGCGCGCCGCGTTCCAGCACACGATGACCGAGCAGATCGAGCGCGAGGTGGCGAGACTGCTCGGCGGGAAGCAGTAGGCGGGGCCGCGCCGCTAGGCGGCCTCGGGCTCGGCGTCGTCCGGCGACTCGGCCGCCTCGTCCCCGGCCTCCGGCTCGGCGCCGGCCTCGGGCTCGGCGGCGGCCGCGGAGTCGGTCTCGGCGTCGGTTTCGGCCTGGGGCTCGGCGTCGGCCTCGGCGTCGCCGGCCTCGGCGTCTTCCGCCTCGTCCTCGCGGTCAGGCTCCTCCTCGTCCTCGCGCTCGGGCTCCTCGCCTGCGTCCACCGTCGCCTCCTGCGCCTGCGCCTGATCGGCGCCCGCCTGCGCGGCCTCCGCCTCGCCGACGCCCTTGCGCTTGCGCCGGCCCCCGCCGCGGCGGCGCCTGCCCTTCGGGAAGTTGCGCAGCAGCTCCCGCGCGAGCGCGGACGGCTTGCGCGCCATCCGCGTCCGGGCCCCGCGCAGAACCTCCTCCGCCTCGGGCGTGTGGGCCAGCGCCGCCGCGAGCAGCGCGGCCGCGAGGCGGCGGTCCTGCTTGCGGGCCGCCTGCACCAGGCGGCGCGCGTTGCGCGCGTGCGCCGGGCCTGAGGAGTTGACGAGCAGGCCGAGCAGGCGCTTCGTCTCCGGCCAGCGCTGCACCGCGTACTCCTCGTGGACGTCGCGCGTGTACTCCGCGAGCCGCCAGAGCCACGCGGTCGCCTGGTCGCGCCGGCCGATCGAGCGCTCGGCGAGCGCCTGCAGCAGCACCTTGACGGCCTCGCGGCGCTCGTCGCGCGCCCAGCCGCCCACGATGTCGACCGCCTCGTCGAACGCCTCCGCGTCGCGCAGCGCCGACACCTCCTGCAGCGCGCGGATGCGCAGCGCGGAGTTGCGGTTGCGCTGCAGGCAGGTGATCAGGAAGCGGCGGCGGAGCTCGCCGGTCGAGTCGAAATGCAGCATCGCCTTCGCGCGGCGCCAGTTGTTCGACGCCACGCGGGCGCCCGCGAGCGCCGCCCACGCGTGCTGCTCGGCCCACGAGAGGTTCTCGACGGCGATCCGCCACAGCTCGCGCTCGAACACCTGGGCGCGGCGCTCGGGATCGGGGGTGACCGGGACCACGCGGCGCTCCACGCGGATGCGCCGCCCGCGCCCGCGCCGCACGGGGCCGACGACGATCGCGCCGCCGCGGTAGACGTCGCGGTCGAGCAGCGAGTGGAGCGTCACGACCGGGTCGTCGTGCGTCGTGGCCGGGTGCACGAAGTCGACGACGATGCCCGCCTCCTTGCCTGGGTGGCGGCGGGTGACGCGCCCGACGCGCTGCTGGTAGATGCGCTTCGACGCCGTCGGCGCGAGGTGCATGCACACCGTCGCGCGCGGCGAGTTCCACCCCTCCGCGAGCAGCTGCGCGTTCACGAGCACGTCGATCTCGCCGCGCTCGTAGGCCGCGAGGATGCGGGTCAGCTCGCGCTTGGGCGTCTCGCCGGAGACGGCCTTGGCCTTCATGCCCGCGTCCTGGAACGCCTTGGCGACGTTGTACGCGTGCTGCACGCCCGCGGCGTAGACCACGCCCGGCAGGTCCTTGAAGCGCACGCGGTAGAGGTCGGCCACGGCCGCGTTGAACGGGCCCTGGTCGAGCAGCGCGGCCAGCTCTTCCTGGTCGAAGTCCTGGTCGACCTCGCCCTTGCGCAGCGGCACCTTCGCGATCGTGCGCACGCCCACGCCGGGCGGGATGCGCACGCAGCGCAGCGGCGCGATCACGCCGCGGCGCGCCGCCTGCGCGAGGTCGAAGCGCGAGGTCTGCGTCGGGAAGAGGTCGGTGACGTGGCGCGCGATCAGGGCGCCGGTGGCGGTCATGCCGATGAAGGTCGGCCCCTGCCAGCGGCGGATCGTCTCGCTCGTCTTCTCGCCGAGCGCGGTGTGCGCCTCGTCGCAGATCACGATCGTGTACGCGTCCGAGATCTGGCCGGCGTTGCGCACGAACCACTGGTAGGTCTCGACGGTCACGACGCCCGCGCCGACGTCGGGCACACGGTCCCCCTTCAGGAGCGCCGGCGTGACGCGGCTCTTGTAGCCGCGGTCGAAGAGCTCGCCGTGGAACTGCTCGACGAGGTTGCGGCGGTGCGTGAGGATCAGGACGCCGCCGGTGCGCGAGGCCTCGACGAACCCGAGCGCCGCCACCGTCTTGCCGGCGCCCGTCGCGTGCTCGAACCAGAAGCGGCGCGAGGCCCCGGGGTCCTCGGGCTGCTCCTCGAGCTGCTCCTCCACGCCCTCGCCGGCCCCGTCCTGCTCCCAGTCGAGCGGCTCCTCGTCGCCCGAGAGCTCCTCGTCGTCCTCGATCTGCTCCTCGCCGGGGGAGAGCTGCTCGTACTCGTGGAGGGTGCCGCGCCCGTTGCCGTCGCGCTGCGACTCCTGCAGCTCCGACAGCAACGCGATCAGCGTGCCCGACAGGGCGTCGACCTGGTGCGCGGAGAGCACCGTGCCGTCGGCGAGATGCGGCTCGTCCTCGTTGAGGAGGCGCTCCAGCCCGAGCATGAGCGAGAAGTCCTGCCGCCACTCGACGGAGGGGTAGTCGCGCCCCGCCTCGATCTCCGCGAGCGCCGAGTCGAGGGCGCGCCGGCGCGGCGTGCCCGGGGCGAGCACGGCAGCCGGATCCTCGCCCTCGTGCAGGAACGGCTCGCGCGCGAACTTCTCCGCGCGCTCCAGGTCCGCGACGGGAACCGGCGGCGATGCGACGGCGGAGCTTGTTTCAGCCAAGTACGGCCTCTCGTTGAGACGAGTGACGGAGTTCGGTGGCACCACGTGCGGTGGGACCGCCGCTTCTGGTGGCCAGTCCCTCCGGCGGAACGGACGCGGCCGGAGTGCCAGCGGCTTGCCCGCGCCCTCCCTTGCAGCGCGGTGTCTGCACCTATTAAAGCACCGTTCCCGACGGTGCCGCACGAGCTGCGCGCCGCGGACCGTGTGCGATGCTTGTGACCGCAATGGGTCGCAAGCGCGTGCTGTGGAGCGTGGCGGCAGCGGCGCTCGTTGCCGTGGTCGCGATCGGGCTCGCGACCGCGGGCACGGGCTCGGGCCCCTCGAGGAGCGCCGCGCCGTCGAGGGCCGTCGCCGAGAAGCGCCTCGCGGGCTCGCCGCCCGCGCTCGCGGCGCTGCACGCACAGGCGAGCCGGCTCCTGCCGGGCGGGGTCGACGCGTTCGAGAAACGGCTCGAGCAGCTCCGCGGCCATCCCGTCGTGGTCAACAAGTGGGCGTCGTGGTGCGGCCCGTGCCGCGCCGAGTTCCCCGAGTTCCAGCAGGCCTCGGTCGAGCACGGCAGGAAGGTCGCCTTCATCGGCGTCAACTCGAGCGACAACGACGGCGCGGCGAAGCGCTTCCTCGCGCAGTTCCCGGTCAGCTACCCGAGCTACAGCGACGGCGACGGCAGGATCGCGGAGAAGATCCGCTCGCCCGGCGCCTTCCCGACCACGACCTACTTCGACTCGCAGGGCAGGCGCGTGGGCGAGCACATCGGCGTCTACCGCAGCCGCGGCGAGCTCGAGGCCGACATCCGGCGGTACGCGCGCTAGCGCGACGCTCTACGGTGCCCGGCGCCTTGCCCGAGCTTCGGATCGATCCGCTCTCCGGACTGAAGACGATCGTCGCGGGCGAGCGCGCGGGCCGCCCGGGCGGCGGCTTCCACGCCGAGCCGCAGCCGCCCGTCGATCCCGAGTCGGACCCGTTCCTCGAAGGGCACGAGGACCGCACGCCGCCCGAGCTGTACGCGCTGCGGCCGGGAGGCGGCCCCGAGAACGGACCGGGCTGGCTCGTGCGCGTCGTGCCCAACCTCTACCCGGCGCTCGCGCCCGCCGACCGCCCGGCGCCGCGCGAGCCCGCGGGCATGCCGGCGGGCGCGGAGCCGGCCGACCCGCTCGCCGCCGGGAGCGGTCAACCGGACCTCTTCGGCGCGCGCCCCGCGCACGGGGCGCACGAGGTGATCGTGAACGCGCCCGACCCGGTCAGCTCGCTCGGGATGCTCGCGCCCGAGCAGGTCGAGATCGCGATGGGCGTCTGGCGCGAGCGCATGCGCGCGCACCCCGACGCCGCGCTCGCGCACCTGATCGTGAACGAGGGCCGCGAGGCGGGCGCGTCGCTCCCGCACACCCACGCCCAGCTCTACGCCCTGCCTTTCGTGCCGGCCGCGGTGGCGCGCGAGCGCGAGCGCTTCACCGCCTACTGGGAGCGCACGCAGGGCCGCAACCTGCTCGAGGACCTGGTGCAGGAGGAGGTGCGCAGGCGCGAGCGGCTCGTGGCGGTGGACGCCGAGGGCGTGGCGATCTGCCCGTTCGCCTCACGCGTCCCCTTCGAGGTGCAGATCGTGCCGCGCACGCCGCGGCGCCTCTTCCAGGAGGACGGCCCGCTCTGCGCGCGGCTGCTGCACGACGTGCTCGGGCGGCTCGAGCGCGCGCTCGGAGCGCTGCCGCCGCTCAACCTCTGGGTCCGCAGCGCGCCGCGCGGCGCCGACCACTTCTGCTGGCGGATCGACGTGCTGCCGCGCCTCACGCGGCTGGCCGGGCTCGAGATGGGCGCGGGCGTGAGCCTCAACGTGGTGCCGCCCGAGCGGGCGGCCGAGATCCTGCGCGACGCCTGACCCGCGGGGTCGCGCGGGGGCGGCGCGGTCCGCTAGGTTCCCCGCGCGATGCCGCCCAGCGAGCGCCCGATCCCGCAGTTCATCGCCGAGCCGCCGCGCGAGCAGCTCCCCTACGGCCGCTGGGCCGAGACGCTCGCCGGGCACTTCCTCGACGCGGCGAGCCGGCTCGATGCGGAGGACGACCTCGGCGAGCCGGGGCCGATCACCTGGTTCCCCGACCGCACCCTCTGGGGACGCACCTACGTCCCGTGCACCGCGCCGACCTCAAACGGCTTCGAGCTGTTCGGAGTCGTGTCCTTCACGCGCGAGCACGACGGCGCGGAGGCGCGCGACTTCGATGCCGCCGTCGACTACACCGACGAGACGGCGGAGGCGAACCCCGACTGGCAGCTCGACCTCTCCGACCACGAGCTCGGCCACTGGCGCGGGCCCGGGGGCCGCACGGGCGAGATAGCGATCGTCTGGGGCGTCGCGCTCGTGGCGAACGGCGCGGTGGCGACCGCCGAGCTCGGCCCCACCACCACGGACCAGTGCGTGCTCGTGGACGACCGCTTCACGCTCGTGTCGCTCGACAACTACGGCGGCGACTACCTCGAGGTGAAGCTCTGGGGCGCGGGCGGCGGCGAGCTGGCCAGCGAGTCCCTGTACGAGGACTACTGAGACGCGCTTGACCGCGGGCTGACCGCGCGGTTAGGCTCGTCGCTCGTTGCCGGCCCGCGGCCGGACGCCACCTGATGGGCTCGCACGGACGTCGGTTATCGAGGGGGAGGGCCGCCTGCGCGCTGGCACTGGTGGTGCTGCTCGCGCTCCCGGCGAGCTCGTCCGCCGCGATCACTAGCTTCGCCATGCCGCCCGGGGCCCTGCCGGACCGGATCGCGGCCAGCCCGGACGGCGCGCTGTGGATGACCTTCTCGGGGACCTCGCAGGTGGGCCGCATGACCACCTCCGGGCAGGTCCGCGCGCTGCCGCTCGCCGGAAGCCAGGTGGGCGCGTCGGGCCTCGCGTTCGGGCCGGACGGATCGCTCTGGGTGGCGGAGGCCGCGGCGAACACGATCGTCCACATGGCCGCGGCGGGGACGGTGCTCGGCACCGTCCTCATCCCCGGGTACTCGCACCAGCCCTACGGCGTGGCCGTGGGCCCGGATGGAAACGCGTGGGTGACTGAAGCCAACGAGGACACCGTGGCGCGGATCACGCCGGCGGGAGGCGTCACCGAGTTCCGCCTCCCCCCGGTGGGCAACGACCCCGCGGGAGCGGCCGACATCGTCGCCGGGCCGGACGGGGCGATGTGGTTCACGCTGCTCGGCGCCGGGCGGGTCGGCAGGATCCAGGTGAGCGACGGGTCGATCGCGCTCTACCCGCTCCCGTCGGGTCGCTTCGCCCGGCCACACTCGATCGTCGTCGGGCCGGACGGCGCGCTCTGGTTCACCGAGAGCGGCGCCGACAGGATCGGCCGCATCACGACCGCCGGCGAGGTGACGGAGTTCCCCCTGCCGACGCGCGGCGCCGGGCCGCGGGGGATCGACGTGGGCAGGGACGGCAACCTCTGGTTCGTCGAGGCGGACGCCGACAAGGTCGGGAGGATCACGCCGGGCGGGCGGGTGACCGAGTTCACGCTCGCGGCCGCGGGGAGCGTGCCGAACGACATCGCCTCGGGCCCGGACCGCGCGCTCTGGTTCACGCTGGTGAACGCGAACGCGGTGGGCCGCATCACGACCGACACCCCGCCCGCGCCGCCTCCCGCGGCCGCAAGCTGCGCGACCCGGCGCGCCGACCCGGGCGCCGTGCGCGTGTCGTGCCGCGTCCGGAGGCTCACGGGCGGCGCGCGCGTGACGGCGTCGCTCAGCCGCGGCCGCCGCGTCTACGCGAGCGCGGCGCGAGCGGTGCGGGGGCGCTCGTTCGGCTTCGTGCTGCACGGCCGCCGCGGCTCGCTGCCGCATGGCCGCTACCGCCTAAGCGCGCGCGTGACGAAGGCCGGCCAGGCCACGCCGATCGAGCTCGTCGTGCGCGTATAGCGGCCGCCGGCCGCGGCTATCCTGGCGGCGACCGCGGGCCCCCGCTCGCGGGCTAGCATCGTGATCCACGCCCCCGTAGCTCAGGGGATAGAGCACAGGTTTCCTAAACCTGGTGTCGGAGGTTCGAATCCTCCCGGGGGCGCTGCGCGCGCAGCGGGGACGCTGCACCGGGCCGACCGGCGTGGGCCGCTAACGTGAGCCCGCATGGACGGCCTGCGGGTCAGCGTGCTCGACCAGTCGCCGATCCGCGAGGGCGCGACGGGGGCGGTCGCGCTGCGCGAGACGCTCGACCTGGCGCGCCTCGCCGACGAGCTCGGCTACCACCGCTACTGGGTCGCCGAGCACCACGGCGGGCCGATGCTCGCGAGCGCGAGCCCCGAGGTGCTGATCCCCGCGATCGCCTCGGCGACGTCGCGCCTGCGCGTCGGCAGCGGAGGGGTGATGCTCCCGCACTACAGCCCGCTCAAGGTGGCCGAGTCGTTCAGCGCGCTCAGCGGCCTCTTCCCCGGGCGCATCGACCTCGGCATCGGCCGCGCGCCCGGCACCGACCCGATGACGACATACGCGCTCCAGCGCGACCGCCGCGAGGCCGCGCCCGACGACTTCCCGCAACAGCTCGCCGAGCTGCTGGGCTACCTGAACGACTCGCTGCCGCGCGACCACCCCTTCGCGCGGCTCGCGGCGACGCTTCCGGGCCTGCCCGAGAAGCCCGAGCCGTGGCTGCTCGGATCCTCGCACCAGAGCGCGATCTGGGCCGGCGAGCTCGGCCTGCCGTACTCGTTCGCCGACTTCATCAACCCCGGCGGCGCGGAGATCGCGAGCCTCTACCGCGAGCGCTTCACGGACAGCGAGGCGCTGCCGGCGCCGCGCGTCATGGTCGGGGTCTGGGCGATCTGCGCCGACAGCGACGAGGAGGCGCAGCGGCTCGCCTCGAGCAGCCGCATGACGATGACGCTGCTGCGGCAGGGCCGCCTGATCCCCGTGCCGCCGCCCGAGAAGGCGCTCCGCTTCCTCGAGCAGCACGGCGCTGCGCGCGACGGCCGGCCGTCGGGGCGGCGGGCCGTGATCGGCGGGCCGGAGAAGGTCCGCGCCGGGCTCGAGCGGATCGCGCGCGAATACGGCGCGGAGGAGGTCATGGTGGTCACCATCACCTACGACCACGCGGCGCGGCGGCGGTCTTACGAGCTGATCGCGCAGGCCTTTGGGCTCGAGCGCCGCGGCCCCGGCGAGGAGGCGCGCGAACAGGTGTCCGTGTCGAGCCGCCCGGCCGCCGGCTAGCGGTCCGGCCGCTCGGGGTAGACGTCGTCGATCGTCGTGAGCGCCACGTACGGCGCGCCGCCCGCCGCCGCGCGGATCGCCTCCGCGCCGCCGGCGAGCCGGTCGAGCACGCTCACCACGCCGACGATCTCGAGCCCTTCCTCGCGGACCCGCTCGATCGCCGCGATCGTGGAGCCGCCGGTGGTCACCACGTCCTCCACGATCAGGCAGCGGTCGTCGGGGCCGAGCAGCGGCCCCTCGACCCAGCGCTGCAGCCCGTGCGCCTTGCGCTCCTTGCGCACGAAGAACGCCTTCACGTCGGCGCCGGCCGCGAGCGCCGAGCACGCGATCGGGTCGGCGCCCATCGTCATGCCGCCCACGGCGGTCGCGCCGAGGCGCCGCGCCTCGCCCGCCACGAGCTCGCCCATCGCCATGAAGCCCGCGGGCCGCAGGGTGGCGCGCTTCGCGTCGACGTAGTACTGCGCCTTGCGGCCGCTCGTCAGCGTCACCTCCCCGATCACGAGGGCGTGCTCGCGCAGCTCCCTGACCAGCCGCTCGCGCGCGCTCATGCCAGGTGCGCCCGCGCGCGGCGACCGTGCCGGTAGCCGGCGAGCAGCCACAGCGGGTAGGTGGCGAAGAGCATGCCCGCCACGAGGTGCGTGGCGGCGTCGTTGCGCTTGTGGTCGATCCGGAGCACGCCGGAGTTGAGCATCCAGTCGCGCCCGCTGCGCGCCCGCGTCGCCTTCCAGACCGGCCGCGTCCACTTCGCGTTCAGGTAGAGCGGGATCGAGACGCCCCAGAAGCCGGCGACCGTGGCGGCCGCCGCGAAGCGCGCCACGTTGCGCTGCGCGCGCTCGGGCGCGAGTCGGGCGTAGGCCTCGCCGCTCGCGTACAGCAGGGGGGCGTCGATCAGGAACGACACGGCGGCGTGATCCTAGTCTGAGCGGGCGCCCGGCCGGAGCGCCGCGGGTCTTCATCTCGGGAACGGATCTGCCGATGTAGTCCTCGCGGAGGAGCCCCGCCACGGGCACATGGCGAGCCACGGGAACAGCACGAGGGAGGCGGCGCGGTGATCGGCCTGCTGAGGCTTGCCTCGACGCTCGCCAGCGCGATCGTGATCGTGAGCTTCGCTGCCTTCGCCTCCGACCAGGCGGCGGCCGTCTCGAAGCGCCAGGTGCGCGCGATCGACGCTCCCGCCCCGAGCGCGGCGGCGGAGCGCGAGCGCGAGCAGGAGCACGGCCGGGTGCGCGAGGCGATCGACGACGCCAACGACGTGCTCGTCACGCCCTTCACCGGCCTGACCGGCTCGAGCAACGTCTGGGTGTCGCGCTCGGTGCCCGCGGTCGCTGCCCTGCTCGCCTACGGGGTCCTCGCGCGGGTGCTGCTCGCCTACCTCGAGAGCGCCCCGTCGCGCACCCGCGCCAGACTGCGCCGCCGGCGCGCCTAGCGGTAGACGTAGATCGGGTCTCCGAGCGAGATCCAGTCGTAGATCGAGACGGCGTTCGGGATCGGCACGCGGATCCAGCCGTGGCTCGCCGGGTAGGACGGCACCTCGGCGTAGCCGTGGACCGCGTAGCCGCCGATGAAGTAGCTCGAGTAGACCATGCCCTTCGCGTTCGTCCCGGGCGTCTTCAGGTAGAAGCGGAAGCGGCCGAACACCGTCGGCGTCGAGGGCTTGCCCGAGGACGCGTGGTAGATCCGCTGGGGCCGCCCGCCGCGCGCGAGCACGAGCACCTGGCGCGACCAGTCGAACTCCACGTGCTTGCCGGCGCCGGGGTGCTCGAGCGCGAAGCCGCCCCGGCCCGAGAGCAGCAGCTTGTAGACCTGGCGACTCGCCGCGCTCGTGCGGCTCATGCCGTTGACCTTGCGGAAGGCGAGCACCGCGCGGCCGGTGGCGGCGTCGAAGCGGCCGCTGCGCGAGGTGACGTAGCCGAGCCGCGCGAGCCCGCGCTGCAGCAGCCGCACCTTCAGCCCGCTCGCCCCCGCCGACGCCTCCGGCGCGACGACGTGCACCGCGAGCCTCGCCGTGCGGCCCCGGTCCTCCGGGTCGCCGTCCCTGCGGATCGTGACCTTCAGCCGGTAGGTCCCGAGCCGCCGCGCGCGGAGCCTCACGCTGAAGCCCCCTCCCCGCAGTCTGCCGCGCACCGCTGCCGCGCGGCGGCCGCCGCGGAAGATCTCGACGGTGGCCACGCCGGGCTCGGCGAACGGGCGCGGGCCCTCCACCACGACGGCCTGCCCCCTGTACGAGTACGTGCGGCCGCCGAGCAAGAGGCCCGAGGCGATGTGCACGCGGCTGCCGAAATCGTGCGCGGCCGTCTGCGGCCGGGCCGCGGGCGCGCCGGCGGCGTGGGCCGCGGGAGCGGCCACGGCGACCGCGAGCAGCGCCGCAGGCGTCGAGTACCGGCGCTGCATGGCGCGGTGAATCTAGCCGGCCGGGCGGCGGCCCGCCAACGCCCATCAGGCGACGAGCCGGCGGCGCATCGCCTGCACCGGGAGCGGCAGCAGCGCGACCGTCAGCACGACCAGCCAGAGCGAGTTGCCGAGGATCGACCCGAGCTCCGGGCCGAGGATCAGCCCGCGCGTGATCTGGACGAGGTGGTAGAGCGGCGTGAGCCACGCCACCACGTGCGTCCACTCGGGGAGGCGGTCGAGCGGGTAGAAGATCCCGCTGAACAGGAACAGCGGCGTGATCAGCAGCGTGTAGTAGTACGAGTAGAGCTCCACCCGGTTGACGACCGTGGTGAAGGCGATCCCCATCATCCCGAAGCAGCTCCCGCCGAGCAGCAGGAACAGCGGGACGAGCACCGCCCAGGGCGACTCCACGAAGCCGAAGATCGCCACGACCACGAGGAACGCGGTCCCGTAGATCAGCGCGCGCGTCGCGGCCCACGCCACCTCCGCGACGACCAGGTCCTCGACCTCGACGGGGGTGGACACGATCGCGTCGTAGAGCCGGTTCTCGGTCATCTTGAAGTAGATGTTCCAGGTGGTCTCGAACGACGCCGCCCACATCGTCGACGAGGCGACGAGCCCGCTCGCGATGAACTCCTTGTACGGGATCCCGTTGACCGACTGGAGGTATGCGCCGAGCCCGAACCCCATCGCGAGCAGGTAGAAGACGGGGTCGATGAAGTTCGGCAGCAGCGCCCCGCGCCAGAGCTTCGAGAACACGAGCAGGTCGCGCCGCCAGACGCGGTAGGCCATGCGCGGGCTGGGCAGGAGCGGGCGGGGCGCGCTCATTCGCGCAGGCTGCGCCCGGTGATCTCGAGGAACACGCCCTCGAGCGTGTCCTGCCCGTGTCGCTCGCGCAGCTCCGCCGGCGAGCCCTCGCTCACGATGCGCCCGTCGTCCATGATCGCGAGCCGGTCGCAGATGCGCTCCGCCTCCTCCATGTAGTGGGTCGTGAGGATGAGCGTCACGCCCGACCGCTTGAGCTGGTCGAGCGTCGCCCAGACGGCGAGCCGCGCCTGCGGGTCGAGCCCCGTCGCGGGCTCGTCGAGCACGATCAGGTCCGGCTCGTTCACGAGCGCGCGGGCGATCAGCAGCCGCCGCTGCATGCCGCCGGAGAGCTCGCGCGGCTTGGAGTCGCCGCGGCGCTCGAGCCGCGCCATGCGCAGGAGGTCCTCCACGCGCCCGTCGGCCGGCAGGCCGTGGTAGCGCGCCTGCATCTCGAGGTTCTCGCGCGCCGACAGCTCCCAGTCGAGGTTCGTCGTCTGCGGCACCACGCCGATGCGCGACTTGATCGCTCGGCGCTCGCGCGAGGCGTCCATCCCGAGCACGCGCAGCGAGCCCTCCTCGACGCTCGCGAGCCCGTAGATCATCTTCATCGTGGTGGTCTTGCCCGCGCCGTTCGGGCCGAGGAAGCCGAAGCACTCGCGCTCGCGCACGTCGAAGTCGATCCCGTCGACCGCCACGAGCTCGCCGTAGCGCTTGCGCAGCCCCCGCCCCTCGACGGCGTTCACGGCGACTCCGCGCGCGCCTGCCTGCGCGCGAGCAACGGCGGCGCGAGCGCGCATGCCGAGACCATCGCCGCACCGAGCGCCACGGTCACCCCCGTTCCGTGATCCGCCTGGGCGGCGAGCGCCACCGTGTTGTTGAAGGCGTGCAGCCCGATCGTGGCGAACAGCGTGCCGGTCCGCTCGTACACGAGGCAGAGGATCACGCCGAGCAGCGCCAGCGCCGGGAGCACGGAGAACGACGAGCCCGAGGCGTGGATCGCGCCGAACACGACTCCGTCGACGAGGGCCGAGAAGGCGACGCCGTAGCGGGTGCGGAGCGCCCGGTAGAAGAACCCGCGGAAGAAGAGCTCCTCCGCCACGGGCGCCACCACGATCACGAGCAGCGCGGCGAGCACGAGCCGCAGGTCGCTCTGGTCGACCGCGAGGTCGTTCGTGACCTCCTGCTCCTGGTGGAGGTTCAGCAGCGTCACGTAGAGGACCGAGAGCGCCCAATAGGCGGCGAACCCGATCCCCGCGACCTTCAGGGTCAGGCGCAGCGGGGCGGCGCGGAAGCCGAACTGGCGCAGGCGCGGCCGCGCGCTCTGGGCTGCGAGGAACACCGCGGTGGCGATGAAGACCGCGTCCTGCAGGAGCGTGCCGACCAGCGTGAACGTGGGGTCGCCCGAGTCGATGCCCGCGCCGAAGGCGCTCGCGAGCACGCCGATCACGGCGAACACGAACAGCGTCGCCGCGAAGCCCGTGACGAGCGCGACCGGCCCGTACCAGGGCGGCCAGCGCGGCTGGTCGGCGTCCTGCCGGTCCGGCACGGGCGCCGCGGGCGCCGGGATGCTCGGGGGGTGGGCCATGCAGGGCTAGGTTACGAGCCCCGGGAGCTCGGAGAGCGTCGAGATCGCCTCGAGCGAGCCCGCGCCCGAGGGCGTGCCGTCGCGGGCGAGCAGGACGGCGCGCAGGCCCGCGGCGCGCGCCCCCTGGACGTCCTTGTCGAGCGAGTCCCCGACGTGGAGCGCCTCGCCCGGCTCGCAGCCCGCGAGCTCGAGCGCGGCGTGGAAGAGCGCGGCCGCCGGCTTGGCGGCGCCCACGACGGCCGACGCGACCACGCCGTCCACGAGCGGCCGCAACCCCACGCGCTCGAGCGCCTCTGGCAGCGAGCAATCCCAGTTGCT
The DNA here is from genome assembly GCA_019683805.1 of Thermoleophilaceae bacterium. Lineage (GTDB taxonomy): Bacteria > Actinomycetota > Thermoleophilia > Solirubrobacterales > Thermoleophilaceae > JADGHQ01. The sequence continues at coordinate 26,317 of JADGHQ010000002.1, forward strand.
CGCCACCACTGTGCGCACGCCGCGCTCGCGCAGCGCCGCGAGCGCGGGCCGCGCGTCCTCGTACGGGCGGAAGCGGATCGCCGCGAGCATCGCCTCGCGCACGTCGTCCTGGCGCTCGCGCCCGAGCCCGAGCGACTCGCGCACAACCCGCGCGCAGCGGTCGCGCAGGTCGGCGAGCGAGGAGGGGTCGCGGCCCTCGAGGTTGTGGGCGAGGTAGTAGCGGATCTCCGCGCGGAACGCCGCCGCCGCCTCCTCCTCGCCGACCTCGATGCCGCGCGTCGCGAGCTCGGCGCGCAGGTGCGGCCCGGGCTCGTCCATCCGCAGCAGCGTCCCGAACGAGTCGAGCAGCACCGCCCTCATGCGACCCAGTGCCAGGTGGCGAAGTAGCCGACGGCCGTGACGAGCCCCGCGGCGGAGACGGCGAGCGCGGGGGCGGCGAGCGCCCGGCGCCGCTCGACCGCGAGCGCGAGCCAGGCGAACAGCGGGAAGATCACGGCGACGTGCCGCGGCAGCGACATCAGGGGCTGCGGCCCGACGGGCGAGGAGAGCGGCAGCGCGAGCGACAGCACGGCCCACGCGCCCCACGCGGGCGGGAGCCGGCGAACAGCGCCCGCGCACATCGCGAGCGCGGCGACGAGGCAGGCGAACAGCAGCACGTTCTGGCGCGCTACGACGAGCGGGTCGCCGCCCGCGCGGGTGAAGTAGACCCGGTCCCGCGACCCGTGCGCGAGCTGGCGCAGGCCGTCCCATGCGGCCACGGCGCCGTCGCGCACCCCCGCCCAGGGACCGCTCATCCCGTCGTGATACCAGGCCGCCTGCGCCTTCATGAACGCGAGCGGCTCGCCGAACGCGACGCCCAGGTAGAGCGCGTACGCGGCGAGTCCCGCGGGGGCGAGCGCGAGCCACGCGAGGTCGCGGCGCGAGCGGCCGTGCCGCAACAGGAGCAGCGCGACCGGAAGCGCGAGCAGCGCGCCCGCGGGCCGTGCCGCCGACGCCGCCGCGCAGAGCGCCGCGGCCCAGGCGGCGCGCCCCTGGCGCGCGGCGTAGAAGGCGCCCACCGACAGCAGCAGGAAGAGGCCCTCCGCGTACGGCGCGCCGAAGTAGAAGGACGCCGGCCAGAGGGCGAGCAGCAGCACGGTGAGCCGCGCGGCGCGCTCGCCGAGCTCGAGGCGGACGAGCCGCTCGAGCAGGACGAGGGCGGCGCCGAAGCAGGCGAGCGAGACGGCGAACCCCGCCACGAGCAGGGCGGCGTGGTCGGGCACGACCGCCACGATCCGCACGAGCAGCGGGTACAGCGGGAAGAACGCGGCCTCGGGGCCCGCGCCGGTCCCGGCCGTGAAGCCGTAGCCGTCGTGCGCGATCGAGAGGTACCAGACCGCGTCCCAGTGGGCGAGCGGCGTGAGCAGCGCCGAGCCCGCGCCGCCGAGCGGGTCGGTGACCGCCGGCACGTCGAACTGCGAGCGGCGCGGTGAGTCGGAGAGCAGGGCGGCCGCCGCCGCCGCGACGACCAGCACGCCCAGGCGCGACCAGGCGAGCACCCCGAGCGCCCAGCGAGCGCGGAGCGCGGGCAGGACCGGGCCCGGTCGCGCCGCCGCCTGCGATATAGCCTCCTGCGCCATGCCTGCGCTCGATCTTCCCATCGCGAGCGACTTCTGGGACCACAACCACCAGTGGATCACCGCTCTGATCACCTTCGGGACCGCGGTGGCCCTCTCGCGGCTCGTCGACCGCATGGTGACGCGGCGGGGCCGCAACCTCGCGAGCGCCGTGGCCGGCGGGGAGCTCTCGCCCGTCGCCGACACGCGCCTGCGGCTCGTGCGCCGGCTGATCGGCGCCCTGATCGTATTCATCGGCCTGCTGCTCGCGCTCAACCAGTTCAGCGACATCAAGCGGGTGGCCACCGGGGTGCTCGCCTCCTCCGCAGTGCTCGGCATCGTGGTGGGCTTCGCGGCGCGGCAGACCTTCGCGAACGCGATCGCGGGGACGCTGCTCGCAATAGCCCAGCCGATCCGCATCGGCGACCTCGTCACGTTCGAGGGCGAGACCGGGACGGTCGAGGACGTCCGCCTCACCTACACCTACGTGCGCGCGGGCGACGGCCGCCGCGTGATCATCCCGAACGAGCGGCTCGCGCAGAGCACGATCGTGAACCACACGATCTTCGACCCCCGCGTGCGCGTCGAGGTGTCGCTCTGGGTGCCCGCCGACGCGGACGTCGGGGCCGCGCTCGACGCGCTCTCGGCCGAGCCGGGCGTGGAGGCGAGCGTGGCCGACATGGAGAAGGACGGCATCCGCATCGCGGTCGTGGCGTGGGCGCCGAGCGCGGCGGAGCGCGACTCGCTCGCGGCAGGACTTCGCGCGAAGTGCATCGAACGTCTGCGCGAAGCATCTATTCTCGGAAGTTGATCGCGCGCCTTCTCCGGCCCCGACCGGCGCACCGGCGAACGCCGCGCGACGCTCCTCGGCGGCTCGGCCTTCGATGACCTACAGACAGCGAAAGCAGCGACGGCGAAGGGGACGTTCGCGCAACTGGATTCTGCTCGCGCTGGCCATCCTGGCGGCAATGGCCGCGGTCGCCGTGCTCTCGGTGGTCGGCTACATCCTCGCGATCGCCGCCACCGCGCCGGACCTCTCCGAGCTGCGGCCGATCGACCGCGGGTCGCTCTCGAAGGTCTACGCCGCGAACGGCGAGCTGCTCGGCTACGTGCAGTCGTACAACCTGCGCACCCCGATCCCGTGGCGGGACATGCCGCCGAACCTCCGCAACGCCACGGTCGCGATCGAGGACCAGCGCTTCTACAAGCACGGCGGCGTGGACTACGAGTCGATCGTGCGCGCCGCCTTCCGCAACCTGAAGTCGGGCCGGACGCTCCAGGGCGGCTCGACCATCACCCAGCAGCTCGTGCGCAACCTCTACATAAAGTCGCCCAAGCGCGACTTCGCGCGCAAGATCCGCGAGGCGAAGCTCGCCTCGGAGCTCGAGAAGCGGCACTCGAAGCAGTGGGTGCTCGAGAACTACCTCAACGACATCCCCTACGGCACGGTGAACGGGCGCACCGCGATCGGGGTCGAGGCCGCGGCCGAGACGTTCTTCTCGAAGCACGCCAGGGACCTCACGCTGCCCGAGGCCGCGCTGATCGCCGGCCTCCCCCAGGCGCCCTCCGAGTACAACCCCTTCCGCAACCCCGACGCGGCGCTCGAGCGGCGCAACCAGGTGCTGCGCAAGATGGCGCAGATGGACTACATCACCGACGCCGAGGCCCAGCGGGCGATGCGGACGGGGCTCGGGCTGAGGCACGGCGACACCTACACGAGGCGCCGCGAGCCCTACTTCTTCGACTACGTACAGGAGCAGCTCATCGAGCGCTACGGCGTGAACGTGGTGCGCAAGGGCGGGCTGAAGGTCCACACGACGATCTACCCCGCCCTTCAGGACGCGGCCCGCAAGGCGATGGCCAACCGCCTCTACCTGCCCACCGACCCCGCCTCGGCGGTCGTCGCGATCGACCCCGCCAACGGCTACATCCGCGCGATGGCCTCGAGCAGCACGTACAAGTCCCGCACGTTCAACCTGGCCGCGCAGGGCCATCGCCAGCCGGGCTCCTCGTTCAAGACGTTCGTGCTCACGACGGCGATCAAGCGCGGCGTGAACCCGAACACGACGACGTACGTCTCCCAACCGCTCAACCTGAGCACGCCGTACGGGCCGTGGCAGGTGAAGACCTACGACAACAGCTACGCGGGACGGATCAACCTCGTGCGCGCCACGCTGCGCTCGGACAACTCGGTCTACGCGCAGCTCGACCTCGACCTCGGGCCGAAGTCCGTGGCGGAGACGGCCAGGTCGATGGGCATCACGACGCACCTCGACGGGCTGCCCGCCGAGGGCCTCGGCGGCCTGAAGCTGGGCGTCTCCCCGCTCGAGATGGCGGACGCGTACGCGACGCTCGCCTCGGGCGGGGTCCACCACAAGCCGCTCGCGATCACGAAGGTCGAGTTCCCCGACGGCAAGGTCGACAGCTTCGGGACCCCGAAGGGCAGGCGAGTGCTCACCGACGGGCAGGCCTACGAGGTCACGAAGATCCTCGAGCAGAACGTGCAGGCCGGGACCGGCACCGCCGCGAACATCGGCTGCCCCGCGGCCGGCAAGACCGGCACGACCGACAACTTCAACGACGCCTGGTTCGTGGGGTACACCCCGCGCCTCGCGGCGGCGGTCTGGGTCGGATACCCGAACGCGCTGATCGAGATGCGCAGCGTGCACGGCATCAGCGTCGCGGGCGGGACGTTCCCCGCGCAGATCTGGCACGACTTCATGAGCGTCGCCAAGGGCTCGTTCTGCGGCGGGTTCCCGCGGCCCTCGACGCCGGTCCAATGGGAGCCGTTCTACGGGAAGTACTCGCGCTCGGGCGGCGGCTACGAGGGCACCGGCGCCTACCCGCCGGGCACGGGCACCGCGCCCCCGCCCGCCTCGAACGGCGGCGCCGCGGCGCCCGGCACGGACAACGGCTACAACCCGGGCGGCAACGGGTCGCCGCAGCAGCAGGCGCCGGGCTCGGGGACCGGCGGCGGGACCGTGCCGCCGGGCGGCGGCTACGGCGGTGGCGACCAGGGCGGCGCGGCGGCTCCCGGCCAGTAGCGGCCCCGGCGCGGCCGCGGCGCCGGGGCGCGGACGGCCCGGGCTGCTCGCGCTCGGCGCGCTCTGCGCCGTCTACGCGGCGCTCGCCGCGTTGCCCGCCGCTCCCGGGTCGAACGTGGTGCTGGCCACCGTCGGCGGCTCGCCGGGCTGGCTGCTCGGCCCGCTGCGCTTCGCCGGGATCGAGTCGCTCGCGGACGGCCCGCTCGGAGGGCCGCTCTTCTACGCCGGCCTGTGGCTGGCGCTCCTGCTGTACGTCTGCGTGCTCGCACGCTGGCGCGACCTGTCGGCGCGGACGGCGCTCTCGACGATCGCGGGCCTACACCTCCTGTTCCTGCTCGCGCCGCCGCTGCTCTCCCAGGACGTCTTCTCCTACATCGCCTACGCGCGGCTCGGCGTGGGGCACTCGCTCAACCCCTACACGCACGCGCCGAACGACATTCCGCTCGATGCCGTCTACCCCTTCGCCGGGTCGAAGGACGCAAGCTCGGTGTACGGCCCGGTCTTCACCCTGCTCACCTATCCGCTCGCGCCGCTCGGGGTGCCCGCCGCGTTCTGGATCCTCAAGGCCGTCGCCGCGGCCGCGTCGCTCGGGGTCGTGCTGCTCGTGTGGCGCGCCGCGCGGCTGCTCGGCCGCGACCCGGTGCTCCCCGCGCTGATCGTGGGCCTCAACCCCCACGTGCTCGTGCACGTGGTTGGCGGCGCGCACAACGAGGCGCTGATGATGCTCCCGGCCGCCGCCGCGCTGCGTGCGTGGGCAGCGGGCAGGCGGGCGCTCGGCCCCGCGCTCGCCACGCTGGGCGCGGCCGTGAAGGCGACCTCGATCGTGCTCGCGCCCTACCTCGCGCTCGCGCAGGAGGGGCGCCCGCGGCCCGAGGCGCGCCGGTCGCTCGTGCGGGCGCTCGCCGCTGCGGCGGCGGTCGCCGCGGGGATCGCCCTGATCGCGCTGGTCGCCTTCGGCTCGCACGCGCTCGACGCGGTGAGCCTGCTCTCCTCGAACCAGGAGCGCAGCTCGCGCTGGAGCTTCCCGTACAAGACCGCTCAGGCGCTGGCAGCGGTCCTGCCGGGCGACCGGCTCGAGTACCGCGACGCCGTGCGCGCCGTCTACGCCGCCGCGTTCGCGGGCGTGGCACTCTTGCTGATGTGGCGCACCTGGCGCGGCGCGGACCCGATCTGGGCCGCCGCCTGGGCCACCTTCGCGCTGCTCGTGGCCTCGGCGTGGCTCGTGCCCTGGTACCTGCTCTGGCTGCTGGTGCCGACTGCGCTCGCCCGCGGCCGCGCGCTCGTGCCCGCCGCGGTCGCGCTGTCCGCGTGGACGCTGGTGATCGCGGTGCCGCTGCGCTGAGCGCCGCCGCGCGGCAGGATTGGGGGCGTGGCGGAGCTCGAGCTGATCGAGGCGATCCAAAAGGCGCTCTCCGAGCGCGCCGGGATCGTGCGCGGCCCCGGCGACGACGCCGCGGTCGCGCGGACGCCGGGCGAGGTGACCGTGACCTCGGTGGACGCCGTGGTGGAGGACGTGCACTTCCGCCGCTCGACGCACTCATCGGCCGACATCGGGCACAAGGCGCTCGCCGCCGCCCTGTCGGACCTCGCCGCGATGGGCGCGGACGGCGCCCATGCCTACGTGGCGCTGGCGCTGCCCCCTGGGATGGCCACCACCGAGGCGCTCGCGCTGGTCGAGGCGATGGAGCGGCTCGCGGAGCGAACCGGCACGACGATCGCGGGCGGCGACGTCGTCTCGAGCCCCGCCCTGGTCGTCGCGGTGACCGTAACCGGCTGGGCGCGCTCCGAGGCCGAGCTCGCCTACCGGGACGGGGCGCGGCCCGGCGACCTCGTAGGGGTGACGGGCGAGCTCGGCGGGTCGGGCGCCGGGCTGCTCCTGCTCTCGGGGACGGAGGTCGACCTCCCCGGCGAGCGGCGGACATCGCTCCTCGAGCGCCACCTCCGCCCCGAGCCGCTGCTCGCCACCGGGCGCGCCCTGGCGGGCGCCGGCGCGACGGCGATGATCGACGTGAGCGACGGGGTGGCGACCGACGCGGGCCACCTCGCGCGCCGCAGCGGCGTCGAGATCGAGATCGAGGCCGCCGCGCTCCCGCTCCAGGCGGGCGTCGCGGAGACCGCGCTCGCCGCGGGGAGGGATCCGATCGAGCTGGCTGCCGGCGCGGGCGAGGACTTCGAGCTGCTGCTCGCGGCGCCACCCGAGCGGCGGGCCGATCTCGAGCGCGCGGCCCGCGCCGCGGGCACCCGCGTGACCTGGATCGGCAGCGTGCGCGAGGGCGAGCCGCGCCTGCTACTGCTGGACGAGCGGGGCCGGGTCCTCGCGCTCGGCGGCTACGAGCATCTGCGCGAGCCGCGCTGACTCGCGGGCACGCGCCGACCGGCGCAGGATCGCGGCGGCGACGGCGTGCGGATCGACCACGTACTCGCCGCGCCTCACGAGCGCGCTCAGCTCGGGGGTCGCGTCCGTGACGTCCGTGTGATCTCCAGTGGTGCTCACGCCAAGATCGCGGAGTCGCGCGGGCGCTCATCCATGGCGCCCTTCGGTCCTCCGCTCAGGTTATCGGCAGCCCCGGCGGTTCGTGCGCAGCGCCCCCGCCGCGCTACGACGAGCGTCCACGGCCGCCCTCAACGGCGCAAGGCCGAGCGCGTGCCGCCGAGCGACCCCGGCCCGGCGTGGCCGCCCGGCCCCCGGATGCGCGGCCGCTCGCCCACGGGCTTCGGCTCCGGCCTGCGCGCCCGGCCGGCGAGCACGGCGAGGTTCGACCCGAGAACCCCGAGCGTCAGGCAGCCGGCGAGCGCAGAGGCGAAGCCGACGTGGTGGCCGACGACGAGCAGGTAGAGGTACCAGAGCGCCTCGAGCGGGTTCAGCGACAGCACGCGCATGTAGTAGAGCGCGGCGACCGCGAGCGGCACGAGCCCCGCGACGATCAGCGCGAACGGGGCGATCCGGCGCCGGTCGGCCGGCCCCAGCGTGGCGAGCATCCAGAGGTGCAGCGGCGGCAGCAGGAAGAGCGCGGCGTAGGGGTCGATCAGCCAGACGACGATCGCGACGCCGCACATGAGCAGCGCGGGCGCGGTCGGAGCCGCCTCCGACGCCGGATCGCCGTGCGCGCCGAGCCAGCGGATCAGCGGCACGCGCGCGAACGCCCACGCCGCGGCGACCACCCCCGCGACCGCGAGCACCTGAGCGAGCGCGCCGCCGTCGAGCGGGTACGCCTGCGGGGGGGCGGGCGAGGAGCCGACGGGCGGCGCGGCGCCGAACGCCCCCAGCAGCTCCGCGAGCACGAGCCCGGCGAGGAAGGGCGCGGCGCCGGCGAGCGTCCAGCGCCACCAGCGGTCCGCGCCGCGGCGCCTGCGGCGGGCGCGCGCGAAGGCGTCGACGGACGCCACCAGCGCAGGGAGGATCAGCGTGAAGGCGATCAGCGACACCGCCCACGCGGGCAGCACCTTGCGCACCACCGTGACGTAGCCGTGCGGCCCGTCCGCGAGCGGACGCCCCTCGTCGAGCGCGTAGACCGCCCGCAGCACTCCGCGGCCGAGCGCGCCGAGACGCTGCTCGTCGATCGCGCTCGCGGGCCGGTCGGCGCGCGGCGGGAGCTCGCCGCTGCCCGAGACGCGCACCGCGTCCACTCCCCGCTGGAGCAGCGGGCCCTGCTCGCCCAGGCCGAGCGGAAACGCCTCGCGGATGAGCTGCGCGGGCAGGCCCTCCGCGCCCGGCAGCGACCCGAGCTCCTGCCGCAGCGAGTCGGACACGGTGCGCTGGAGCGCGATCCCGGCGCGCTTGGCGTCGCCTCCCCAGCCGACCACGAGCGGGCCGCGGACGCGGTCGGCCCCCAGGTTCGAGAGCACGATCGCGCCGTCGATCAGGCGGCGGTCCGGGTCGGTGGCGAGGAAACGGCGCGCGCCCGCGCTTCCGAGCGTGGACCCGTCGACCGAGGCGAGGACGAGCGTCTTGCGCGGCGCACGCCCCTCGAGCACGCGCGCCATCTCGAGCAGCGCCGCGGTGTCCGCCGCGCTCCCGGCCGCGTCCGGCACGCCGAGCGCGTCGCGCGGAGCCATCACGACGATCTGGCGGCGGGTCGAGCCCACGCGGCGCGCAACCACGTTGGCGAGCGCGCGCCCGCCGGCGCGAAAGCTGTCGATGCGCGTGTCGAAGCCGGCGGCCGCGAGGCCCTGCGCCACGTGCCGCGCCGCCGCGAGGTCGCCCGGCCGCCCCGGGCGGCGGTCGGGGAAGCGCTCCGCCAGCGCGCGCGCGCTCGAGGCAGCCAGCCTGCCCTCGAACAGGACGTCCGCAGCCAGCCCCTGCGGCAGCGGTGAGGGCCTCGACTCGAGGGAGAACATCCCGATCACCACGGCGAGCAGGGCCGGCAGGAACGCCGCTCTGTAGATACGCGGCTCGATCACCCTTCAGGCCTCGCGATCCCCTCAACCTACAATCTGCCTTGGTTGAGGCAAGCCGGGCCGTGAGCACGATGTCCGCCCAGCACCCCGCGCGCATCCTGCTCGTCGACGACGAGCAGGCCGTGCAGAAGCTGCTCTCCTACCCGCTGCGCAAGGAGGGATACGAGGTCGTCCCCGCGCTCGACGGCCAGGAGGCGCTCGACCGGGCCCGCGACCAGTCCTTCGACCTGATCGTGCTCGACGTGATGCTGCCCCGGATGGATGGCTTCGAGGTTTGCCGCAGGCTGCGGGCCGCCAGCGCCGTCCCGATCATCATGCTCACGGCGAAGACCGACGAGTTCGACAAGGTGCTCGGGCTCGAGCTCGGCGCCGACGACTACATCACCAAGCCCTTCTCGATACGCGAGTTCCGCAGCCGCGTGAAGGCGGTGCTGCGCCGCTCCGAGCGGCGGCGCGACGACCACCCCGACGAGCAGCCGCTCGAGGACGGCGAGGTGCGGATCGACTTCGCCAAGCGCGCGGTCAAGGTGCGCGGCGAGTCGGTGAGGCTCACCTACGTGGAGTTCGAGATCCTCTCGACCCTCGCCCGCAACGCGGGCCGCGTGTTCTCGCGCACGGCGCTGCTCGACCGCATCTGGGGCGACTCCGCGTTCCGCGACCCGCGCACGATCGACGTGCACATCCGGCACCTGCGCGAGAAGCTCGAGCGCGACCCTAGGGAGCCCCAGCTGATCTTCACCGTGCGCGGCGTCGGATACCACTACCGCGACCGATGAGCCGCACGCGCCTCGGCCTGCCCTCGCTCACGCACAAGCTGGCCGGGCTCTTCTTCGCGATCACGGCGGCGATGCTCGCCGTGGTCTTCTTCTTCATCGTGCCGCAGCTCACCCCACGGCTCGAGAACCAGCGCCTGGACGACCTCGAGCGGGTGGCGGCGGCGTCGTCGCGGCCGCTCGAGTCGGTCCTGAACCTCAGCACGATCTCGACGCGCAGGCTCGACGGGCTCGTGCGCTCGGTCGCGGACGGCGCGAACGCGAAGCTCACGCTGCTCGGCCAGGGCACGCGGAACAGGGAGCTCTACCCGCTCTCCGACTCGCGCGCGGCCAACAGCGGCCCGCCGCGCAGCGTGCGCCGGCTCGCCTCCCAGGCGCTCCGCACCAACCGCGCCGCCGCGAGGATCACGCGCGTCGCGGGTCAGCGCACCGCGCAGGTCGCGGTCCCCCTGCACACGAACGGGATCAAGCAGGCGGACTGGGTGGCGGTCTACTCGCGCTCGCTGGGCGAGGTGGCGGACACCGTGAGCATCATCCGCAGGCGCGTGCTGATCGCTTCGGGCCTCGCGTTGCTCGTCGCGCTCTTCGGCGGCTACGCCGTGGCGCGCGCGGTGTCCCGGCGCGTCAAGCGGCTCGAGAACGCGGCCGACAAGGTCGCCGCCGGGCAGTTCGTCGAGCCGCTGCCGATCGACTCGCGCGACGAGCTCGGCCAGCTCACGCGCAGCTTCAACGAGATGCAAGAGCAGCTCCAGAAGGTCGAGCGCGCCCGCAGGGAGTTCATCGCCACCGCCTCCCACGAGCTGCGCACGCCGATCTTCTCGCTCGGGGGCTTCGTCGAGCTGCTCCAGGACGAGGACCTGACCGCCGAGGAGCGGCAGGAGTTCCTGGCGACGATGGCCGAGCAGGTCGGGCGCCTGCAGAAGCTCGCCGTGGACCTGCTCGACCTCTCGCGGATCGACGCCGGATCGCTCGAGCTGCACTCGGAGGACGTCGATCTCGGGGACATCGCGCGCCGCGTGGTGGAAGAGTTCGCCCCCGCCGTGACCCAGCACCGATCAGAGCTCGCCCTCTCGCTGTCCGATCGCGCGGTTCACGCCTGGTGCGATCGGGAACGCGTTGCGCAGGTCTTGCGCATCCTGCTCGACAACGCGATTCGCCACACGCCGGCCGGCACGCCCATCAGCGTGAGCGCCGTGGGCGGCAACGGGTCCGCGGCGCTGCGCGTGTCCGACTCGGGCCCGGGCATCGCCGACAGGGACCAGGTGTTCGAGCGCTTCTACACCGCCGACGCAGCGCGCGGCTCGGGTCTCGGGCTGGCAATCGCGCAGGAGCTCGCCGAGCGCATGCGCGGCCACGTGACACTGCGTTCGCGGCCGGGCGAGACGGTCTTCACGCTCTCGCTCCCTTCCGCGCGGAACGGCGGTGGCGCGTGAGGCGGCTGGCGCTCGCGCTCTCCGTCGCCGCGCTCGCGGCGCTGACGGCGGCCGGCTGCGGCGGGGGCGGCAAGAGGGACGACTCGTTCCAGGCCACCACCGTGCAGCAGACCACCGTGAAGGTGGTCGGGCGCGCCGCCGCCGGCTTCGACGCGGAGACGCTCTACCGCCAGCTCTCGCCCGGCGTCGTGACGATCATCTCGATCTTCGACGGCTCGGGCGGCGCGCTCGCCGGCGGCGAGGAGGGCCTCGGATCGGGCTTCGTGGTCGACCCGAGCGGCTACATCGCGACGAACGCCCACGTGGTCACGACCGGTGACCGGCCGCCGCTGCGGCGGGCGAGCCAGGTCTACGTCGAGTTCGGCGACGGCAACCGCGTCCGCGCGAGGATCGTGGGAGCGGACCCCGACTCGGACGTCGCGCTCGTGAAGGTCGACCCGAGCGGGCTCCGGATGGTGCCGCTCTCCTTCGGGGACTCGTCGAAGCTGAGCGTCGGCGAGCCCGTGGCCGCGATCGGCAGCCCGTTCGGAGAGGAGCAGTCGCTCTCGGTGGGCGTGATCTCGGCGCTCGACCGCTCGATCCGGTCGCTCACGCAGTTCGACATCGCCAACGCCATCCAGACCGACGCGGCCATCAACCACGGCAACTCCGGCGGTCCCCTGATCGACGCGCAGGGCAAGGTGATCGGGATCAACTCGCAGATCAAGTCGTCGAGCGGCGGCGGCGAGGGCGTCGGCTTCGCGGTGCCCGCCAACACCGTCAAGCGCTCGATCGAGCAGCTGCGCGCGAACGGTAGGGTCGAGTACGGCTACCTCGGCGTCAGCTCGCAGACGCTCTACCCGCAGCTCGCCGAGCATCTCGGCCTCAAGGTCGACCGCGGCGCGCTCCTGGCCAGCGTCCAGCGCGGCGGCCCGGCGGACCGCGCCGGCCTGCGCGGCGGGAGCCGGCGCGAGAGCTTCCAGGGCGGCCGCGTGCTCGCGGGAGGCGACGTGATCGTGTCCGTGAACGGCGCGCCGGTGCGCAGCTCGAACGACCTGGGCAGCCTCGTCGCGCTCGAGGACCCCGGCACCGATGTCGCGCTCGGGATCCTCCGGGACGGCAAGCGCACGACCGTGCACGTGAAGCTAGGCAGGCGCCCCTCGGACACGCGCGGCTGACCCCGGCGCACGAGCGCGCGCGGCTCGCCCGCGCCGCGTCCGCACCGCTCGACGACACCCCGTACGATCTCGCGCAGCCGCCCCTGGCTGGACTAGGCCGCGCCACGCCGGCGTCGCACGGGGCCGCCCGGCGCCCGAGCGGTAAGGCCGCGAAGCCGATCCCCCAGCGAGGAAATCGACCAACATCTCGGCGCAGGGACGGACAGCCTGCGGTTTCAAGCGGACGACAGGAGGAAACGGAGACCCGATGACAGTCGAGAGCGGTTCGAGCACCGTCCGGCTGACGGTGCCCGCCAAGCCGGACTACGTCGTGCTCGTTCGGCTCGCCCTCTCGGCGGTCTGTCGGCTCACGCCGCTCCAGCCCGAGGACGTCGCCGACCTCAAGCTCGCGGTCACCGAGGCCGCGAGCGAGCTCGTCCACGACGGCTCCCAGGGCCAGCTCGTGTGCGCCTTCGCGCTGCACGACGACCGGCTCGTGCTCGAGGTCGGCGGACCGGCGCACCCACACGTCTCGCCCGAGGAGCAGGAGCTCGGCCGGGCCATCATCGCGGCGACTGTCGACGAGTGTGAGTACGGCGACGGCGTGGTCCGGCTGGTGAAATACCTCCCCGACGGCACCGAGTAGGCTCCGCTGGCTCGCGAGGCACAGGAGGCCCGAGTTTTGCTTCAACCGGTCGGGGTAGGCCACAAGTCGCTCGCCGACTACACCCACCTGGTGGGGCGTCCGCTCGTGGCGGAGATCCGGGAGCTCGCGGAGGGGCTGCGCGGGCTCAAGGTGCTGCACCTGTCCGCGACGGCGTTCGGCGGGGGCGTGTCGGAGATCCTCTACACGCTCGTGCCGCTCATGCGCGACGTCGGGATCGAGGCCGAGTGGGAGATCATGATCGGCCGCGAGGAGTTCTACAACGTCACCAAGCGGATCCACAACGCGCTCCAGGGCTCCGAGCACGAGCTGGACGCGCACAGCTGGGAGGTCTACGAGCAGTACAACCGCATGAACGCGGAGGAGCTGTCCGGCGGCTGGGACGTGGTGATCGTCCACGACCCGCAGCCCGCCGCGGTGCGCCAGCACGTCCCCGAGAAGGCGCGCAACTGGGTCTGGCGCTGCCACATCGACCTCTCGACTCCCAACGCCGCGACGATGGAGAGGATCGTGCCGCTCGTGACCGACTACGACGGCTCGGTCTTCCACCTCCGCGAGTACGTGCCGGCCGCGCTCGACGGAGCGAGCTGCACGGTCCACATCTGCCCGCCGGCGATCGATCCGCTCTCGCCGAAGAACATGGCGCTCTCGCCCGAGGACGCCGCCTTCGTCTGCGACCAGTTCGGCATCGACGTGGACAGGCCGCTGATGTGCCAGGTGTCGCGCTTCGACCCCTGGAAGGACCCGATCGGCGTGATCGACGCCTACCGCGCCGTCACCGCGGAGATGCCCGAGGTCCAGCTCGCGCTTGTGGGCTCGATGGCCACCGACGACCCCGAGGGCTGGGAGTTCTTCAACTCGACCATCGAGTACGCGGCGGGAGACCCCGACATCAAGATCCTCAACAACCTCAACAACGTCGGGGCGATCGAGGTGAACGCGTTCCAGTCCCAGGCGGACGTCGTGGTCCAGAAGTCGACGCGCGAGGGCTTCGGCCTCACGGTCTCCGAGGCGCTGTGGAAGGCGCGGCCGTTCATCGGCGGGGCCGTGGGCGGAATCCCCCTCCAGGTCCAGGACGGCGAGACCGGCTTCCTCGTCTCCTCGCCCGAGCAGTGCGCCCAGCGCTCGCTCGAGATCCTGCGCGAGCCGGAGCTCGGGAAGCGGCTCGGCCGCGCCGGCAAGGAGCACGTACGCAAGCACTTCCTCACGCCGCGGCTGTTGCGAGACTGGCTGCGGATCTTCGCCGACCTGGCATGACGCGCGACACGCCCATCGTCCTCGTCTCGAACCGCGGCCCCGCCACATTCCATCGAGACGAGCGCGGTGAGCTCGTCGCGACGCGCGGGGGCGGAGGCCTCGTCACCGCCCTCACGGGGCTCGTGAACCACCGCGACGCGCTCTGGATCGCGTCGGCGATGACGGAGGCCGACGCCGAGGCGAGCCGGCGGTACGGCGGCCGCAGCTTCGCCTGCCAGGTGGACGGGACGACCTACACCGTGCGCCTGGTCGAGTCCGACCCCGAGGCGTACGACCGCTTCTACAACGTCGTGGCGAACCCGCTGCTGTGGTTCATCCAGCACTACCTCTGGGACCTCTCGAACGCGCCTGACATCAGGCGCAACGAGGTGGAGGCGTACGAGAACGGGTACTGCGCGGTGAACGCCGACCTGGCCGCCGCTGTGCTCGACGAGGTGGGCGAGGGCGATGCCGTCGTGATGCTCCACGACTACCACCTCTACACCGCGCCGAGGATGATCAGACGCGAGCGCCCCGACCTCTTCCTGCACCACTTCGTGCACATCCCGTGGACGCAGCCGGACGCCTGGCGAGTGCTGCCGCGCGACATCCGCGAGGACATCTACGAGGGCATCCTGGCGAACGACATCATCGGCTTCCACACCCGCTCCTACAAGCGCAACTTCCTGCTCTGCTGCCGGGAGCTGTTCGGGCTCGACGTGGACGACGAGGCAGGCGTCGTGCGCCACGAGGGCCGCGAGGTGTGGGTACGCGCCTACCCCCTGCCGATCTCGGCCGAGAGCTTCCGCAGGACGGCGGCGCGGGAGTCCGTGCGCGAGTTCGAGGAGGAGCTCCTGCGCCGCCGGCGCGAGCACCTGATCCTGCGCGTGGACCGCGCCGACCTCTCGAAGAACGTGCTGCGCGGCTTCACGGCGTTCGACCTCTTCCTCACCCAGCACCCCGAGTTCCGCGAGAAGGTCACCTTCATCGCCCAGCTGATGCCCTCGCGCCAGGACGTGCCCGAGTACGTCGAGTACCTGGAGCGGATCGAGGCGCTCGTCGCCGTGGTGAACCACCGGCACGGCACGACCGACTGGATGCCGATCCACCTCAAGCTGCGCGAGAACCTCGACGAGGCGATCGCTGCCTACAAGCACTACGACCTGCTGATCGTCAACGCGATGTTCGACGGCATGAACCTGGTTGCGAAGGAGGGGCCGCTCGTGAACGAGCGCGACGGCGTGTCGCTCCTGTCGGAGAACACCGGCGCGCACGAGGAGCTCGGCGAGTTCGCGCTCTCGGTGAATCCGTTCGACGTGCAGGAGCAGGCCGACGCGATCCACCGCGCGCTGACGATGTCCGCCGAGGAGCGCGCCTGGCGCTCCGCGGGGCTGAAGCGGATCGTGACCGCTCGCAACCCGGGCAACTGGGTGGACGAGCAGCTGCGCGACATCGAGGCGAAGCGGGCGGGCGAGCCGCCGCCGCCGATCGAGGCCGCGCAGCAGCCGCCCGCGGCCGAGCGGCGCTAGCCGTTCGCGCCCGCCCGCGCGCCGAAGGCCGCGCTCCTAGACCTCGAACGAGAACTCGCCGCCGCGCGGCGGCTCGGGCGCGGGCGCCGGCGGCGCCGGCGCGGCGGGCCGGGCAGGCGCGGCCGCCGGGCTCGGCGCACGCGGGTGCCTGCGGCGCCGGTGGGCGCGACGGCCGCGGGGAGGTGTCGTCCGCACGCGCCGCCCCGGTCGCGCGCGCCGCTTCGGCCGTGAGGGCGCGAGGGGACGAGCCGGCGCGGCCGGGCGCCACGGCGCGGCCGGGCGCTCGGGCTGCGCCGGCCGCACGGGCTCGCGGCCGCACCCCTCGGGCTGCCCGGAGACGATCAGCAGGCCGGCGGCGAGCAGCGCAGCCAACCGCCCCATGTTCCGCCATCGAACCCGGCGCACGATGCCGAGCGCCGCGCCTGCTCGCCGCCGTTCCACGTTCGGCCAAAGGGCGCGCGGGCGCCTTTCTCGCCCCCCGTGCGCACGCAGGGCCGAGCACCGCTGCTATCGTCCCCCGCCGCCTATGCCGCTCTACGACCTGATGCTCCTGCTCGACCCGAACGCCCCGGACGAGCGCCGCGACGAGATCGTCTCGCAGATGCGCGGCGCGATCGAGGCGGACGGCGCGCTCCTGGGCCAGCACGACTGGGGCATGCGGCGCCTCGCCTACGAGATCGATCACCGCGGCGAGGCGGACTACCGCCTGTTCCAGTTCGAGGGCCCGCCCGAGCTCGTCGAGAGGCTCGACCACACGCTCAAGATCGCCGACGGCGTGCTGCGCTTCCGCATCATCAGGCTGAAGCCCGGCTCGCCGCCTCCACCCGAGCCGCGCGCCCAGAGCGCGCGGCCGGAGCCGCGCGAGGAGGCCGGCACCGCTCAGGTGGCCGCCCGCTCGGTCGCCGACGCGCCGCCTTCCCGCGGGCGCTAGCCGGCCCGGGCGCTCCTACCCGTTCGCAGGCGCTCCCGGCGCCGCGCCGCGCATGCCCGCCGCCACCGGGTCGGGCTGGAAGCGCAGCGCGATGAGGGCGATGTCGTCGCGGGTGTCGCCGCCGCTCCGCTCCATGGCCTTGCGCTCGAGCGTGTCGACGATCTCCTCGGGCGAGCGGCCGCGCAGGCCGGCGAGCATCGACGCGAGACCCGCCTCGCCGAGATGCCCGCCGAGCGGCCCCGTCTCGATCACGCCGTCGGTGTAGAGGACGAGCGTGTCTCCCGGGCGCATCTCGAGGGTCGACTCCTCGAAGCCGGCCTCGTGCGACGCGCCCACGATCGTGCCGTACTCGCCGGCGGGCTCGACCGTCCCGTCGGCCCGCAGCACGAGCGCGGGCGGGTGCCCGGCGAGCGCCAGACGCAGCTCGGCCGTCTCGGAGCGCGGCCTGAAGCGCGCGACGCAGACGGTGCAGAGGTCGCCCCCCTCGCGGAGCATCGCCTCGTTGAGGATCCCGAGCACGGCGTCCTGCTCGGGCGTCTGCAGGGCGGCCGCGCGTAGCGTGTAGCGTGCGAGCGCGGTGGTCGCGGAAGCCTCGGGCCCCTTGCCGACCACGTCTCCGATCATGAGCTGCCAGCCGCCGTCGGGGTGGTCGAAGACGTCGTAGAAGTCGCCGCCCACCTCCTGCAGCTCGCCCGCCGCGCGGTAGCGGACGGCGAGCTCGCCGCCCTCGATCTCCGGCAGGCGCATCGGCAGGAGGCGCGTCTGCAGCGTGTGCGCGATCCGGGTGCGCTCGGTGTAGAGCCGCGCGTTCTCGACCGCGATTGCGGCGCGCCGCGCGACGTCCTCGGCGAGCCGCAGGTCGTCCTCCGTGAAGATCGCGCCCGACTCGGAGGAGAGGAGCCCGAGCACGCCGAGCGTGCGGCCGCGCACGCGCAGTGGCGCCGTGATCGCCGATCGCACGTCGAGCCGGCGCAGCAGCTCGAGGTGCCCGCCGTCCCTCGCCGCCATGACGAGCAGGTCGTCCGTCACCCGCGGGATCAGCTCCGACTCGCCGCTGCGGATCACCTTGAACGCGCCCGAGGCGTCGTCGGGTCGCGGCGGATACCGCCGCCAGAGCTCCCAGGCGAGATCCTCCTTGGCGGGGTCCGCGTGGGCGACGGCCACCTGCCGCAGCTCCCCGCGTTCGTCGAGGAGCTGGATCGCGCACCCGTCGGAGATCGCGGGCACCGCGATGCGGGTGACGTTGGCGAGCGTCTCCTCGTAGTCGAGCGAGGCGTCGAGGATCTCGCCCGCGTGCGCCAGGAAGGTGGCGCGCCTGCGCGCGGCGCGCTCCGACTCGAGCAGCCGGCGCCGCTCGGTGACGTCGATGACGACCACGCTCACCCCGATCGGCGTGCCGTCGGGGCCCTTCACCGGTATGTACGAGCCGAGCCAGTGGCGCGTCTCGCCGGGGCAGGCGCGCGTCTCGCCGGCGTACTCGATGTCGCTGAGCGCCTCGCCCGTCTCGAGCACCTGCCTGAACGCCGCGGACACCTCCTCGCCGAGCTCCTCGCCGACGAGCTCGAACACGGTGCGCCCGATGTGATCCCCGACCGGGATGCCGTTCATCGCCGCGAGCGCCTCGTTGATCTGCACGCAGCGGAGGTCGGTGTCGTAGAGCGCGAGGCCGACCGGCACGCTCGCGAACACCGAGTCGAGCTGTGCCCGCGCCCGCTCGGCCTCCTCGTAGAGGCGCGCGTTGTCGATCGCCAGCCCGAAACGGCGCGCCAGGTGGTGCGCGAAGTCGAGGTCCGTCTCGTTGTAGTGGCGGCTCCCTCCGAGCGCGAGGAAGGTGAGCGCCCCGATGGTGCGCCCGCGCGCCCGCAGCGGCACGATCATGCAGGAGGCGGGCGCGAGCTCTCCGTACGCCTCGAGCTCGTCGTCCCGAAGCGGCACGGCCGAGTGCCCGACGACGTCGGTCACGAGCTCGGACTCGTCGGTCTCGATCACGTGCAGCACGCCCTCGCTGCCGGCCTTCTGCTCGCGGTAGCGGCGGCTCAGCTCGAGCAGCAGCCGCTCCTGCTCGGGGTCCGGCTGGCCGCTCGTGATCCCGCGCAGCGAGCCGTCCGGCCGGAGCACGTCCACGGAGCACCAGTCGGCGAAGTCGGGCACCGCGAGCGTCACGACCTCCTTGAGGGTTCGCTCGTAGTCGAGGGAGCGAGCGAGGGCGGCGCTGGCCTCGGCGAGGAAGCGGAGCGCGCCCTCGGCCCTCATGACTCCCTGCTCATGGACCTCGCGTTCGTTCACCCGCCCCTTGGCCGGCGCCTGGGGAAAAACCGGCCGTTGGTCCAGCGTACTCCCCCACCGGGCGCTGCGGGAGGGGCGGATCGCGCGCGCCTCAGGCGCGCCGCAGCGCGAAGTCGTGCAGCCCCTCGCGCGCGTCCGCGCAGCCAGGGCACGCGCCGAGATGGGCCTCGAGAGCGGGCATCGCGCCTCCCGGGCTCCCGCCCACGAGCTCGATCTCGACGTGCTCGGCGATCGCGGCGAGGCAGTCGCGGCAGTCGGGCGAGCGCGCGCCGCCCAGGGTTCGCGCCAGCTCGGCGAACGCGAAGCTCGCGGCGAAGACGGTGAAGCGGCTGCTGCCGTCGTAGGCGTCGAGCGAGGCGCGCAGGCGCTCGAACGCCGCCTCGGCGGCTTCGGCCGCCAGGTCGGGGTCGCGCTCACCGCGCCCGCGCAGCCCGTCCCGCACCGCGCGGGCGACCAGCGAGCGCAGGCGCCCGGCCGCGCGGGCGCGCTCGCGCTCGTCCCCGCCGCTGAGCGCGGCGAGCCACGCGCGCGAGTCGGGGTCGGGCGCGCTCGCGGGATCGGGGCAAGGCGAGGGCACGGCGGAGAGCATGGCGACTCGGGCGGTCGTCGGTCCCGCGGAGGACCTGGCGGGACGAGCTTCCGTCACGGCAGTGGGCGCGATCGTGAAAACGCGCCGACATTGCCGCAACTTTCGCGGACGAGGCCCTGTTGGCGTCGGTTCGGGCCTGTACCCTCGACCGAGATCCCAACCGCCCGCCCAGACCGAAGGAGCATCAACTCACATGGCAGCCACCAACATCAACCGCGTCGTCCTGACGGGCAACCTCACGCGGGATCCAGAGCTTCGCACCACCACCGGCGGGACCTCCGTCTGCAGCCTGCGCATCGCCTGCAACACGCGCCGGCGCGACCCCTCCGGCGAGTGGGTCGACAAGCCGAACTTCTTCGACGTCACGGTGTGGGGCGCCCAGGGCGAGAACTGCGCGACCTACCTCCAGAAGGGGCGTCCGGTCGCCATCGATGGCCGGCTTGAGTGGCGCGAGTGGGAAGACAAGGACGGCAACAAGCGCCAGTCGGTCGAGATCGTCGCCGACTCGGTGCAGTTCCTCGGCTCGCGCGAGGGCGTCGAGAACGGCGGACGCTTCACTCCGCGCAGCGACCTCCCGGCCGACACAGCCGACTTCGAGACCGCGCCCGCCGGCCCGGGGAACGCGGACGATGACATCCCGTTCTAACATGGTCGGTCGCGAATTGCCGCATCCGCGGACGAGGCGCCAGGCACCGCGCCCGGCCGCCAGCCGCTCCTCGCTGGTGGCCGCGGTCATCGGCGGCGGAGAGGGCGCCCTGGGAGCATGCCCGCGGGCGCGGCACTCGGGACCGATCACCCAAAGGAGCTAGAGAACTTGGCAAAGGCACGTACAGCCGGCCGTCAGGCGCGTCGGCGCGACCGCAAGGGCAGCCCGGGTAGCGGGCGCAGGAAGCCCTGCGCCTTCTGCCGCGACAAGGTCGACGTCGTCGACTACAAGGACTTCGGCACCCTGCGCCGCGCCATGAGCGAGAAGGGCAAGATCCGCTCGGCTCGCATCACCGGGGCGTGCCGCAGGCACCAGCGTCAGCTCGCGATCGCCATCAAGCGCGCCCGCGAGCTCGGCCTGCTGCCCTACGTCGCGGAGCGTTAGAGGATGGCCCAGGCGATCCTGCTTCAGCCGGTCGAGAGCCTAGGGGACCGCGGCGACGTCGTCGAGGTCTCCCCGGGGTACCTGCGCAACTACCTCGTCCCGCGCAAGCTCGCGCAGCCCGCCACGCCGGGCGCGATCGCCGAGGCGCGCCGGCGCGCCGAGGCGGCCGAGCGCGCTGCCGCGGAGCAGGCGGCGAGGGCGCAGGAGAACGCCGCGCTGCTGACGCGGACGGTGCTCACGATCCGTCAGCAGGCGGGCGACGACGGCCGCCTGTTCGGCTCGGTTACCTCCCAGGACATCGTCGACGCGATCCGGCAGGCCCGCGGCCTGCGGCTCGACCGGCGCAAGGTCCAGCTCGATCACCCGATCAAGACCACCGGCACGCACATGGTCACCGTCGAGGTGGCGGAGGGCGTGACCGCCGAGGTCAAGACGATCGTCACCGGCGAGTAGGAAGCGTTCCGGTGGTCGCAGGCGCTCGCTGGGCGGCGTACTCCGGTAGTCCCGACAGCCTCGTCCCTTGAGCGCACGTGGCTGTCTCGGTCGCGCCTGACTCGGGCAAGCTGCCTCCCCAGAACCTCGAGGCCGAGTCCTCGGTGCTGGGCGCCATCCTGCTCGCCGAGCAGGCGCTCGACGGCGTGCTGGTCGACGTCCGGCTGAAGCCCGAGCACTTCTACAGGCCGCGCCACCAGCTCATCTTCCGGTCGATGATCCGGCTCAAGGAGAAGGCGGAGCCGGAGGCGATCGACCCGGTCACGGTCTGCGAGGACCTGAGCCGGCACGGCGAGCTCGAGGAGGCAGGCGGCCAGGCGTACATCCACTCGCTGCCGAGCATGGTCCCGGCGGCGGGGAACGCCCGCCACTACGCGCGCATCGTGCGCGAGCACGCGCTCATGCGGCGGCTGCTCGAGGCCTCGCGGCAGATCCAGGATGAGGTCTACAGCTGGAGCGGGGACGCGAGCTCGCTCGTCGAGCGCGCGGAGTCGCTCTTCTTCAAGGTCGGGCACGAGGACCGCACGGGCGAGCTGCGCTCGATCGAGGACGTCCTCCACGACGAGCTCGACAAGCTGGAGCTCGTCTCGCGCCAGGGCCTGCCGGTCACCGGCACGCCCTCGGGGTTCACGGACCTCGACGAGCTCACCGGCGGCTTCCAGCCCGGCAACCTGATCGTGCTCGCCGCGCGGCCCTCGATGGGCAAGTCCGCGCTCGTCGTCAACATCGCGGAGAACGCGGCCGTCGAGTACGACCGCCCCGTCGCCCTCTTCTCGCTCGAGATGTCCGAGACAGAGCTCGCCCAGCGCTTCATCGCCTCGCAGGCCAAGCTGAACGGCGACGACCTGCGCAAGGGGCGCGTCAAGCCCGACCGCTGGCCGAAGGTCGTGAAGGCCACCGAAAGGCTCGCGCGAGCGCCGCTCTACGTCGACGACTCGAGCGACATCGGGATCCTCGAGGTGCGCGCGAAGGCGCGGCGCCTGCACGCGCGCAAGCCGCTCGGGCTGCTGATCGTCGACTACCTGCAGCTCATGCGCCCCGAGGACCCGACCGCCAGCCGCGTGGAGCAGATCGGGCAGATCAGCCGCGGGCTCAAGATCCTCGCGCGCGAGCTCCAGATCCCGGTGATCGCGGTGTCGCAGCTCTCGCGCGCCGTCGAGGCGCGCCCCGACAAGCGTCCGCTCCTCTCCGACCTGCGCGAGTCGGGCCAGATCGAGCAGGACGCCGACCTCGTGATGTTCATCTACCGCGACGAGTACTACAACCGCGACTCCGACCGGCCCGGCGAGGCCGACGTGATCGTCGCCAAGCACCGCAACGGCCCGGTCGGCGACGTGGTGCTCACGTTCCTCTCGCGCTATCCGAAGTTCGCCAACCTCTACCGCGAGCGGCCCGGCGAGGCGCCGGTCGCGCCCGCCCCCGACGACGGCCTGTGAGCGGGCTCGCGCACGAGGGGCTGTTCGACCCCGCGGGCGAGCGCCCGTACGACGACTCCCCGGATCTCGACGACGAGCTCGAGGTCCGCGCCGCGCGCTTCGGGCGGGACCCCGGCGCAGGGGAGACGGGCTACTGCCCCGAGGGGGAGTGCGACGGCAGCGGCTGGCTCCTGGGCGACGACAACCTGGCGCGCCCATGCGCGTGCCGCGAGCGGCGCATCAACCGGGCGCAGAGCCGCCGCATCGGGACCGGCATCCCGAGGCGCTTCCGCGGGGTGTCGTTCGAGCGCAAGCCGATCTGCGACATGGACCCCTTCGTGCTGCGCACGGTGCGCGCGTTCACCGAACGGATCTCCGAGCGGCTCGACGAGGGGCGCGGCCTGTGGTTCCAGGGCGACGTGGGCACGGGCAAGACGTCGCTCGCCATGCTCGTCTCCAAGGCCGCGCTCGAGGCGGGGCGCTCGGTCGCCATCTACTCCGTGCCCCGGCTGCTCGCCGACATCAAGGAGACCTACGAGCGCGACGCGGGCGAGTCGTATGCGAGCTTCTTCCGGCGCCTCTGCGAGGTCGACCTGCTCCACCTCGACGACCTCGGCGCCGAGAAGCGCACCGAGTGGGTGCTCGAGCAGCTCTATTCGATCGTCAACGAGCGCTGGCAGGAGGAGGCGTCGATCGTCGTGACCACCAACCTGACGGACCTCGACGAGCTGCGCGAGCAGGTGGGGGCGCGCACCGTGTCGCGGCTGGTCGAGATCTGCGGCGACCCCATCCCGATCATGGGACGCGACCTGCGCATGGCCTCGACACCGTAGCGGCGCCCGCTCCCTACACTCGGCTCGAGATGCCAGGACTAGTCGTAGTGGGCGCCCAGTGGGGCGACGAGGGCAAGGGCAAGGTCACGGACCTGCTCGCCGAGCAGGCGGACGTGGTCGTGCGCTTCCAGGGCGGGAACAACGCCGGCCACACGATCGTGCGCGGCGACGAGGTCTACAAGTTCCACCTCGTCCCCTCCGGGATCCTCTACCCCGGCAAGCTCTGCCTGATCGGCAACGGCGTGGTGGTCGACCCGCGCGTGATCATCGGCGAGCTCGACGAGCTGCGCCGCCGCGGCGTCGACACGAACGGGCTGCGCATCTCGGCCAACGCCCACCTGATCATGCCGTACCACCTGCTGCTCGACCACGAGGGCGAGACGAAGCTCGGCAAGCTGCAGATCGGCACCACGCGGCGCGGCATCGGCCCCGCCTACGCCGACAAGGCGGCGCGCCTCGGCATCCGCGTCCAGGACCTGCTCGACGAGAAGATCCTCAAGCAGAAGATCGCCACCGCGCTCGAGCCGAAGCGGCAGTCGCTGCGCCCCTACGCGAAGGACCCCTCGCTCGACCTCCACACGATGACAGAGGACTACCTGCGCTACGGCCACCGGCTCGAGCCGCACATCGCCGACACGCAGCGGATCGTCTGGGACGCGCTCGACTCCGACGGCCTCGTGGTGTTCGAGGGCGCGCAGGGGACCCTGCTCGACATCGACCACGGGACCTACCCGTTCGTCACCTCGTCCAACCCGATCGCGGGCGCCGCCTGCGTGGGCGCCGGGGTGGGCCCACGCGACATCGACGACGTGTGGGGGATCGCGAAGGCGTACGTCACCCGCGTCGGCGCGGGCCCGTTCCCGACCGAGCTCGACGGCGAGACCGGCGAGCGGCTGCGCGAAGCGGGCCACGAGTTCGGTACCACCACCGGCCGCGCCCGCCGCACCGGCTGGATGGACCTGGTCGCGCTCCGCTACGCCGCCCGCCTGAACGGGCTCACGGGCCTCGTCATCACGAAGCTCGACGTGCTAACCGGCATCGACCCGCTCTACGCCGCCGTCCGCTACCTGGGGCCCGAAGGCTCGCGCTTCGACGAGTTCCCCTACCACCAGTCGATCCTGCACAAGGCGCGCGGCGACTACGTGGAGCTGAGCGGCTGGCACGAGGACATCAGCGGCGCCCGCAGGATCGAGGACCTGCCGCAGGCGGCTCGCGACTACCTGGACTTCATCGCCGAGCACACCGGCGTGCCGATCGTGATGGTGTCGGTCGGGCCGGAGCGGGACCAGATGATCTGGACCGAGGCGGCGCGCCGGCTGCAGAAGGTCGCCTAGCCCGAGCCGCCCGCGCCGGGCGCCGCCCGCTCGAGCACCGCGCGCTCGCCGCGGCGAAGCAGCCGCGCCGCCGTGACGATCGCCCCCATCAGCGCCGTCACCCCGAGCGTCACCTGCACGCTCAGCACGCCCTCCCGCGTCCAGTACACGTCCTCGAGCTCGAGCAGCAGCGCCGACTCGTCGAGAGTGAGGCCCATGCCGGCGCCGAAGGCGAGCGCGAGCTTGGGCTTCAGCTCCTCGCGGCCGGACGCGACGGCGATCGAGCCGGACGCGAACGCGAGCAGGATGCCGGGCACGAAGTGGTGGATGTGGCGGCGGCCGATGTGCACGTCGCGGAACGGGCCGACCCGGCGCCGGCCGCGCAGCACCCAGGCGAGGCCGCGGGCGGCGAGGAAGGTGACGACGAAGGAGGCGAACAGGTTGAACGCGGCGTTCTCACGGTCGCTTCCCTGCCGGTAGCCAGCGACGGCGACCGACACCGTCTCGCCGATCGCCTCCTCCGCGGCGAGCAGCAGGTCGTCCGCCTCGGCGGGCATGGGCGCCGAGCCGCGCCGCCAGACGCGCCCGACCTCGGCCGCGATCACGCCCGCGGTGGAGGCGAGCGCGGCGAGCGCGAGCGCACCGGTACGACGGTCGGCCACCTCCAGCCCTCTGCGCCGGCGCAGCATCAGCGGCCGCCGCGCGCCCCGCGCGAGGCCGACGGCTCGGTCTACGACGGGAGCGCTCAGCGCCATCGCTCGAGCAGCTCCTCGTCGCCCACCTCGCGCACCGGACGCGCGGGCACCCCCATTACGAGCGTGCGCGGCGGCACGTCGCGGGTCACGACGGCGCCCGCCGCGACGAACGCCTCCTCGCCCACCTCGACGCCCGGCAGCAGCACGGCGCCGCCGCCCACGCGGCAGGCGCGCCGCAGGATGGCGCCGCGCAGCTCGTAGTCGGCCGCGTGGCGCCCCGCGGTGTCGTCGTTCGTCGTCGTCACCCCCGGCGCGACGAACACGTCGTCCTCCACGACGCTGTGAGCCGTGATGTAGCAGCCGGTCTGGATCCGCACGCCGGCGCCGACCGTCACGTCGTTGTCGATCGCCGACCCGCGGCCGACGACCGATCCCGCGCCGACCACGGCGCGCTCGCGCACGTGCGACTGATCGCCCACCACGGCCCCCTCGCCTATGCGCGCGCCCGCAAGCACCACCGCGCCCGCGCAGATGGTCGCGCCGGCCTCCACCACGAGCGGCGGCGGCGGCTCGCGCGAGGCGCGCGAGCGCGGGCCGAGCGCCGGGGGCTTGCCGAGCACCGCGTTGTCCTGGATGCGCACCTCGCCGCCGATCACCGTGCCCGCGTGGATCACGACGTTCCCGCCGATCTCCACGGTCGGCGGCAGCTCCACGCCCTCGCCAAGCAGCAGGCCCGGCGCCCGGTCAGACGGCCGCAGCACGCGAGCTCCCGTCCAGCGAGCGCTGCAGCTCCTCGAGCACGCGCACGACGCGCAGGCCGCTCCGGCCGCCGGAGCGCGGCTCCGAGCCGTCGCGCACGCGCTCGACGAAGTGCCGGCACTCGATCCGCAGCGGCTCCTCGTTCGAGACGCGCGGGCTCCAGATGTCGCCCGAGCGCGTGATGTACTCGCCGTACGACGAGGTGTCCTGGTCGAAGCCCTTGTCGTAGACGGTCACCTTCCGCTCGAGCTCCATGTCGTCGAAGGTGGCCATCTTCCGCGAGCCTACGACCGTGAGCCGGCGCTCCTTGTGCGGGTCGAGCCACGACAGGTGCAGATGGGCCGCGACGCCCGAGGGGAAGCGCAGGTAGCAGAACACCACGTCCTCGACGCCCGGCTTCATGTAGCTCTCGCCGAAGGCGTGGCATTCGCTCGGCTCCTCGTCCACGATCCGCAGGATCACGGACACGTCATGGGCGCCGAGGCTCCAGAGGGCGTTCTCGTCGGGCCGGAGCTTCCCGAGGTTCAGCCGGTTCGTGTAGATGTAGCGGACGTCGCCGAGCTCCCCCGCGGCTGCGATCTCCCTCACCTTCTCGACGCCCGGGTGGTACTCGAGCAGGTGCCCGACCATCAGCACCCGGCCCGCGGCGCGGGCGGCGGCGACGACCTCCTCGGCGTCCGCGACCGACTGCGCGAGCGGCTTCTCGACGAAGCAGTGCTTCCCGGCCGCGAGCACGCGCAGCGCGGTGCTCGCGTGCGCCGGCACGTGGGTCGCGACCGCCACCGCGTCGAGCTCGGGGTCGGCGAGCAGCTCATCGAGGTCGCTCGCGACGCGGGCGCGCGGGAACTCCGGCGCCCAGCGTGCGCGCGCCGCCTCCGAGCTGTCGCAGACCCAGCGCAGATCGACGTCGGGCAGGCGGTCGAAGTTGCGCGCAAGGTTCGGCCCCCAGTAGCCGAGCCCCACCACGCCGACCTGCACTGGCCGGGTCACAGGCGCACGAGGTTCTTCGCCTCGATCCCGCGCGTCACGCCGCGGAAGTCCACGACGAGCGGCGCGGCGTCCACCACGGCCTGCACGTCGAGGCTCGGGTGCGCCGTGACGATCACCGCGGCATCCGCGCCCTGCAGCCCCTGCTCGAGGGTCTGCGACGACAGGCCGAGCTCGGGCACCTCCGGCACGTAGTCGTCGTGGTAGACGAGGCTCGCGCCGCGCTCGCCGAGCAGCCTCATGATCTTCAGCGCCGGCGACTCGCGCAGGTCGCCCACGCCCGGCTTGTAGGAGACCCCGAGGATCAGGATCCGCGACCCGCGCACGGGCTTGGCGTGCTCGTTGAGCGCTTGCGTGACCTTCTCCACGCAGAAGTACGGCATCGCCTGGTTCACCTGCCCGGCGAGCTCGATGAACTCGGTTTGCACGTCGAACTCGCGCGCCCGCCACGAGAGATAGAACGGGTCGACGGGCAGGCAGTGGCCGCCCATGCCGGGTCCCGGGTCGAAGCGCATGAAGCCGTAGGGCTTCGTCGCCGCCGCCTCTACCACCTCCCAGATGTCCACGCCCATGCGGTCGGCCACGATCGCGAGCTCGTTCACGAGCGCGATGTTCACCGAGCGGAAGATGTTCTCGAGGAGCTTCGTCATCTCCGCGGCCTCGGGACCGGAGACCGGCACGACGTGGTCGCACACCTCGCTGTAGAGGTCCACCGCGCGCTCCAGGCAGGCGGGCGTGAGGCCGCCGACCACCTTGGGCGTGTTCCGCATGCGGTAGTCGGTGCGCCCCGGGTCGACGCGCTCGGGCGAGAACGCCACGTTCAGGTCGCGCCCGGCGGCCAGCCCGGACTCCTCGAGCAGCGGCACGAGCAGCTCCCGCGTCGTCCCCGGGTAGGTTGTCGACTCGAGCACGACGAGCTGACCCGCACGCACGACGCGCGCGAGCTCGCTGGCTGCCGACGTCAGCGGGCCCAGGTCCGGCTCGCGATTGCGCGTGAGCGGGGTCGGCACGGCGATGATGACGGCGTCGGCGGGACGCAGCGCGCCGTACCGCGTGGTGGGCGTGAAGCGGTCGAGCACGGAGCGGAGCCGCTCGGAGGGGATGTCCTCCACGTAGCTCTCGCCGCGCTCGAGCTGCGCGACCCTGCGCGCGTCGACGTCGACGCCCATGACCTCGTGACCGGCATCGCAGAACTCGACCGCGAGCGGCAGCCCGACGTAGCCGAGGCCGACAATCCCGATCTTCATCGCCTGGGAGTGTATGAGGCGAGAACGTCGGAGATGCGCTCCCCGGCGCGCCCGCCGCCGTAGAGCTCGGGCCGCTTGCCCGACGGCCGCGGACGCTCGAGGGCGCGCAGCGCGGCGTCGCGGTCGAGGTCGACGAGCACGTTCCAACCGAGCTCCACCGTCTCGACCCATTCGGTCGTGTCGCGCAGCGTGACGCAGGGCACGCCCAGCAGGTAGGCCTCCTTCTGCACGCCGCCCGAGTCGGTCAGGATCGCGCGTGCGTGCCGCGCGAGCGTGAGGAAGTCGAGGTAGCCGAGCGGCCGGGTAAGGCGCAGCCGCGGCGCCGCCTCGAGCCGGGGCATCAGCGCCGCCGCCTCGAGTCGGGCGCGCGTGCGCGGGTGGACCGGGAACACGGCGGGCAGCGGCAGGGCCTCGAGGAGCTCGACGAGCCTCGCGAGCCGGGCCGGGTGGTCCACGTTGCCCGCCCGGTGCGCGGTGACGAGCACGTACTCGCCGCGCGTCACGCCGTGGGCCTCGAGGGCGCGGGAGCGCTCCTCCGCCACGCGCGCGAACGCGAGCGAGACATCTGCCATCACGTCGCCCACGAGGTGGATCTCACCCGCGGCCGCCTCGCGCTCGAGGTTGCGCACCGCCGTCTCGGTCGAGCACAGGAGGAGGTCGCTCGCGTGGTCGGTCAGCACGCGGTTGAGCTCCTCGGGCATCGCGCGGTCGAACGAGCGCATGCCGGCCTCCACGTGCGCGAGCGGGATGCGCGCCTGGGCCGCCGCGATCGCGCCGGCGAGCGTGGAGGTGGTGTCGCCGTAGACGAGCACGAGCTCGGGCTCGAAGCGGCGTAGCTCGCGCTCGAGGCCCGCGATGATGCGCGCCGTCTGCTCGGTCGGGCTGCCGGCGCCGACCCCGAGCTCGCAGTCGGGGTCCGGCACCGCGAGCTCCTCGAAGAAGATGCGCGAGAGCTCGTCGTCGTAGTGCTGGCCGGTGTGGATCAGCCGCTCGTCGTGGCGCTCGCGGAGGCGGCGCGAGACGGCTGCCGCCTTCACGAACTGAGGCCGGTTTCCGACGATGGTGACTATTCGCACGATGTTTTCCGCCCGGGTCCCGAGGCCGGCATATGATGTGCGTGTGGTCGCACGGAAGTTGATCGCCGGGGCGATGGAGGCCGTCGGGGTGGCCGCAGGCGTGGCGCGCCACCTCGCCTGGTACCTCAGCTACCAGGTGGACGGCACCGCCCGTCACCGGCCGCCCGCGCGTCGACGCGCCGGCTCGCGCGCATCCTAGAGCGGCGGGCGGGGGAGCACCGCGCGGAGGTGGGCGGCGAATGCCTGCTCGGCCTCGCGGGTGCGTGGCCCGGGCGCCTCGAGCTCGACGTCCTCGATCCGGCGGATCGGGTGCACCTCCCGCACCGTCGAGGCGAGGAACGCCTCGCTGGCGCGCGGCAGCTCGTCGGTCGTGACGGCGCGCTCCTCGACATCCACGAGCTGCATCAGCCGCTCCCTCGTGATCGAGGCGAGGACCCGCTCGGAGAGCGGCGTGGTGCAGAGCGCGCCGTCCTCCGCGACCCAGAAGAGCGACGCCGTCGGGGCCTCCAGCACGCGGCCGCGCGGCGTGACGAGCAGCGCCTCGTCGAAGCCCCGCTCCTGGGCGATCCGCGTGGCGAGCATGTGCGCGGCGTAGGAGAGCGACTTGACGCCCTCGAGCACGGGGGTGGGGGAGTGCGTGACGAACGCGATGCTGAGCGACCCGGGGCGGTCCCTGAGCGGCTCGGTGAGGAGCAGCCGGTGCCCGCCGCGGGTGAGGACGATGCGAAGGACGCCGTCGAAGCCCTCGCCGCGGGCGGAGAGCAGCTCGGCGGCCTCGCGCTTGATCTCGGCCTGCGGCAGCGGGTAGCCGAGCCGCAGGTTCGCCAGGGAGCGCCCCATGCGCTCGAGGTGCTCGTCGAGCGCGTAGGGCGTGCCGGCGTAGACGCGCACGACCTCGAACACCCCGTCGCCGCGCAGGAAGCCCTCGTCGGTGACCGGGATGGCCGCCTCCGCGGCGGGCTGGATGCGTCCGTCGAGGCAGGCGAGCTCCGCTGCGGCCACGGCTTCCGGCGCTTCGGTCATGCCCGGAACCCTACGCGCCGGAGCGCGCCGTGTCGCGGGCGCTCAGCGCTTCAGGCAGATGCGCCGCCAGGCCGAGCGCAGCGCGCGGCGCTCGTTCTGGAGCATCAGCTCCTCCGAGCCCTCCGCATAGCGCTCCGACTCGTCCCGCGGGTCGCCCGTGATCCCCCGCCTGGCGGTCTCGAGGTGGACCGCCGCGATCTCCTCGGTCATTCCTTCCCAGCCGTCTGCTGCCGATTCCGTGGGTTCCGCCTCCTCCCGCTGTCCGTTGCCCGGCATGCATCAGGACAAACAGGAAGTTGCGCGATTTGTTACGCCCGTCGTGGGCATAGGGAGCGCCGGGCGCGCGATTGGCGCGTTGCCCCTCCGGGGCCTGCGCGAACCCACCTTCGGCCCGATCAGCGACGCCTTCATGCTCAGGCCGAACCGTAGGCGCCGGCTGGGCGAGGACGCCGGAGACCCATCCTGGAGCCGCAAGGCCCCGGTGGCGGGTGAAGCCTCCCCCGCCCAAGCGCACGGCCCGCACGAGCGCTCCGCCAGATCCGCCGCGGCGCCGCGCCGAGCGCGAGCGCGAGCGCGGGTGAATCGTAGAAACGTTGGGACAAGTGGGCCGCCTGGGACTCGAACCCAGAACCTCGGGGTTAAAAGCCCCTCGCTCTACCAATTGAGCTAACGGCCCCGTGCGGATGCTAGTGCGGGGTCATGCGCGAGTGCGCGGGTCGGCAGCGGAGCACCCCGCGGTCAAGTGATCGCGCGCGCGTCCGATATCGAGGTAGAGAAATGCGGCACCCCGACGTGAATCCCCAGCGCTCTGGGACGCGACCTGACGACGGCGACGGTCCGCTGGCGGATCTCACCGCGGGCGTGATGTGGCTGATCGCCGCGGCGACGGGGCTTCTCGGGCTGGCGCTCCCCGGGAGCGACCGGTCGCATCTCGGCTGGGCTCTCGGGCTCGTCGCGTTCGCGTCGGCGTGGGGGTGCGTCGAGCTGGCCCTCGGCATCCGGTCGCTGACGATGCGGATCGGGACCCGCGCGTGGGTGACGGCGGCGATGCTGCCGGTGGTCGCGCTCGCGCTCTGGGCCACCGGCGGGGCGGACAGCTATCTCCAGCCGCTGCTCCTCTTCACCGCGCTGTTCATCGCGTACTTCTTCCCGCCGCGGCTCGCGTGGCCGCTCGTGGCGCTGTTCGTGCTCGCGTACGCCACGCCGCTCGCCTACGACGGCGCCGCGCTGGGCAGCGCCTACCCGGCCCGAGCCGCGATCTTCGCCGCCGCCGTCGCGAGCGAGACGGTCGTGATGCAGATGCTCAAGCGCCGGCTCGTGCGGGCCGAGGCGCGCCAGCGCGCGATCGCGCAGCAGGATCCCCTGACCGGCCTGCAGAACCGGCGGGCGTTCGATACGGCCCTCGCGGACGCCGCGCGCGGGAAGACGGTGCTCGTGCTGTTCGACTTCGACGACTTCAAGAGCATCAACGACAGGCACGGCCACCCTGTCGGCGACGCCGTCCTGCAGGCCGTGGCCCGGGCCTGCCTCGACGTCGCCCGCGAGGGCGACTGCCTCGCGCGCATAGGGGGCGACGAGTTCGCCCTCGTCGCGCGCGACTCGGGCGGCGCCGGGGTGGAGCGGCTCGTGACCGCGCTCGACGAAGCTATCGCGACAGCCGAGATGCCCGAGGGCATCGACTCGATCCGGGCGACGTTCGGCTGGGGGATCGCCCCTGACGAGGCGACCGCCCCCGACGAGCTGTTCCGCTGCGCCGACGAGCGGCTCCTGCGCCGCAAGCGCGCGTCGAAGACGGCCCAGCCCACGGGCGAGAGAGCAGCCTGAGGGCAGGGGCCGGCGGCGCTCTCCGCTCAGTGGCGGAAGTGGCGGCGGCCGGTGAACACCATGGCCACGCCGGCCTTCTCGCAAGCGTCGATGACCTCCTGGTCGCGCTGCGAGCCGCCCGGCTGGATGATCGCCTTCACGCCCGCCGCGATCGCGGCCTCGGGACCGTCGGCGAACGGGAAGAACGCGTCCGAGGCAAGCACCGAGCCCTCGAGCGGCGACTGGGCCTTCTCGACCGCGATCCGCACCGAGTCGACGCGGCTCATCTGCCCGGCGCCGATCCCGAGCGTCGCCAGCCCCTTCGCCATCACGATCGCGTTGGAGCGCACGTGCTTGCACACGCGCCACGCGAACAGCAGGTCGCCCCACTGCTCCTCGGTGGGGCGGGCGGTGGTCACCACGCGCATCTCCTCGCGCGACTCAGACTCGCAGTCGCGGTCCTGGATGAGCATGCCGCCGCGCACGCGCTTCATGTCGTGCTCCCCGAAGGGCACGCTGCGCCGCTCCTGGTCGCGCAGGATGCGGATGTTCGGCTTGTGGGTGAGGATCTCGAGCGCGTCGTCGTCGTAGCCCGGCGCGAACAGGAGCTCCACGAAGACCTTCGACAGCCGCTCCGCGAGCACGGCGTCGACCGGCCGGTTGAAGCAGTAGATCCCGCCGAAGGCGCTCATCGGATCGGTGGCGAAGGCGCGATCGAAGGCCTCGACGGGAGTGGCGCCGACAGCGACGCCGCAAGGGTTGTTGTGCTTCACGATCACGGCCGCCGGCAGCTCGAACTCGTCGAGCAGGGCGCGGCCGGAGTCGAGGTCGAGCAGGTTGTTGAACGAGAGCTCGCGGCCGTGGAGCTTCGACACCATCGAGAGCAGGTCGGTGCGCGCGCCCGCCTGGACGTAGTACGCGGCGCGTTGGTGCGGGTTCTCGCCGTAGGCGAGGTCGAGGACCTTCTCGTAGGCGCGCACGTACAGCGCCGGGAACGACTCCTCCTTCTCGCAGAACCAGCGGGAGATCGCGGCGTCGTAGCGGGCCGTGTAGCCGAACGCCTCCATCGCGAGGATCTCGCGCGTCTGCGCGGACAGGCGGCCGTCGGACTCGCGCATCTCCTCGATCACCGCGTCGTAGCTCTCCGGCTTCACGACCACGGCGGCGAAGGCGTGGTTCTTCGCCGCGGCGCGGATCAGAGTGGGGCCGCCGATGTCGATGTTCTCGATCACCTCGGCCTCCTCCACGCCGCGCCGCGACGACACGCGCTCGAACGGGTAGAGGTTCACGCAGACGAGGTCGATCGGCTCGATCTCGTGCTCCGAGAGGGTGGCCACGTGCTCGGGCTTCGAGCGAACCGCGAGCAGCCCGGCGTAGATCTTCGGGTTGAGCGTCTTGACGCGCCCGTCGAGGATCTCGGGAAAGCCGGTGTAGTCCTCCACCGCGCGCACCTTCAGGCCGGCGCGCTCCAGCTCGGCTGCGGTGCCGCCGCTCGCGACGAGCTCCACGCCCATGTCGGCCAGCCCGCGCGCGAAGTCGACCACGCCGCGCTTGTCGGACACGCTGAGGAGCGCCCGTCTGATGCGGACCTCGCCGGGCGCGGTCGTCGCCGTCATGCGGCCGGGCTCAGCCGTCGCCATCGCCCCCCTCTCCCTCGATCAGCACGCGCCGGTGGTTCACGGGGTCGATCCTCACGCGCCCCTGCGCGATCAGCCGCACGGCCTGCGGAAGGAGCTCGTGCTCGACCGCGTGGATCCTGTCCTCGATCTCCTCGATGCGCGCAGGATAGGAGAGCGGCACCGCCCGCTGCAGGATGATCGGCCCGGTGTCGACTCCCTCGTCGACGAAATGGACCGTGACGCCGGTGACGCGCACGCCGTGGTCGACCGCCCGCTCGATCGACCGCACCCCGGGGAATGCGGGAAGGAGCGAGGGGTGCACGTTCACTATCCGGCCGCTGAAGCGGCGGATGAACTCGCCGGTGAGGATCTCCATGAAGCCGGCGAGCACCACGAGCTCGGCCCCTCGCTCGTCGAGCCAGTCGGCCAGCGCGAGGTCGCGCGCCTCGCGGTCGGGATGATCGGCGGCGGCGAAGACCGCGGTCTCGACGCCGGCCGCGCGCGCCCGCTCCAGGCCGCGCGCCCCAGCGCGGCTCGACGCCACGCCCACGACCTCGATGCCCTCGCGCCCGTGGACCTTGTCGAGGATGGCCTGGAGGTTCGTCCCCTCGCCGGAGACGAGGACGGCGACGCGGAGGCTCACGCCGTGCGCGGGACGCGCAGCTTCGGATACGCGCCGCCCGTGGTCATCAGCCGCCGCTGCTCGATCAGCTCGTCGATGCGCGCGAGGATGTCCGCCCTGCGCATGTGCGCCGAGCTCGCGTACGCGGGCAGCCCGTCGTAGGAGTTGCGCAGGATCTTCCTGGTGCGCGCCCCGTGGAGGATCTCCGCGCAGGTGGTGCGACCGACCGCCGGCCGGGCGGTGCGCGCGACGGAGATGATCGCCTCGTCGAGGTCGCCGATCCGCTCGGCCGCCGGCGCGCGCGGCGGCTCGAGTGCCTCGACCAGCGCCGGCGCGCACACGTCGCAGCAGTCGCCGGCCGGGGCGGGCGGCGCCGAGTCCCCGAAGTGCCGGAGCAGCGCGGCGCGCCGGCATGCGCCGCCCTCGACGTACGCCCACATCTCGCGGTACTGCCGCCAGCGCGCCCGGCCGGCCTCGGCCATCGACGCGCGCGCGAGCCGCTCCGCGCGCCGGTCGAAGGGGCCGGCGAGCCGCCCGAGCACCCGCTCGGTCGAGGACGGCAGCGGCTCGAGCGCCCCGGCCTGCGCCAGATGCCCGACCAGCGCGCGGAGCCGGTCGCCGTCGCAGCCGAGCGCGCGCGCGAGCTCCGCCGCCCCGCAGTCGTAGAGGCCGTTACCGTCGGCCGCGGCGACGAGCCGGTCCGCGAGCGCGCGCGCGAGCTCCGGCGCGAGCTCGTCCCGCTTGATGAAGTGGACGTGGAGCGCCTTGTCGCGGCTCTCCGCGAGCAGGAGCGCGAGCGCCTGTCCGCCGTCGCGGCCGGCGCGGCCCGCCTCCTGGTAGTAGGCCTCGAGCGAGGCCGGCACGCTCGCGTGGATCACGCTGCGCACGTTCGGCTTGTCGACGCCCATCCCGAACGCGTTCGTGGCGACGACGACCTGCGCCTCGTCCGCGAGGAAGGCGCGCTGCACGGACGCGCGCCGCTCGCGGTCGAGGCCCGCGTGGTAGGCGAGCGCCTCGACCCCGAGCTCGGAGCGGATCAGCGCCGCGAGGTCCTCGGAGCCAGCGCGCGTGCCCGCGTAGACGATCGCCGGCAGGCCGCCCTCCCGGCGGAGCGCCCCGAGGAGCATGTCGCGCTTCTCGTGCGGCGCCGGCCGCGCGACCGCGAACGAGATGTTCGGCCGGTCGAAGCCGGTGGCGACAAGCAGCGGGTCCCGCAGGCGCAGCCGGCGGGCCACGTCCGCCGCCACGCGCGGGGTGGCCGTGGCCGTGGCCGCGAGGATCGCCTCCGCGCCGAGCGCCCGGGCGGCGTCGGCGAGGCGGAAGTAGTCGGGCCGGAAGTCGTGCCCCCACTGGGAGACGCAGTGGGCCTCGTCGACCACGAACAGCCCCACCCGCGCCTCGCACAGGCGCGCGACGAACCCGGGCGCCGAGAAGCGCTCGGGCGCGACGTAGAGCAGCCGCAGCTCGCCCGCGACCGCGCGCGCGAGCGCCTCGGCGTTCGAGCCGGCGTCCTGCTGCGAGTTGAGCAGCGCGACGCGCGCTCCCAGCCCGCGCGCGCGCAGCCCCTCGACCTGGTCCTGCATCAGGGCGACGAGCGGCGACACGACCACCGTGAGGTCGTCGCGGAGCAGCGCCGGGAGCTGGTAGCAGAGCGACTTCCCGGATCCGGTGGGCATGACGACGAGCGCGTCGCGCCCTGCGAGCGCGGCCTCGCACGCCTCGCGCTGCCCGCGGCGGAAGCCGGGGAAGCCGAACGTCTCCTGCAGCGCGCGCGTGAGGTCCACGGACGGCGAGGGTATCCGGCGCGGCGGCCGAAACCCCGGGGCCGCAACGCTCCTGTTGCGCTCGTCGCGGAGCTTTCGCGAAGTCAGGCGCTCACGGCCGGCGCCGGCTCCTCGAGCGCGAACTTCCCGGCCGCGCGCTCTGTGCGCGCGAGCGGGTACTCGCCCGTGAAGCAGGCGTCGCAGTGCGTCTCGCGCGTCGCGCCGATCGCCTCGTACACCCCTTCGAGC
This sequence comes from Thermoleophilaceae bacterium, assembly GCA_019683805.1. Classification (GTDB taxonomy): domain Bacteria; phylum Actinomycetota; class Thermoleophilia; order Solirubrobacterales; family Thermoleophilaceae; genus JADGHQ01. The sequence goes on from JADGHQ010000002.1 coordinate 62,917, forward strand.
GACAGGTACGCGAGCGAGTCGCAGCCGAGCTCCTGGGCGACCTCGTCCACCGTCCGCCCGTGGGCGATCATCTCCTGCGTCGTCGACATGTCGATCCCGTAATGGCAGGGGTGGCGGATCGGCGGCGCCGAGACGCGCATGTGGACCTCCGCGGCGCCCGCGTCGCGCAGCATGCTCACGATCTGGCGCGTGGTGTTGCCGCGCACGATCGAGTCGTCCACGACCACGAGCCGCTTGCCGCCCACGATCTCCGGCAGCGGGTTGAACTTCATCCGCAGGCCGTGCTTGCGCAGCTCCTGGCCTGGCTGGATGAACGTGCGGGCGACGTAGCGGTTCTTGATCAGGCCGTCGTCCTTCGGGATCCCGGAGGCGGTCGAGAAGCCGTTTGCCGCCGGGTTGCCCGAGTCGGGGACCGCGATCACGAGGTCGGCCTCGACCGGCGCCTCGCGCCAGAGGATCTCGCCCATGCGCCGGCGCGAGAGCTGGGTGAGGCGGCCCTCGAGCTTGGAGTCCGGCCGCGCGAAGTAGATGTGCTCGAACACGCAGAACGCGCGCCGCTCGGACTCGATCACCTGGCGCGTCCTGATGCCGTGCTCGCAGAGCGTGACCATCTCGCCGGGCAGGACGTCGCGCAGGAACTCGGCGCCGATGATGTCGAAGGCGCAGCTCTCGGACGCCACGCAGTAGCGGTCGCCGAGCCTGCCGAGCGCGAGCGGGCGCAGGCCGGCGCCGTCGCGGAAGGCCACCACCGCGTCGTTCGTCATCACGACCGTCGAGAAGGCGCCCTCGAGCCGCGGCGCGACGTCCGCGACCGCGTCCTCGATCGAGGCGGCCTCGTGCGTCGAGAGCAGCGCCGCGATCAGCTCGGAGTCGGAGGTCGAGCGCAGGACCACGCCGCGCGCCGTGAGCTCCGAGTGCAGCTCGAGCGCGTTGATGAGGTTGCCGTTGTGCCCGAGCGCGATCTCGCGCGCGTCGGAGCGGTAGACGGGCTGGGCGTTCTCCCACGCGGACGAGCCGGTCGTGGAGTAGCGCACGTGCCCGATCGCGTGCGTCCCGGTGAGGGCCTGCAGCTTGGGCTCGTCGAACACCTGCGACACGAGCCCGAGGTCGCGCAGGGTCATGATGTGCCCGCCCTCGCAGGTGGCGATGCCGGCGGACTCCTGGCCGCGGTGCTGCAGGGCGTAGAGCGCGAAGTAGGCGAGGCGGGCGACGTCAGAGCCGGGCGCGAAGACGCCGAAGACGCCGCACTCGTCCCGAGGTCCGTCCCGGAAGGAGATCTGCTCCGGAGGAGTCATTGAAGGAGGTCTGGGAGGCCGCCCTCGTAGAGGCTGCGGGCCTCGTCAACCCGCAGCGAGAGCGTAGCAGCGCCGACGTCGATCTCGAGGGCGTCGCCGCCGACCTCTCCGAGCCGCAGGAACGGCACCGCGCCCGCAATGCGCGCCAGCTCGTCGATCGCCTCCGGCGGGCCTGACACGATCACCCCGCCGGGCCCCTCCCCGAACAGCGCGCGCTCGGGGCCGCGCTCGGCGAGCGGCGCGAGGTCCACGCGCGCCCCGACGCCGCCCGCGATGCAGCACTCCGCGAGCGCCACGGCCAGGCCGCCCTCCGCGACGTCGTGCGCCGACGCGACGGCCCCGCCGCGCACCGCCTCGCGCACGAACGCGAGCGCGGCGGCCTGCGCCTCGAGATCGACCTGCGGCAGGCCGGTCGCGAGCCGCCCGCGCAGCTTCTCGAGCTCGGAGCCCGCGAGGTCGGGAGCGAACGGCCCGACCAGCGCGATCCGGTGGCCCTCCTCCACGAAGCCGGCCGGTGCGGCCAGGGCCGGGTCGGGCAGCGCGCCCACCATGCCGACGACCGGCGTCGGGTAGATCGGCCCGCCGCCCGACTCGTTGTAGAGCGAGACGTTCCCGCCCACCACCGCCACCCCGAGCGCGCGGCAGGCGTCGGCCATGCCCTCGACCGCCTGCTCGAGCTGCCAGGCGATGTGGGGCTTCTCCGGGTTGCCGAAGTTGAGGCAGTTGGTGAGGCCGAGCGGCTCGGCGCCGACGCAGGCGAGGTTGCGCGCGCACTCGAGCACGGCCTCGACCGCCCCGGTGTAGGGGTCGCAGGCGACGCGCCGGCCGTTGCCGTCGATCGACACGGCGAGGGCGCCGCGCCCGCCGTCGGGCGCGAGCTGGAGCACGGCGGCGTCGGCCTGCTGCGGGCGGCGCACGGTGCGCGACCCGACCAGCGAGTCGTACTGCTCGAACGCCCACAGCTTGCTCGCCACGCTCGGGGCGCGCAGCAGCGCGCGCAGCGCCACGTCCGCGGGCGCGTCGTCCGCGAGGCGCCGCGGGGGGTCGGGGTAGACCGGCGCCGCGGGCCTCGCGGGCTCGAGGTCGTAGAGCGGGCAGTCGTCCACGAGCGCCTCGACGGGCATGTCGCCGACCAGCTCGCCGCCGTCGAACACGCGCAGGCGGCGCGTGTCGGTCACCGACCCGATCGGGGTGGCGCGCACCTCCCACCTCGAGCAGACCTCGAGCACGGCGTCGAGCTTCGCCGGCTCGACGACGCAGAGCATCCGCTCCTGCGACTCGGAGATCATGATCTCGAACGGCTCGAGGCCCGGCTCGCGCAGCGGCACCTTCGACACGTCGATGTCGAGGCCCACGCCGCCCTTCGACGCCATCTCGGAGGAGCTCGACGAGAGCCCGGCCGCGCCGAGGTCCTGGAGCGCGACGAGCAGCCCCGCGTCGACCAGCTCGAGCGAGCACTCGAGCAGCTTCTTCTCCTCGAACGGATCGCCGATCTGCACGCTCGGGCGCTTGGCCGCGCCGTCCTCGCCGAGCTCCGCGCTCGCGAGGATCGACGCCCCGCCGATCCCGTCGCGGCCCGTGAGCGCCCCGAGCAGCACGAGCAGGTTGCCGGGGCCGGCCGCCGCGCTGCGGACCATGCGATCGCGGCGCGCCAGGCCGAGGCACATGGCGTTGACGAGGCAGTTCTGCTCGTAGGGGCCCTCGAAGTAGATCTCGCCGCCGACCGTCGCGACGCCGATCGAGTTGCCGTAGTGGCCGATGCCCGAGACCGCCCCGGCCAGCAGGTAGCGCGAGCGGGCCGAGTCGAGCTCGCCGAAGCGCAGCGAGTCGAGGATCGCGATCGGCCGCGCCCCGATGGCGAACACGTCGCGCAGGATCCCGCCGACGCCCGTGGCGGCGCCCTGGAAGGGCTCGACGGCGCTCGGGTGGTTGTGGGACTCGACCTTGAACGCGGCCACGAGCCCGTCGCCCACGTCGACCGCCCCCGCGTTCTCGCCGGGACCCATGACGACGCGCGCCCCCTCGGTCGGCAGCCGGCGCAGCAGCTTCTTGGAGTGCTTGTAGGCGCAGTGCTCGGACCACATCAGCGAGAACACGGCGAGCTCGAGCCCGTTCGGCTCGCGCCCCAGCCGCGCGACGATGCGCTCGTACTCGCGGTCGGTGAGCCCGAGCTCGCGGTGGGGCGAGGATGTGAGCCCGCCGCTCACGCCGCGCCGCGCCCGACGACCGCCGACGCCGAGCCCCCGGCCGCCGCGAGCGGGCCGCGCCGCAGGGCTTCCACGTGCGCCGCGATCGACTCGAAGATCCGCGCGCCGTCCGTCGAGCCGGTGAGCGGGTCGACCGCGTGCTCGGGGTGCGGCATCAGGCCGAAGACGTTCTTCCGCTCGTTCGCCACGCCCGCGATGTCGCGCAGCGAGCCGTTCGGGTTCTGGCCCTCCGCGTAGCGCAGCAGCACCTGGCCGTTCGCCTCGAGCTCGTCGAGGATCCGCTCGGGGGCGTAGTAGCGGCCGGTGGTGTGCTTCACCGGGATCGAGAGCACCTCGCCCGGATCGCACGCGCGCGTGAACGGCGTGTCGGCACGCTCCACCACCAGGTCGACCTGGCGGCAGACGAAGCGCAGGCTCAGGTTGGGGAGCAGCGCGCCCGGGAGCAGGCCGGCCTCGCAGAGCACCTGGAAGCCGTTGCAGATGCCGAGCACGAGACCGCCCGAGCGGGCGAACTCGCCCACCGCCCCCATCACCGGCGCGAAGCGCGCGATCGCGCCGGCGCGCAGGTAGTCGCCGTACGAGAACCCGCCGGGGATGACGACGGCGTCGACCCCCCGGAGGTCGCGGTCGCGGTGCCAGAGCAGCTCGGCGTCGCCCACCAGGCGGCAGGCGCGCAGCGCGTCGAGCTCGTCGCAGGAGCCGGGGAAGCGGACGACTCCGAGCTTCACCGCTCCACGACCAGGATCTCGTACTCCTCGATCAGCGGGTTGGCGAGCAGCCGCTCGCACATCTCGCCCACGCGGGAGACGTCGTCCACGTCGAGCTCGACCATGCGGCCGACGTGGACGTTCGCGACGCCGTCGAAGCCGAGCGCCGGGAGCGCGCGCTCGACGGCCTGGCCCTGCGGATCGAGGATGCCCTCCTTGGGCCGGATCAGCACGCGCGCCCTCATGCGCCCGCCCTCGGCGCGCCCGAGCGCTCGAGCCAGGCCTCGAGCGGCTCGCCGGTGATGCGGCGGTATGCGTCCGCGTACAGCTCGCGGGTGCGCTCGACCACGTGGTCGGGCAGCGCCGGCGCGGGCGGCGACTTGTCCCAGCCCGACGCGGACGCCCAGTCGCGCACGTACTGCTTGTCGAAGGAGGGCTGCCCGCGCCCCGGCTCGTAGCCGTCGGCCGGCCAGAAGCGGGAGCTGTCGGGCGTCAGGACCTCGTCGGCGAGCACGATCCGGCCGCTCGCGTCGCGCCCGAACTCGAACTTGGTGTCGGCGAGGATGATGCCCCGCTCGCGCGCGTGCTCGGCCGCGAACGAGTACAGCTCGAGCGTGAGCCGGCGGAGCTCCTCGAGCAGGCCGCGGTCGCCGATGATCTCGGCCGCGCGGTCGAAGTCGACGTTCTCGTCGTGGTCGCCGACCCCCGCCTTGGTCGCCGGGGTGAAGATCGGCTCCGGGAGCCGCTGCGACTCCCGCAGGCCCGCCGGCAGGCGGATGCCGCAGACCGCGCCCGTCGCCTGGTAGTCCTTCCAACCCGAGCCGGTGATGTAGCCCCGGGCGACGCACTCGACGGGGATCATGTCGAGCTTGCGCACGAGCAGGGCGCGGCCCCGCACCTGCTCGGGCACGCCGTCCTTGTACGAGAGCAGGTGGTTGGGGCAGATGTCGCGGGTCCGCTCGAACCAGAACACCGACAGGCCCGCGAGCACGGCGCCCTTGCCGGGGATCGGCGTCGGGTGCACGGCGTCGTAGGTCGAGATGCGGTCCGAGGCGACCATGAGCAGGCGGTCCTCGCCCGCGTCGTAGATCTCACGGACCTTGCCGGACCCGACGAGGGCGTGGCCCGCAAGCTCGGCGGCGTACGTCATACGGTCCTGAGGCTAACAATCGCCGGCGTCGGCTTGGCCCGACCCTCGGACGGGGACTTCCAGAGGCCGCGCTCAGCGCGAGAGGCCGATCTCGACGCCGCCGATCGGGTCGAGCTCGAAGCTCACGCGCCGGCCCGGCTCGGCGGGCAGCGCGGGCACGATCGCGCCCGCGATCAGCACGTCGCCGGCGCGCAGGCGCTCGCCGACCGCCGCGAGCAGGTCCGCCGTGTGCTGGACGAGCGAGACGAGCTCGCCGGTGAGCGCCTGCGGATCGGCGGTCCGGGCGACCTCCTCGCCATCGACGAGCACGCGCCCCGTCGCCCCCTCGAGCGACGCGCCCGCGCGCCTCGTTCCGAGGACGACGTGCCGCTGGAAGATGTTCCCGGCCAGGATCTCCTCGACATCCGAGAGCTGGGGATCGAGGTCGACGATCTCGATCGCGGCGCCGAGCGCGGCGATCGCCGCCCGCGCCTCCTCGCGCCCCGCGCCGGCGCCGAGGTCGCGTCCGAGGTGCACCGCCACCTCCGGCTCGAGCATCGGCTTCGCGAGGCGGCCGACCGCGCAGGCCCCGCCGTCCTCGACGCGGCCGCCCTCCATGAGGAAGCCGACGAGCGGCCGCGAGATCCCGAGCCGCTCCATCGCCGCGGGGGCGCAGAAGCCGAGCTTCCATCCGAGCGGGCGCTCGCCGGCGGCGAGCCGCGCGTGCCGCGCCTCGAGCTGGAGCGCCATGCCGCGCGCGACGCGCGGGTCGAGCTCGTCCATCCGCTCGGGCCCCGCGAGGTCGGGGCCTGCGGCCCCGGGCCCAGCCGCGCGCCGCGGGCCGTGGTCGAGGTGGGCGTTCATCGGCACGCGACCGTACAGGCGTGAGGGGCTCGGGTCAAACGCGCCGCGGAGGCGCGAAGATCCAGGCGCCGCCGCTCGCGCCTGCCCGACCATCAGGCCGCGTCACGAGTCGCCGCAGGGGGGCGGCGGGCGCGCGGCGAGGCGGGTGGCCGCGACCGTCTCGCTCAGGCCTCGACGGCCGGCTCCGCCAGCGCGTCCAGCCGCCCCACGATCGTGCGCGCGTGCCGCACGAACGCCGAGGGGTCGAACACTGCGTCGAGGTCGAGCTCCGGAGCCTCGCGCGCCAGGAGGTCGCGGAACTCGATGCCCTCGTCCCAGGCCCGCTGAGCGTTCGCCTGGACGATCCGGTACGCCTCGTCGCGCGAGCGGCCCGCCTCGACGAGCGCGAGCAGTGCCCGCTGCGAGTACAGCGCCCCGTGGGTCGCCTCGAGGTTCCGGCGCATGCGGTCCTCGTGCACGACCATGCCCCGAGCGACGCGGATCGCGAGGTGCTGGGCGTAGTCGAGCAGGATCGTCGCGTCCGGCAGCACCACCCGCTCGACGGAGGAGTGGGAGATGTCGCGCTCGTGCCAGAGCGCCACGTCCTCGAGCCCGGCCTGGGCGTAGCCGCGCAGCAGCCGCGCGATTCCGGTGATCCGCTCCGAGACGATCGGGTTGCGCTTGTGCGGCATCGCCGAGGAGCCCTTCTGCGCGCCGGCCCGGAAGGGCTCCTCGACCTCGCGCACCTCGGTGCGCTGCAGGTGACGGATCTCGGTGGCGAAGCGCTCGAGCCCCGCCCCCGCCAGCGCGATCGCGGAGAGGAGCTGCGCGTGCCGGTCGCGCGCCACGACCTGCGTCGAGACGTCCTCGCGGGCCAGCCCGAGCCGCTCGAGCACGCGGGCCTCGAACTCGGGCCCGTTCGCCGCGTAGGTGCCGACCGCCCCGGAGAGGGCTCCCACCGAAGCCTGCTCCACGGCGCGCTCGAGCCGGCGCAGGTTGCGGTGCGCCTCGAAGGCGAAGCCCGCGAGCTTCACGCCGAAGGTCGTCGGCTCGGCCTGGATGCCGTGCGTGCGCCCCACGCAGAGCGTGTCCGCGTGCTCGCGCGCGCGCTCGATCAGCGCGTCGCGGAAGTCCCGCGCTCCCGCGATGCAGATCATCCCCGCGCGCGAGATCTGGAGCGCGAGCGCGGTGTCGAGGACGTCCGAGGAGGTGAGCCCGTGGTGGATCCAGCGGCCCGCCTCGCCGACCGACTCTGCGACCACGTCGACGAACGCCGCGACGTCGTGATCGGTGACCTTCTCGCGCTCCTTGACCGCCTCGACGGTGAACGAGGCGCGCTCCCGGATCGCGTCGGCGTCCGCGGCCGGCACGACCCCCTGCTCGGCGAGCACCTCGACTGCGGCGAGCTCGACGAGCAGCCAGGTCTCGAGCTTGCGCTGCTCTGACCAGACGGCGCCGATCTCGGGCCTTGTGTAGCGCTCGATCAACAGTCGAGGATCTTCGCGGCCAGCACTGCGGCGTTCCTCGCGCCGTTGATCCCCATGCACGCGACCGGCACCCCGGGGGGCATCTGGGCGATCGCGAGCAGCGCGTCGAGGCCGCCGCCCACCGAGGTCGCGGACGTGAGCGGCACCCCGATCACCGGCAGGTCCGTGTGCGCGGCCACGACCCCGGGCAGCGCGGCCGCGAGGCCGGCGCCCGCGATGATCACGCGCAGGCCCCGCATGCGCGCGTTCTTCGCGTAGTCGGCCACCATCTCGGGGTCGCGGTGGGCGCTCATCACGCGCAGCTCGTAGCGGATCCCGCGCTCCTCGAGCTCCTTCCCGGCCTTCTCCATGACCGGCATGTCGCTCTTCGAGCCCATCACGATGCCCACGACCGGCGAGTCGACGTCGAGCTCCTCGAACGCCGACTCGACCTGTGTCTCCGTCACGGGCGCCTCGCTCTCCCCGCTCACGCGCTGACCTCCTCCGCTGTCCGTGCCGCGATGTCGCGGCGCATCTGCCTGCCTTCGAACTCGATCCTCTCCGCCGCCTCGTATGCGCGGGCGCGCGCCTGCGCGATCGTCGCGCCGCTGCCCGTCACGTTCAGCACCCGGCCGCCGGCCGTCACGATCCTGCCGTCCCGCTCGGCGGTGCCGGCGTGCAGCACCTCCACTTCGGGGGAGTCGATCGAGTCGAGCCCTCTGATCTCGTCGCCGCTCGACGACGACGCCGGGTAGCCGCGCGAGGCGAGCACCACCGTGACCGCGTACGACGGCGACCACTCGAGCCGCGCGCCCTCGAGGCCCCCCGGCCGCGCCGAGCGCTCGAGCAGGTCGAGCGCGTCGGAGCGCAGCCGCGGCAGGATCGCCTGGGTCTCGGGATCTCCTAAGCGGCAGTTGTACTCGAGCACCTTCGGGCCCTCGGCGGTCATCATCAGCCCGGCGTACAGCACGCCGTGGTACGGCGTCCCGCGCCGACGCAGCTCGTCGATGATCGGCTGGTGCACGAGCTGCGCGAGCTCCCGCGCGCGCTCGTCGTCGAGCCCCGGAACCGGCGAGAAGCTCCCCATGCCCCCGGTGTTCGGCCCGCGGTCGCCCTCCCCGATGCGCTTGAAGTCGCGGGCGGGCGCCATCGGCACGGCCCGGATGCCGTCGCAGAGCGCGAGCAGCGACAGCTCCTCGCCCTCGAGGAACTGCTCGGCGACCACGCTCGTGCGGCCGAAGCGCCGCTCCTCGAAGAAGGCATCCAGCGCCGCGCGCGCCTCGCGCTCGTCGGCGCAGACGATCACCCCCTTGCCCGCAGCCAGCACGTCGGCCTTGAGCACGAGCGGGTAGGACGCGCGCGCCAGGTGCGCCTCGGCCTCGCCGCGGTCTCGCAGCACCGCGTGCGCGGCGGTCGGGACCCCGACCGCCCCCATCAGCTCCTTCGCGTAGCTCTTCGACCCCTCGATCCGCGCCGCCGCCGCGCTCGGTCCGAACGCGCGCACGCCGGCGGCGCCGAGCGCGTCGACCACGCCCTTCACGAGCGGCGCCTCGGGCCCGACCACGACGAGGTCGCAGTCGTGCTCGCGGGCGCCCGCCACGAGGCCGTCGACGTCGTCCGCCGCGATCTCCAGGCAGCGGACGCCGTCGCGGGCGATGCCCGCGTTGCCGGGCGCAGCCAGCAGCTCGGGCCGCTGCGGGCTGCGCATCAGCGCGCGCACGATCGCGTGCTCCCGGCCGCCGCCCCCTACGACGAGTACCCGCACCCGACCTCCAGGATCCCGCCTAGAGGGCGGCGATGAAGTCGTCCACCGGGATCGCCACGAGCGACTCGTACTTGGCGGTGCCGCGCGAGCCGAGCTCGAGAGAGACACGGGCGATCGTCTGCTCGTCCGGAGCCTCGACGATGTTCACGAAGTCGAAGCGGCCGAGCGTCGCCCACTGCGCGACCACCTTTGCGCCGAGCTGCTCGACCTCCCTGTTGACCTCCTTGATCCGCGTCGGGTTGTTCTTCACGGTCTGGATCCCCTCGGGAGTGAGCGTGCTGAGCAACACGAACGTCGGCATGGTCGTCCTTTCGGTCCGGTTCTGCGACCTTGACTTCTCGCATCATCCACCATCCGTTGCAACCGTGCCGGGGAGCCAATAGGCTGCGGGCGTGCCCGGCCCGCTCTACGAGGCCACGATGGGTCGCCTCTTCGCAGTGGTCTACGACCGCTTGCAGGCGCGAGCGGAGTCGGCGGGCGTGCGCGAGATGCGCAAGGGCCTGCTGAGCCAGGCGAGCGGACGCACGCTCGAGGTGGGCGCGGGGACCGGGCTGAACCTCGACCACTACGGCCCCGCGGTCGGCGAGCTGGTGCTCGCGGAGCCGAGCCCCCACATGGCGCGCCGCCTGCGCGCGAAGGTGAGCGCCGCAGGCCGCGCCGCGGAGGTGGTGGAGGCGCCGGCGGAGCGGCTGCCCTTCCCCGACGAGAGCTTCGACACGGTCGTCGTGACGCTCGTGCTGTGCACCGTCCCCGACCAGGCGGCGGCGCTCGCCGAGATCGCCCGCGTGCTGCGGCCCGACGGCCGGCTGCTGTTCCTCGAGCACGTGCGCTCCGAGGATCCGAGGATCGCCCGCTGGCAGGACCGCGTGGAGCGCCCGTGGCGGTTCCTGGCCGCGGGCTGCCACCCCAACCGCGACACGCTCGCGGCCATCGAGGCCTCGCCGCTGCGCGTCGAGCTCGCGGCGCGCGAGCGGGCGCCCGGGGTGCCGCGGCTCGTGAGCGAGGGCGTCGCGGGCGCGGCGCGCCGCCCCTCCTAGCGGCGGGCGCCGGCCGCGCGGCCCCGACCCGCGCGTCAGGCGGCCGCGGGCGCTGCCGCCGTGCCGACCTTCTCGAACACGAGCCGGCCGTCGACGGCGTCCGCGCGCACGCGGTCGCCCGCGGCGAACTCGCCCTCGAGCAGCTTCAGCGCAAGCTTGTCCACGAGCTGCTTCTGGATCACGCGCTTGAGCGGCCGGGCGCCGTAGGTCGGGTCGTAGCCGAGGTTGCCGATCAGGGTCCGCGCGTCGTCGGTCAGCTCGATCTCGACGCCGCGCTCGGCGAGCCGGCGCGCCACCCGCTCCACCTGCAGGTCCACGATCGCGCCGATCTCCTCGCGGGTGAGCTGGTGGAACTGCACGATCTCGTCGAGCCGGTTGATGAACTCGGGCTTGAAGGTCGCCTCCACGCCCGCCATTCCGCCCGCCACGTTCGAGGTCATGATCAGGACGGTGTTCTTGAAGTCCACGGTGCGGCCCTGGCCGTCGGTGAGGCGGCCGTCGTCCATCACCTGGAGCAGGATGTTGAAGACGTCGGGGTGCGCCTTCTCCAGCTCGTCGAGCAGCACCACCGAGTAGGGCCTGCGGCGGACCGCCTCGGTGAGCTGGCCGCCCTCGTCGTAGCCGACGTACCCCGGCGGCGCGCCCACCAGGCGCGACACCGAGTGCTTCTCCATGTACTCGGACATGTCGATCCGCACCATCGCCTGCTCGGAGTCGAACATGAACTCGGCGAGCGCGCGCGCCAGCTCGGTCTTGCCGACACCGGTCGGGCCGATGAAGAGGAACGCGCCGATCGGCCGGTTCGGGTCCTGGAGCCCGGCGCGCGAGCGGCGCAGCGCATTGGCGACGGCCGCGACCGCCTCGTCCTGGCCGACGACGCGCTCGTGCAGGCGCTCCTCCATGTGGACGAGCTTCTCGACCTCGCCCTGCATGAGCTTGGAGACGGGGATGCCCGTCCACTTGGCTACCACCTCGGCGACGTCCTCGTCGTCGACCTCCTGCTTGAAGAACTTCAGGCGCTCGCCGTCGCCCGCGCGCGACTCCGCCTCTGCGAGCGCCTTCTCGAGCTCGGGGATGTCGCCGTAGCGGAGCTTGGCGGCGCGCTCGAGATCGGCCTCGCGCTCGGCCCGCTCGACCTCGCGATGGGCCTCGTCGAGGCGCTTCTTGAGCTCGGCGATGGCGTCCACCGCGGCCTTCTCCTGCTGCCACTGGGCGCGCATCGCGTCCGCGCGCTCCCTGAGGTCGGCGAGCTCGCGCTCGATCGCCTCGCGGCGGGCCGCGGAGGCGTCGTCGGACTCCTTGGCGAGCGCCTGCTGCTCGATCTCGAGCTGCATGATCCGGCGCTGCACCTCGTCGATCTCGGTCGGCACCGAGTCGATCTCGATGCGCACGCGCGAGGCGGCCTCGTCGATCAGGTCGATCGCCTTGTCGGGGAGGAAGCGGTCGGCGATGTAGCGCTGCGAGAGCAGGACCGCCGACACGATCGCCGAGTCCTGGATGCGCACGTTGTGGTGCACCTCGTAGCGCTCCTTCAGCCCGCGCAGGATCGCGATCGCGTCCTCGACGCTCGGCTCCTCGACCATCACCGGCTGGAAGCGCCGCTCGAGCGCCGCGTCCTTCTCGATGTGCTTGCGGTACTCGTCGAGCGTGGTGGCGCCGACCGCGCGCAGCTCGCCGCGGGCGAGCATCGGCTTGAGCAGGTTCGCGGCGTCGACCGCGCCCTCGGCGGCCCCGGCGCCCACGATCGTGTGCAGCTCGTCCATGAAGAGGATGATCTGGCCCTCGGCGTCCTGGATCTCCTTGAGCACCGCCTTCAGGCGATCCTCGAACTCGCCGCGGTACTTCGAGCCCGCGATCAGGGCGCCGATGTCGAGCGCGATCACCCTGCGGTCGCGCAGAGACTCGGGCACGTCGCCGTCGACGATGCGCTGGGCCAGGCCCTCGACGATGGCGGTCTTGCCGACGCCGGGCTCGCCGATCAGGACGGGGTTGTTCTTGGTCCGCCGCGAGAGGACCTGGATCACGCGCCGGATCTCGTCGTCGCGGCCGATGACCGGATCGAGCTTGCCCTGCCGGGCGGCGGCGGTGAGGTCGCGGCCGAACTTCTCGAGCGCCTGGTACTTGTCCTCGGGGCTCTGGTCGGTGACGCGGTGCGGGCCGCGGACGGCCTGGATCGCGCCCGCGAGCCGGTCGCGCGTGGCGCCCGTGTCGATGTTCGGGTCGGACGCGAGCGCGAGCAGGAGGTGCTCGGTCGAGACGTACTCGTCGCCGAAGCCGCGCGCCTCCTCCTCGGCGCGCGTGAGGACGTCGATCGTCGCCTGCGCGAGCTGGGGCGCGGAGGCGGCGGGGCCCGTCACCGTCGGGAACCCGTCGAGCTTCTCCCGGTTCCGGCGGCGCACGCCCTCCACGTCCACGCCCGCCCGCTCCAGGGCGGGAGCGACGATCGTCCCCTCCTGCTCGAGCAGGATGTCGAAGAGGTGCTGCGGCGCGACCTGCGGGTTGTGGCGCGCGGCGGCGAGGCGCTGCGCGTCCTGCAGCGCCTCCTGGGACTTGATGGTGAAGCGATCTAGGTTCACTGGGCTGCCTGGCTTGGTGCTCTACGGATCAGGAAATCTAAGTGTCAGTGTAGTAGATGATCTACCCGAGTTGCCCACCGCGCGCACCCCACGCACCGCTTCGCGCCCACGTTCCCTAGCTCGCGCTTGCGTCGGGCGAGCGCCGCTCGATCGGGATGCGGACGCCCCGCTGGGCGTCGCGCACGGGCACGAGGTCGGCCCCCGGCGGGCGATAGGGAACGAGCTCGAAGCGGAACTGCCGCTGCACCCGCTCGACCTCCTCCGCGATCCGCTGCCGCATCCTCTCGGCCTCGCGCTCGAGCCTCCGGATGCGCTTCCGCATCGCCTCGAGCTCCTCCTCGAGCTCGAACACGCGCTCGACGCCCGCCAGGTTCATCCCCATCTCGGAGGTGAGCTGCTGGATCCGGCGCAGCCGCTCGACGTCCTGCTGCGAGTACAGGCGCGTGTTGCCGCGCGAGCGCTTCGGCGTGATCAGGCCGCGCGCCTCGTAGATGCGCAAGGTCTGCGGATGCATCCCCGCGAGCTGCGCGGCCACCGAGATCATGTAGACCCCCTCGCGGGGATCGACGTCCTTCCCGCGTCGCGTCGCCATTCCCAGCTCCTAGCTCCTCCCCATGAACAGCCGCTCGCGCGGATTGCCGTTCATCACCTGCGCAAGCTCCTCGACGGCCTCCTCCTGCTCCTTGCTGAGCGAGCTCGGCACGTCGATCACGAGCCGGTAGTGGATGTCGCCGCGGCCCTTGCCGCCGAGCCTCGGCGGGCCCTCGCCGCGCAGCCGCTGAACCGTGCCGTGCCGGGTGCCGGGCGGCACGCGGATGCGCTTCGAGCCGCTGAGCGTGGGCACCTCGACCGTGGCGCCGCGGAGCGCCTCGACGACCGTGATCGGCACGTCGACCTCGAGGTTGTCGCCCTTGCGCTTGAAGATCGGGGACTCGCTCACGCGCGTCACCACGTAGAGGTCGCCCGGCGGCCCGCCGCGGCGCCCGGGCTCGCCCTTGCCCGCCAGGCGCACCCGGCTGCCGTCGCGCACGCCGGCCGGGATGTTCACGCGGTAGCGCTTGGTCTGCGGCGTCTGGCCGCGGCCGTGGCAGGTCGGGCACGGGTCGGCGATCTGGGTCCCGGTGCCGCCGCAGAGCGAGCACGGCTGCGAGATCGAGAACAGGCCCTGGCCCTGGGACTCGATGCCGCGGCCCTGGCAGCGCGGGCAGACGGTCGGGCTCGTGCCCGGCCGCGCGCCGGTGCCGCGGCAGGTCGGGCAGGAGGCGGGGATCGTGGCGACGACCGGGACCTGGGCGCCGGCCATCGCCTGGTCGAACGAGATGTGGACCTCGGTCTCGAGGTCGCGCCCGCGCTGCGGCTGCTGGGCGCGGCGGCCGGCGGCGGCGCCGCCGAAGAGGTCGGAGAGGATGTCGCCGAACCCGCCGAACCCCCCGCGGAAGCCGCCCGCCTCGCCGCCCGGGAAGCCGCCTCCGAAGATCCCGCCGGTCTGGTCGTAGCGCTTGCGCTTCTCGGGGTCGGACAGGATCGAGTACGCCTCCTGGACCTCCTTGAAGCGCTCCTCCGCCTGCGGGTCGCCCGCGTTGCGGTCGGGGTGGTACTGGCGCGCGAGCTTGCGGTAGGCCTTCTTGATCTCGTCCTGCGGGGCGTTCCTGTCGACGCCCAGCGTCTTGTATGGATCGCTAACGGCGGCCATCAGCGTCCCCTCGTCACGAAGACACCACCACGCGCGCCGGACGCAGCACGGTGTCGTTGAGCTTGTAGCCCTTCTCGACGACCTGGACGACGGTGCCGGGGTGCGCGCCGTCGTCCGCGGGGCGCGTCGTCAGCGCCTCGTGCAGCGTCGGGTCGAACGACTCGCCGGTCGGATCGAACGCCTCGACCCCGGAGCGCTGCAGCACCGCCACGAGCTCCGCGTGGACGAGCTTCACCCCCTCGGCGAGGCTCTCGTCGGGAGCGTCCGCGCTCGCCAGCGCGCGCTCGAGGTTGTCGAGCACGGGCAGGAGCTCGCGCACGAGCCCCGCCTTCGCCCGCTCGCCCGCCCCTGCGGCGTCCTTGGCCGCGCGCTTGCGGTAGTTCTCGAAGTCGGCCTGCGTGCGCTGCGCGAGCGCGAGGTACTCGTCGCGCTCGCGCCTCAGGCGGGTGAGCTCGTCGTCGGCGGCCTCGGGCTCCCCGCCCGCGGCCTCGGGCTCCCCGTCCGCGGCCTCGGCCCGCTCGGTCGCCTCCTGGATCTCGCGCTCGGCGGACTCGTCGCCGGCGCCGGAGGGCTCGCCCTCCTCAGGCTGCGAGGCCGGGAGCGGCTCCTGCTCGAGCCGCTCCCGCTCGTCCTTCGGCTGTCGCTTGTCGGCGCTCACGAGTCGCGCTCACCGTCCACGACCTCGGCGTCCACGACCTCCTCGTCGTCGGCGCTCGAGGAGTCGGCCGCGCCGTTCGGCGTCCCGCCGCCGGCGCCCTGCGCCTGCTGCTGCGCGGCGGCCGCGTACATCTGCTCGGACACCTTGTGGAAGGCCTCCTGCAGCGCGGCCGTCTTGCGCCGCAGCTCCTCGGCGTCCTCCGACTGCAGCGAGTCGCGGACGTCCTTGATCGCCGCCTGGATCTGGTCCTTGGACGCCTGGTCGACCGAGTCGCCCATCTCGCCGAGCTGGCGCTCCGCCTGGTAGGCGGCGTTCTCGGCGGTGTTGCGCGCCTCGGCGAGCGCGCGCTGGCGCCGGTCCTCCTCGGCGTGCGCCTCGGCGTCGCTCACCATGCGCTTGATCTCCTCCTCGGAGAGACCGGAGCCCGCCTTGATCTCGATCTTCTGCTCCTTGCCCGTGCCGAGATCCTTGGCGGAGACGTTCAGGATGCCGTTCGCGTCGATGTCGAAGGTGACCTCGATCTGCGGCACCCCGCGCGGAGCCGGCGGGATCCCGGTGAGCTGGAACTTGCCGAGCGACTTGTTGTAGGCCGCCATCTCGCGCTCGCCCTGGAGCACGTGGACCTCCACGCTCGGCTGGTTGTCCTCGGCGGTCGAGAAGACCTCCGACTTGCGCGTCGGGATCGTGGTGTTGCGCTCGATCAGCTTCGTCATCACGCCGCCCTTGGTCTCGATGCCGAGCGTGAGCGGGGTGACGTCGAGCAGCAGCACGTCCTTGACCTCGCCGGCCAGCACGCCCGCCTGGATCGCGGCGCCGACCGCGACGACCTCGTCGGGGTTCACGCCCCGGTGCGGGTCCTTGCCGGTGAGCTCCTTGACCTTCTCCTGGACGGCAGGCATGCGCGTCATGCCGCCCACGAGCACGACGTGGTCGATCGAGTCGGCGGTCACGCCGGCGTCCTCCATCGCCTGCCGCGTCGGACCGACCGTGCGGTCGATGAGGTCGGCGGTCAGCTCCGTGAGCTTCGAGCGCGAGAGGCGCATGTCGAGGTGCTTCGGCCCCGACTGGTCGGCCGTGATGAACGGCAGGTTGATCTGCGTCTCCTGGGTGCTCGAGAGCTCGACCTTCGCCTTTTCGGCGGCCTCGTAGAGGCGCTGGAGCGCCATCTTGTCCTGGGCGAGGTCGATGCCCTGGGAGGCCTTGAACTCCTTGACCATCCAGTCGACGATCGCCTTGTCGAAGTTGTCGCCGCCCAGGTGGTTGTCGCCGGCGGTGGCCTTCACCTCGAAGACGCCGTCGCCGATCTCGAGCACCGACACGTCGAAGGTGCCGCCGCCGAGATCGAACACCAGGATGGTCTGGTCCGACTCCTCCTTGTCGAGCCCGTAGGCGAGCGCGGCGGCGGTCGGCTCGTTGATGATCCGCTTCACGTCGAGCCCGGCGATCTTGCCGGCGTCCTTGGTCGCCTGGCGCTGGTCGTCGTTGAAGTAGGCGGGGACGGTGATCACCGCGCTGTCGACCGTCTCGCCGAGATACGCCTCCGCGTCGGCCTTCAGCTTCTGGAGGATCATCGCGCTGATCTCGGGCGGCGAGTACTGCTTGCCGCCGGCCTCGACGCGGACGTCGCGATTGGGGCCTGGCACTACCTTGTAGGGCACGATCTGCTCCTCGTCGCGCACCTCGGCCTCCTTGCGGCCCATGAAGCGCTTGATCGAGAAGATGGTGTTCTCGGGATTGGTCACCGCCTGCCGCTTGGCGACGGTTCCCACGAGCCGCTCGCCGCTCGCCGTGAACGCGACGACCGACGGCGTCGTGCGGCCGCCCTCCGCGTTCTCGATGACAGTCGGCTCGCCGCCCTCGAGCACGGCCATGCAGGAGTTGGTCGTGCCGAGGTCGATGCCTATCGTCTTAGCCATTCCTGAAGCCTTCCTCCTGGATGCTCTCTGATCTAGAGGCGTAAGAAATCTGAGTCAGATTGTGGCAGATTCATTCGAACGCGCCAACCGTGCCGAAAGACCCGTGCTGCGCTCCGGGTCGGTAGTGCTGCGCCCGCCCCGGATCGAGGACGCCGAGGCGATCCGCGCCGCGGGCAGGCAGGCCGACCTCGCGCGCATGTACGGGGTCGAGATCGACCACGACGAGCCGATCCCCGAGCACGAGGCGCGCCGGCGGGTGGAGTGGCTCGCGCAGGAGAGCCACGCCTGGACGATCGAGCACGAGGGCCGGGCGGTGGGGATCGTCCGCTTCCACGGCGTGAACGGCCCCGACGGCTGGCTCGCGGTGGGCCTGTTCTCGCGCGACGACCTCAACCAGGGCATCGGAACCGACGCGATCCGCGCCGCGCTCGACTACGCGGCCGGCCCGCCGCTGCACCTCGAGCGCGCCTGGGTGCGCGTGCTCGAGTACAACGAGCGCGCGATCCGCGCCTACGGTAAGTGCGGCTTCCGCCCGGTGCGACGCGAGGAGAACGCGGTCGAGATCGCGGGCCGCATGTGGGCGGACGAGATCCTCTGCGCCGAGCTCGGATAGGACGGGCGCGGGGCCCCTAGCCCTCGGGAAGCGGCCGCGGCGGCCTCAGCCTCGGGACGACCTCGACCGCCACGATCGCGCCCATGATCAGCGCCGCGCCGAGCCAGCTCAGGGCCGACAGCGTCTCGCCGCCGACGAGCCAGCCGAACAGCCCTGCGAAGGCGGGCTCCGAGGCGAGGATCAGCGCGGTGCGCGCCGGCGGCGCGTGCCGCTGGGCGTAGCTCTGCACGAAGAAGCCGAGCGCGCTCGCGACGAAGGCGGTCACCGCGAGGGCCGTCCAGACGTCCGCGCCGCGCGGCGCCTCGAGGTCGCCCGCGACGGCCGCGGCCGCCGTGCAGGCGACGCCGCAGACGCCGAGCTGGACGGCCAGCAGCGCGCCGAGGTCGTGGGCGGCCACCGCGCGCGCCGTGGCGAGGATGTGCGCGGCGAAGGCGAGCGCGCAGCCGAGCACGAGCAGGTCGCCGACGCCGAGTCCCTCGCTGCCGCCGGAGAGCAGGTAGAGGCCCACTCCCGAGACGGCCGCCGAGCCCCAGGCGAGGCGGCCGACGCGCTCGCGCAGGAAGATCGCGCCGAGCAGCGGCGTGAGCACCACGAACAGGCCGGTGATGAAGCCCGCGTTCGACGCGCTCGTGTGCTCGAGCCCGAAGGTCTGCAGGACGTAGCCGGCCGTGAGGAAGGCGCCGAGCAGGAGGCCGGCGGCCCAGCCCTGGCGCGAGAGCGAGCGAAAGCCGCGCCACGAGAGCCCCGCGACGAGCAGCGCGGCCGGCACGAAGCGGTAGCCCAGGAACGCCAGCGGGGGCAGCTCGTCGATCGCGTCCTGGACCATCACGAACGTGAGGCCCCAGACCGCGGCGATCGCCACGAGCGCCACCTCGGCGAGGCGCCGGGCGCTCACCGCGTCCGCTCCCTGCCGAACGGGCAGAGCGAGAGCAGCGGGCACTCCGGGCAGCGCGGGTTGCGCGCCGTGCAGATGCGGCGCCCGTGCCGGATCAGGCCGACGTGTACCTCGTACGCGTCCTCCGGGTCGGCGAGCCGCAGGATCTCGTCGTGGGCCTCCTCGAAGGAGGCGCCGGGGCGGAACAGCCCGAGCCGGGTGCCGACGCGGAACACGTGGGTGTCGACCGGGATGTCGGGGCGGCCGAAGGAGAAGAGCAGCACGCACGCGGCCGTCTTGCGGCCGACGCCCGGCAGCGAGCAGAGCTCCTCGCGCGCCTGCTCGAGCGGCTCGTCGGCGAGGCGGGAGAGGTCGTCGTCGCCGAGCGCGCGCAGGATCTCCTGGATGCGGCGCGCCTTGACGCGCGAGATGCCGCCGGGCCGGATCGCCTCCTCGACCGCGTCCTCCGGAGCGGCTCGGACCGCGCTCCAGTCAGGCCGTGGCGAGCCGTCCCGGCGCGGGAAGCGCTCGCGCAGGCGCGCGTAGGCGACGTCGCGGTTGCGGTCGTTCGTGTTCTGCGAGAGCACCGTGAGGATCAGCTCGTCGACCGGCGCGCGGTGCGGGCGCGGCTCGGGGCGGCCGTAGGCCGCGCGCAGGCGGTCGCGGATCGCGCGCATTCGACGGCGATCCGGGCGCTTCCACCGGCTCCGGTCTCTTCCCGACAAGGCGGGCGGGAGCTTAGGATGCGCGCCGTGGAGGAGCGTCGCGCGCTCGTCGCCGGGGTCGAGGCGTTCTACCGCTGCGCGCCGCCGCCCGCGGGGCGCGCCCCCGTGCTGTACGTGCACGGCAACCCGACGAGCTCGGACGACTGGGTCGAGATCCTGCCGCGCACCGGCGGCATCGCGCCCGACCTGCCCGGCTTCGGCCGCTCGGGCAAGCCGGCCGAGTTCCCCTACTCGATCGAGGGCTACAGCGACTGGCTCGAGGCGCTGCTCGCCCACGAAGGGGTCGACCGCTACTCGCTCGTGGTGCACGACTGGGGGGCGGCCGCGCTCGGCCTCGCGATGCGCTCCCCCGAGCGCGTCGAGCGGCTCGCGATCGTCAACGCCGTGCCCCTGCTCCCCGGCTACCGCTGGCACCGGCTCGCGCGCATCTGGCGCACGCCGCTCGCGGGCGAGCTCTTCATGGGCTTCTCCACCCGCTGGGGCCTGAAGCAGCTCACGCGCGAGGCCACGGTTGCTCCGGGGCCGGCGCCCGACGAGTTCGTCGACCGCATCTGGGAGCGCTTCGACCACGGCACCCAGCGCGCGATCCTGAAGCTCTACCGCTCGGCGCCCGTGGATGCGCTCGCGCGCGCCGGCGAGCGGCTCGGCGAGCTCCGCTGCCCGGCGCTCGTGCTCTGGGGCGTCGAGGATCCCTACATCCCGAGCGAGCACGCGCGCGGCTACGCGCAGAGGCTGGGCGGCGAGGCACGGCTCGAGCTCGTCGAGGGCGCGAGCCACTGGCCCTGGCTCGACCGGCCCGAGACGCTCGACACGATCGCGCGCTTCCTCCTCAAGTGACCGCTTCGGTCTACTCTTCCAAACCGATGCCGCCACTCTCGTCCAGCGATGCGGGCGGGGCCGCGGACGTCGCGCTCGAGAGGCGCCAGGCGCGCGATCGCGCGAGGCTCGTGCCCGTGCTCGTGGCCGCCGTCGGCGCGCTCGCCTACGTCATCGTGCGCCCGCCGCTCGGCGACATGGCCGCGCACGTCTTCCGCGGCGACTTCTTCGGCGCGCACCCGTTCTCGATCTGGAACGACCAGTGGTACGGAGGCCACCACACGCCCGCCTACAGCGTGCTCTTCCCGCCGCTCGCGTGGCTGCTCGGCCCCTTCGCGGTGGGAGCGCTCTCGGCCGTGGGCGCGGCGGCGGCCTTCGAGGCGCTCGCCCACCGGCACTTCGGCGAGCACGCGCGCTTCGGCTCGCTCTGGTTCGGCGTGGCGATCCTGACCCTGCTGCTGACCGGCAGGCTGCCGTTCGCGCTCGGCGTGGCGATCGGGCTCGCGGCGCTGCTCGCGCTCCAGCGCGAGCGCAGGCGGCTGGCGCTCACGCTCGCCGTGCTGACGCCGCTCGCAAGCCCCGTCGCGGGCGCCTTCCTGGGACTCGTGGGCGCGGCGCTCGCGCTGTCCGGGAGGGCGGAGCGCAGCGACGCCTGGCGCAACGGGCTCGCGCTCGCCGCGGCGTCGCTGCTGCCCCCGCTCGCGCTCGCGACCGCCTTCCCCGAGGGCGGCCACCAACCGTTCGTGTGGAGCGCGTTCCTGCCGGCGCCGCTCGCCGCGCTCGGGTTCCTCGTGCTCGCCCCCAAGCGCGAGTCGACGCTGCGGATCGCCGCGATGCTCTACCTGATCGCCGAGACCGCGGCGTTCGCGATCGCGACGCCGATGGGCAGCAACACCTCGCGGCTCGGCGCGCTCTTCGCGGGACCGCTCGCCGCCTGCGTGCTGGCGGGCGCGCCGCCCGGCCGCTCGCGGCGCGCCGCCGCCGTCGCCGTCACCGCGCTGCTGCTGCCGCTCGCCTACTGGCAGTGGTCCCCGGCGGTGCGCGCGGTGAGCGAATCGGTGGGCGACCACTCGCGCAACCAGGCATACTACGCGCCGCTGCTGCGCTTCCTCGACCGCCACCGCGACGAGCCGCCCGCGCGCGTGGAGGTGGTGTTCACCGAGGGCCACTTCGAGGCCGCGGACGTGGCCCGCCGCTTCCCGCTGGCGCGCGGGTGGGAGCGCCAGGTGGACGTCGGCCGCAACGAGATCTTCTACAAGAGGGGCGCGCTCACGCCCGAGAGCTACGCGAGCTGGCTGCGGCAGCAGGCGGTCCGCTACGTGGCGGTGCCCGACGCGCCGCTCGACTACAGCTCGATCCGCGAGCGGGCGCTGATCGACCGCGGGCTGCCCTACCTGAGGCTGCGCTGGCGCAACGCGCACTGGCGCGTGTACGAGTTCACGCGCCCGCACCCGTTCGTGATCCCCGACCCGGTGCGCCGCGGCAAGCCGGCGCGGCTCGAGGCGCTGGACGTGGGCCCGGCGCACGTCGACCTGCGCGTCATCCGGCCCGGCTCGGCGCTCCTGCGCGTGCGCTGGACGCCCTACTGGGAGGCCCGCGGCGCGTGCGTCGAGCCCGCCGGCCAGTGGACGCGCGTCCGCGCCGACAAGGTCGGGCACGTGCGCCTCGACGTGCGTTTCGCGCTCACGCGGATCTTCTCCCGCGGCGCCCGCTGCGACCTGCCGCGGCCGCTGAGCCGATCGGCGAGGGTGCGGCCAGCCATCCTGACAGCCACCGCTGACGCCGGATAAGCTGGCCCAATGGCCCGAGCTCTGAGGTGGAGCCGACACTGGCTGCCCAACGGCTGGGGCGACGCGCTCCGCCAGCTGCTCGTGTTCGGCATCGCTTACTACGCGTACCGGCTGGTGCGCGGCTTCGTCGACGGCCAGGTGGTGACGGCGTTCGCGCACGCGCGCGAGGTGATCTCGATCGAGCGCGCCCTGCACCTGTTCTTCGAGCCCGCCGTCCAGGACTGGGCGCAGCGCACGGGGTGGCTGATCAAGGTCGCGAACTTCATGTACGTGAACTCGCAGTTCGTCGTCACGACGACCTTCATCGTGTGGCTCTACCTGGCGCGCAACCGCTCCTTCTATTACGTGCGGAACATGTTCGCGATCGCGATGGGGCTCGCGCTCGTCGGCTACATCGTCTTCCCCACCGCGCCGCCGCGCTTCATGCCGGAGTGGGGCTTCGAGGACACCGTCTCGGACTTCGTGGGCGACGCGGCCGCGAGCAGCGCCACCGTCCTCTACAACCCCTTCGCCGCGGTGCCGAGCATGCACGTCGCCTTCGCCCTAATGGTGGGCATCCCGTGCGCCGTGCTGGTGCGCTCGCGGGTGCTCAAGGCGCTCTGGGCGCTCTACCCGCTCATCATCACCTTCGTCGTGATCTCGACCGCGAACCACTTCTGGTTCGATGCCGCCGTGGGCGGCCTGGTCGCAGCGGTCTCGGCGGTCACCGCGCACCTCGCGCTAGCCCGCATACGGCCAGAGGCGTGGAGCTTCAGGCGCAAGCCGGTCACGGCAGAGGCCCACTCGTGAGCATGGATCCCCACAGGACGACGCGCCCGCGGCACGCGCGGCGGGCGACCGGCGCTCGCCGCCGCAACGGCAGCGAGCCGCTCACCGTCGCCGAGGTGCGCACGCTCGCGCGCGATCGGCTGATCGAGTCGCGCCTCACCCCGAACGCGATCTCGCTCACGGGCCTCGTGCTGAACGTGGCGGCCGCCGTGCTCGTGACCCAGCGCTACTGGCTCCTCGCCGGGATCACGTTCATCGTCGGGTCGATCATGGACACGCTCGACGGGCGCTACTCGCGCATGTCCGGCAAGGGCACGCCCTTCGGCGCCTTCCTCGACTCGACCCTCGACCGGGCCGAGGAGGGCATCGTGCTCACGACCGTGGCCGCCTATTTCGCCTCGCGCGGCCAGGACTTCGCGGCCGCCGCGACGGCGTGGACGATCGGCGCGTCGCTCATGGTCAGCTACGCCCGCGCGCGGGCGGAGGCACTGGGCGTCGAATGCAAGGTAGGCTTTGCCAACCGCGCGACCCGCGTCGTGATCCTCTCGACGGGGTTGCTCTTCGCCAAGGGCGCAAGCCTGGGAGACTTCTCCCTGCTCGCGCCGGCGATCTACGTCATGGCGGTCGTCACGACGATCACTGTGCTCCAGCGCGTTCTCCACGTGCGACGGGAGCTGAACCGGGCCGCCATGACGTAACGGAGCCCGAGGCGCGGAGTAGAGATTGCCGCCGCCTGCGCGAAAGGCGGCCCTGAACCAGGAGGCTGTACTTGAGCGAACAAGGATTCACGAACGGCTCCTCGCGTTACCAGACCGAGAAGGTGCGAGTCGCGATCGTCGGCGTGGGGAACTGCGCGTCGGCGTTCGTGCAAGGAGTGCAGTACTACCGAGAGGCGAACCCCCAGGAGCAGGTCCCGGGCCTGATGCACGTCGAGCTCGGCGGCTATCACGTGCGTGACATCGAGTTCACCGCGGCCTTCGACATCGACGCCGACAAGGTCGGCAAGGACCTCTCAGAGGCGATCTGGTCCGGCCAGAACAACACGATCAAGTTCGCGGACGTGCCGAAGCTCGGCGTACCGGTCCAGCGCGGCATGACGCACGACGGGCTCGGCAAGTACCTGAGCCAGAAAATCACGAAGGCCCCCGGCCCGACGGTCGACATCGTCCAGGTGCTCAAGGACACCAAGACGGACGTGGTCGTGTCCTACCTGCCTGTCGGCTCCGAGCAGGCGACGAAGTGGTACGTCGAGCAGGTGCTCGAGGCCGGCTGCGGCTTCGTGAACTGCATCCCGGTCTTCATCGCCAAGGAGGAGTACTGGGCGAACCGCTTCCGCAAGGCCGGGCTGCCGATCGTCGGCGACGACATCAAGTCGCAGGTGGGCGCGACGATCGTCCACCGCCAGCTCGCCCGCCTGTTCGCCGACCGCGGCGTGAAGATGATGCGGACGTCGCAGCTCAACGTCGGCGGGAACATGGACTTCTACAACATGCTCGAGCGCGAGCGGCTGGAGTTCAAGAAGATCTCGAAGACCAACGCGGTCACCTCGATCATGGACCACGAGCTGCCGGCCGACGACGTCTACATTGGGCCGTCGGACTACGTGCCGTGGCTGACCGACCGCAAGTGGGCCCACATCCGCGTCGAGGGCCAGGCGTTCGGCGACGTGCCGCTGAACGTCGAGCTCAAGCTCGAGGTGTGGGACTCGCCGAACTCGGCGGGCATCGTGATCGACGCGGTGCGCTGCTGCAAGCTCGCGCTCAACCACGGCGTCGGCGGCCCGCTCGAGGGCCCGAGCTCCTACCTGATGAAGTCGCCGCCCGTGCAGGTGCCCGACCCGGTCGCGCGCGAGAACACCGAGCGCTTCATCCAGGAGTACGGCGGCGCGCCGAAGCTCCCGGGCAAGCCGACGGTCAAGGCCAAGACCCAGGCCTAGAGCGCGGCTTCGGCCCGCCTTGCGAAGGGGCGCCCCGCAGGGGCGCCCCTCTAATCTCTGCTCGTGCCCGACGAGCGGTTCGCGATCGCCCAGGTCACGCCCTACGCCTGGGAGCAGCACCACGAGGTGAACCGCTTCGTGGAGCGCGTCTCGGACGAGCTGTGCGGGCGCGGGCACCGCGTCGTGGTCGTCGCCCCGTCGGACTCGCGCGGCCTGATCCGCGACTCCCGCCGGCTCGTGCGCGGGCTCGCGGACGACCCCGACGCGGTGTTCGCCGCCGACGGCTGCGCGCAGGTGGTGGCCGTCGGGCAGAGCATCCCGTTCCCCCCGGCGCGTCGCGCCGCGGCGGTGTCGCTGCCCGTGGACGTGTCGCGCACGATCCAGCAGCTGCTCGAGTCGGCCGCGTTCGACTTCGTGCACGTGCACGAGCCGTTCGCGCCGAGCGCCTCGTCCACGGCGCTGCGCCACTCGCGCTCGCTCAACATCGGCACCTTCCACGCGGCCACCGAGCGCGTGATCTCGACGCAGGTCGCGCGCCGGATCGTGGCGCTGCTGTTCGGCCGCCTCGACGGGCGCACGGCGAGCTTCGCAGCGACGCGCGAGCTCGTGTCGCGCCACTTCCCCGGCGACTACCGGCTCGTGCCGCCGGGCGCCGACGTCGTCGAGCGCGACGGAGAGAGCGGCGGCGCGGTCGAGATCCTCTTCGCGATGGAGGAGGAGCGCAGCGCGCTGCGCCTCTTCCTGCGCGCTCTGCGCAGGCTGCCGGCCGACCTGCCGTGGCGGGCGACCGTCTGGTCCCGCCAGCCCTACTTCGAGCCCTCGGCGCCGCTGGGGCGCGCGCTCCGCGAGCGCGTGCGCTTCCGCTCGAGCGCCGACGGGTCGGAGGCCCAGCACCTCGCCGCCGCCGACGTGCTCGTCGCCGCCTCGGCCGGCAGCGGGGCGGCGCCGCAGCTCGTGCTGGGTGCGCTCGCCGGAGGGGCGGTGCCGGTCGTCTCGCGGGTCCGCGTGTACGAGGACGCGCTCTCGGACGGCGAGCTCGGCCTGCTGTTCGAGCCCCGCGACGCGGCGATGCTCGCCTCCCAGCTCGAGCGGCTGATCCGCGACGAGCGCCTGCGCCGCGGGCTGCGGGACGCCGCGCGCGCCCGCCGCGCGGAGCTGACGTGGGCGCGCACCGCCGACGGCATCGAGCGCCTCTACCGGGAGGTGGCCGCGCGGCGGCACTCCGCCGAGGGCAGGCCGGAGATCCGCAGGCGGCTCGCGCGTCGCGGCTTCATCCATGTCGACCTCCACATGCACACCGACCACTCGCACGACTGCGCGACGCGCGTCGAGACGCTGATCGAGACCGCGGCCCGTCGGGGACTCGACGCGATCGCGGTGACCGATCACAACGAGGTGTCGGGCGCGCTCGAGGCGCGCGAGCGCGCCAACGGCCGCGTCAAGGTGATCGTCGGCGAGGAGGTGAAGACGGCCGACCAGGGCGAGGTGATCGGCCTCTTCATCGAGGAGAAGATCCCCCGCGGGATGACGCTCCAGGAGACGATCGCCGAGATCCGGCGCCAGGGCGGGCTCGTGTACGTGCCGCACCCGTTCGACCGCATGCACGCCGTCCCCGACTACGAGTACCTGCTCGAGGTGGTCGAGGACATCGACGCGATCGAGGTCTTCAACCCGCGGGTGGCGTTCTCGGCCTTCAACGAGGAGGCGGCGCGCTTCGCGGCCAAGTACCGGATCCCGGCGGGCGCGGGCTCGGACAGCCACGTCGTGCAGGGCCTCGGCTCGGTGAAGATCCGGATGCGGGACTTCGAGGGGCCGGAGGAGTTCCTCGAGTCGCTGCGGGACGCCGACATCGTGCGCAAGCGGCAGAGCCTCGTCTACGTCCAGGCGCTCAAGTTCCTGCAGACGAAGGCGAGCCCGGCGCACGCGCGCAGGCGCGCGGCGCGCCGCACGGCCGGCACGGGGGGCTGACGACGGGCGGCCGGCAACAACCGCTGCACGGGAGAGGAGCCGGAGCGGCTCCGTCCAATTCCGGTGGGCAGGTGCCCGCTACCGACGACGAGATCCGCGAGAAGTACCTCGAGCGAGCGATCCGCGAGCTCAACCAGCTCACCCGCGAGCTCCAGGCCTGCCCACACTGCCCGCGCGGGAACCTGATGCCGGTGCTCGGCTCCGGTCACCCGCAGGCGGACGTGTTCCTGCTCAAGTACGCCCCGATGCCATCGGAGATCGAGGAGGGCGTCGCCTTCTACGGACGGTCGGGGAGCGCGCTGATGAAGAGCTTCAAGCGGCTCGCGATCGACCCGCTCGCGGTCTACGGCACGGTGTTCGTCAAGTGTCCGGTCCCGGACACCGAGCTGTCGGCGCCCGAGTGCCGGGCGCGGGTGCTCGACGAGCTCGCGATCGTCCAGCCGCGGATCGTCGTCGCGATGGGCGAGGACGCGCTCGAGGAGCTGAACGAGCTGCGCGTCCCGCTCTCGCGCCCGGTCGAGGCGCGCCCGGGCGAGGTCCAGCGCCTCACGCCCACCATCGACTTCCTCTACGTGCCGAACATCGACGAGGCGCTCGACGAGGAGACCGCCAAGCGCTCGTTCTGGCGCGCCTTCAGGGCGCTCGGCGAGTGGTACGCGGACCTGCCTCCGTACTAGACCGGCGCGCCGCCGAGGCGTACCTTCTGGGCAGGCACTGCTCGAGTCAGGAGGGTCGCGATGGCAGACACCGCCAAGGTGCTCGTGGTCGCCAACCGCACGGCGGAGGCGCCCGAGCTGGTCAAGGCGTGCCAGGAGCGGGCCGCGCGCGGTCCGTGCGAGTTCACGCTGCTCGTGCCCGCGACTCCCCACGGCGTGGCGTGGGCTGCGGACATGCACTCGGGAGGACGCGAGGCGCAGGAGCACGTGCAGGCGGCGGTCGACCGCATGCGCGCCGCCGGGCTGACGGTCGAGGGCAAGACCGGCGACCCGGACCCGGTCGCGGCGGTGGAGGACGAGGTCAACTTCACCCGCTACGACGAGGCGATCGTCTCGACGCTCCCGACCCACCTCTCGAAGTGGCTGCGGATCGACCTCCCGCACCGGATCGCGCGGGTCACGGGGCTGCCGGTTACGCACGTCACCTGCGCGGAGCCGAAGGTCGCGGCGCGGACCTGACGGGGCGCGCGCACGCGGTCGCCGGGCGGACGTGACGGGGGCCGCGTCGCGCCCGACCGGGCGGATGCGTACACTCGCCCCATGGGCCTCGAAGAGCAAAGCGGCGTCGATCCCGTCATCGAGCGCACCTGCGCGGAGTGCGGGGCCAAGCTCACCGCCAAGGAGATCGAGGACTCGCTCGAGTCGGGCGGGCCCTACCTCTGCACGGTGCACGCGCAGGAAGAGGTCCCGCTCGAGGACGACGCGGAGGCCCTCGAGGAGTAGCCGGCCGGCCGGGCCGCGGCGCCGGCCCTGCAGGCGAGATGCGCTTTCCGATCGGCGCTAGCCCCGCGCCGGTACGCCCGAGGCGCGCTTCTCGCGGTACAGCTCCGCGTCGGCGTGCCTGTGCAGATCCTCGCGGTCCGACCCGTCGGCCGGGAAAGCGGCGACGCCCACGGTCGCGCGCACCCGGCGGGCGAGCAGGCCCCTCACGCGCTCGGCCACCTCGAGCGCGTCGCTGCGGGAGGCGCGCGGCAGGACGACCGCGAACTCGTCGCCGCCCAGGCGCCCGAGCGCGTCCACGGGGCGGAGCGCGGCGCGCACCGTCCCCGCCACCCAGCAGAGCAGCTCGTCCCTGGCTGCGTGTCCGTGCGTGTCGTTCACGCGCTTGAAGTCGTCGAGGTCGAGCACGAGCAGCCCGAGCGCCGTGCCCCCACGGCGCGCCTCGCCGAGCTCCGCGTCGAGCCGCTCCTCGAAGCCGCGGCGATTGAGCGCGTCGGTGAGCGGGTCGGTCCGCGAGGCGCGCGCGAGCTCGGCGCGCTGGCGGGCGGCGTGCCGCGCCTGGGCCACGCAGAGCCCGGCGGCGCAGGCGAGCGTCGCCGCCACGAACAGGATGTAGGCGGCGCCCGGCGGGTCGACCAGCACGCTCACCGCGGTGTATGTCGCCACGTTCGCGAGGGAGATGACGACCACCGCCGGCATCGGATAGGAGAGCGCGGCGAACGCCGTCGGCAGCACGTAGAGAAAGGCCGCCGGGCTGCGGGCGCCGCCGTCGCACGCCTGCAGCACCCCGATGATCGCGACGTCCACCAGCGACCAGGCCAGGAAGAACGCCTCGCGCCAGCGGCTCCGGACGATCGCTTCGGCTTCCACCAGGCGGATCGTCACGACGCTCGCCAGGGCGAGAGCGATGAGAGCCCCGATCACCACCCGATTCGGCCGCTCCGAGGTGGCGAGCGCGTACACGAGCCCGCCGCCGCACACGACGAGGGTCATCCGCGTGCCGATCTTGATCGTGCCCGCCCGGAAGCGGAGCTCGGACACGTCGTCCACGCGGGCGAACTGGAAGGGCGCTACCACGCCCATGGATATCGACGCCGGCCGGCGCTCGTTTAAGCGCGGGAGAACGCAGCCACGCACTCGATGTGCGGTGTCTGCGGGAACATGTCGACGGGCCGCACCGTCTCGAGCGCATAGCCCGAGTCGACGATCTGGCGCGCATTCGGGGCGAGCGTCGTGGGGTTGCAAGACACGTAGACGATCCGGCTTGGGCCCGCCTCGAGCAGCCGGCGCGCCACCTTCGAGGAGAGCCCGGCACGCGGCGGATCGACGACGAGCACGTCCGGCGGGCCGGCGCGCTCCACCAGCTCGCGCAGCCTCGTGCGCACGTCGCCCGCGTCGAAGGAGACGTTGTCCACCCCGTTCAGCCGCGCGCTGGCCTCGGCGTCGCGGACGGCCTGCTCGACGATCTCGATGCCGTGGACCTCGCGCGCCTCGCCCGCCATCGCGAGCGCGATCGTCCCGATCCCGCAGAAGAGGTCGAACACGCGCTCGCGGCCCGAGAGGCGCGCGAGCTCGATCGCCGCTCCGTAGAGCCTCTCGGCCATCTCGGTGTTCGTCTGGAAGAACGCCTGCGGGGAGATGCGGAAGCGCAGCCCGCAGACCGCGTCCTCGATCGAGTCCTTGCCGCGCAGCACCTCCGTCTCGCCGTCGCGGGTCGTCTCGGCGACGCCCTCCGCGCGCGTCCAGAGCACGCTGTCGACTCCCTCGAGGGCCGCGGCGAGCTCGAGCGCGAGGAACTCGCCGGGGCCCGTGACGAGCCGCGCCTGCAGCTCGCCGGTGCGCCGCCCCTCGCGCACCACCAAATTGCGCAGGAAGCCGGTGCCGTCGCGGCGGTCGTAGGCGGAGAGACCCTGCGCGCGGCACCAGCTCTTCACGCGCTCGCGCAGCGCGTCGATCGCGGGCGAGGCGAGCACGTCCTCCTCGACGTCGTCGATCTCGTCCCAGCGGCCCGGGCGGTGGAAGCCGAGCACGAGCCGCCCGTCCCCGTCCTCCCCGAAGGAGTACTCCATCTTGTTGCGGTAGCGCCAGGGGTCGACGGCCGGCACGATCTCCTCGACCGGGGGCGACTCGAAGCCGCCGAGGCGCTCGAGCGCGTCCGCGACCTGCGCCTGCTTCTCGGCGAGCTGGCGCGCGTAGGGAAGCACCTGCCACGGCGCGCCCGGATGGGGCGCGCGCTCGGGGACGCGCTCGGGCGAGGGCTCGAGGAGCTCGAGCGCGCGCGCCTCCGCGTAGGCGCGCTTGCGCTTCTCGACGCGCGCCCGCACCCGGTCGCCGGGCACCGCGCCCTTCACGAAGACGACGTAGCCGTTCGCGCGCGCCACGCCGCTCCCGCCGTGCGCGAGCGACTCGATGCGAAGCTCGAGCTCGTCGCCCGGACGCGGCCGGACCGCTGTCCCCTGCTCCCCGGTCACGCGCTCTATGCTGGCAGCCCGTGGACCTGGACGCCTACCGGCAGGAGGCGGAGGCGTTCGTCTCCGCACTCGATCGCGAGTACTACCTGCACTTCTCCGGCCAGCGCCAGGAGCTCGAGATCGAGCCGATCTACGAGCGCCACGCCGAGCTCGTGTCGGCGCGCGCGGTCGAGGCGCTGCGGGCCGCCGGCAGCCGCGAGCTGCTCGAGTTCGCGGTGCAGGGCCACATCGGGCGCGAGACCGAGGAGCTCGCCGCGGAGCTCGCGCGGCGCGAGGCGTCGCTCGAAGTGACCGTGGACGGGCGCACGTTGCCGTTCCGGCAGGCGCCCGTGGCGCAGGCAAACGAGCCGGACCCCGACCGGCGCGCCGCGATCGAGGCGGCGCGCAACGAGCTGACCGCGCGCGAGCTCGACCCGCTGCTGCGCGAGGTTTTCGAGCGCACCCGGGCGCTCGTGCGGGAGCTGGGCTGGGAGAGCGTGCTCGCCCTGTGCGAGGAGCTATCGGACATCGACCTGCGCGCGCTCTGCGCCCGCTCCGAGGCGTTCCTCGCGGACACGGACGGCGCCTACGAGCGCGTGGTCGCCCCGCGCGTCGAGAGCGAGCTCGGCTTCGGCCTCGACCGGCTGCGCCGCTCCGACCTGCCGGCGCTCTTCCGCGCGCCCGGGCTCGACCGCCACTACCCGGCGGAGCGCCTGCTCGACGCCTACAGGGAGACGATCGACGCGCTCGGCGTGAACGGGCGCGGCGTCAGGCTCGACGTGGAGGAGCGCCCGCAGAAGAGCCCGCGCGCGTTCTGCTCGCCGGTGCGCGTGCCGGACGAGGTCTACCTCGTGATCTCGCCGCACGGCGGCCGCGAGGACTACGAGGCGCTCTTCCACGAGTCCGGCCACGCCCAGCACTACGCCCACGTGGACGGCTCGCTGCCCTTCGAGCAGCGCTACCTGGGCGACAACTCGGTCACCGAGTCGTTCGCCTTCCTCTTCCAGCACCTCACCTCCGATCCGCACTGGCTGGGCGAGCGGCTCGGCGTGGAGGACCCCTCCGAGCTCGTCGCGCACTCGCGCGCGAGCAAGCTCGTGTTCCTGCGGCGCTACTGCGCGAAGCTCGGCTACGAGCTCGAGCTGAGCTCGGCCGCGGGGCCGCTCGACCGCCTGCGCGACGAGTACGCGCGCCGGCTCGCGCGGGCGGTGCGCGTGGAGTGGCCGCGCGAGACCTGGCTCGCGGACGTGGACCCCTGGTTCTACGCCGCGCGCTACCTGCGCGCCTGGGCGCTCGAGACCCACCTGCGCCGGCACCTGCGCGAGCGCTTCGGCGAGCGCTGGTACGCGCAGCGCGAGGCCGGCGCCCTGCTGCGCGCGCTGTGGCGCGAGGGCCAGCGCCGCGACGCCGACGAGCTGCTCGCCGACCTCACCGGCTCGCAGCTCGACTTCGAGCCGCTGCTCGCCGAGCTCGTGGGCTAGCCGTCGGGCGCCCGCCGCCCGACCATGCGGAAGCGGGCGGTGACCGGGGCGTGGTCGGAGAGGCGCAGCGCGCGCCCGCCGCCCACCGGCAGCTCGCGCGCCTCCGGCGGCAGCGCGCGCGGCGGCTCGCTGATCTCGAGCCCGCGCGCGAGCAGGTGGTCGATCGCCCCGCGGGAGGTCGGCTGCGCGAGCCCGAGCTCGTCGCGGAGCAGCTCGAACACCGTGGTCTCGCGCGGGCGCAGGTTCAGGTCGCCGCCGAGCACGAGCGGGTCGTCGCCCGACCACTCGACCGCCGTCTCCGCCGCGAGCCGCACGTCGCGCTCGGCGGCGCGGGGGTCGTGCGCCGTCGCGTGCAGGACGGCAGCGCAGAGCGCGGCGTCGGGCCGCTCGAGCCGCGCCCACAGCATCCGCCTGCGCTCGGGGCGCAGGGACAGCGTGCGCCGGCGCGTCTCGGCGAGTCGCCAGGGCGGCCGGGCGAGCAGCATGTTCGAGCCGCCCTCGCCCGACGCGATCAGGTCCGGGTTGAGCTGCGCGAGCAGCGTCCTCCCGAGGTGCCCGACGTTGCGGGAGGTGAGCGCCGAGGCGCCGCTCGCCGCCGCCGCGGCGCAGAGCGGGCGCAGCCAGCCGGGCGGCGCCTCCTGCAGCAGGGCCAGGTCCCAGTCGAGCCGCGCGAGCACGCGCTCGAACTCGCGCCGCAGCGGGCGGTTGACCTGCACGTGCGTCGCGTTGCGCTCGCTCGTGCCGAGCAGCCGCGAGCGCAGGGTGAACAGCGCCCCGTCGGGCGGCGCGTCGCGCCCGTGGAAGAGGTTCCAGGTGAGCGCGCGAATTACGATGCCGGGGTGCCGCGCCACTTCCTCACAGGTCACGAGCTTACGCACGACGAGCTTTCGGCCCTGCTCGAGCGGGCCTCCGAGCTCAAGCGCGACCGGCTGGCGTCGCGCGCGCTCGCGGGCAGCAGCGTGGCGCTGATCTTCCAGAAGCCGTCCACGCGCACGCGCGTCTCGTTCGAGGTCGGGGTGTTCGAGCTCGGCGGTCGGCCGCTAGTGCTGCGCGAGGGCGAGATGCAGCTCTCCCGCGGCGAGTCGCCGGCCGACACGGCGCGCGTGCTGTCGCGCTTCGTCCACGCGATCGCGATCCGCACCGGCCCGCAGGCGATCGTCGAGGAGCTCGCGGCGCACGCGGAAGTGCCGGTCGTGAACATGCTCACCGACGAGCATCACCCCTGCCAGGCGCTCGCCGACCTGCTCACGCTGCGCGAGCGCTTCGGCGCCCTGCGCGGCCTCAGGCTCGCGTACGTGGGGGACGGCAACAACGTCGCGCACTCGCTGATGGTGCTCGGGGCGCTGGCCGGCCTCGAGGTGGTCGTGGCCGCGCCTCCCGAGCTCGCGCCGGATCCCGCCGTCGCCCGGCTCGCCGAGTCGGTCGCCGCGGACGGCGGCTCCGTCACCGTCACCCACGACCCGGCCGCAGCGGCCGCGGGCGCACACGCCCTCTACACCGACGTCTGGGTGTCGATGGGCGACACCGACAGCGAGCGCCGGCGCGCGCTGCTCGAGCCCTACCGGCTCGACGAGCGGCTGATGGAGGCGGCGCGCGGCGACGCGATCGCGCTCCACTGCCTGCCGGCGCATCCGGGCGAGGAGATCACCGAGTCCGTCCTGTACGGGCCGCGCTCGGCGGTGTTCGACCAGGCCGAGAACCGCCTCCACGCCCAGAAGGCGCTGCTCGAGCTGCTGATGCAGCGAGACCCTGCGGATCCGTAGTCTCTTCAGGGGACGGCGAGCAGACGGAGGGATAGTGAGATGACCAAGTGGACAGCGGCGCTCGCGGCCGCAGCGCTCGCGCTCGCGGCGGCTGGCTGCGGGGGCGGCAACGGCAACGGGGGCGGC
>JADGHQ010000015.1 GCA_019683805.1 Thermoleophilaceae bacterium
GGGTTGGGGGGGGGGGCGGGGCCCCCCCGCCCCGCCGAGACCATCTCCATCGCCCGGGTGATCTTCTGGATGTTCTTGATCGAGCCGATCCGGCTCTTGATCTCCTTCTGGCTCGCCATAGGCGGCTAGCGGTGCGCCTCGGCCTAGGCCGCGGCGCCCGCCTCCTCCTCCTTGGGCTCGGCCGCCTCGGCGGCGCCCTCCCCGGCCTGCACGCGGCCCGGGCGCCGGCGCTCCTCCTCGGAGCGGATGCGGTCGGACTCGCCCTCCTCGAGCGGGTTGCCCTCCTCGTCGAAGTCGGGCCCGAAGTCGTCGAGCGCCTCCGCGATCGCCTTGCCGAGCTGCTCCTGGATCGCGTCGTCCCACTCGCCCTCGGCGATCTTGCGCATCAGCTCGTCCTGCTCGGCGTGCAGGCGCGAGATCAGGAACTCGTGGAACTCGCCCACGCGCTCGGTCTTGATCCGGTCGAGCCAGCCGCCCGTGCCGGAGTAGATCGCCGCCACCTGGTCCTCGACCTTC
Source organism: Thermoleophilaceae bacterium (assembly GCA_019683805.1). Classification (GTDB taxonomy): domain Bacteria; phylum Actinomycetota; class Thermoleophilia; order Solirubrobacterales; family Thermoleophilaceae; genus JADGHQ01. The sequence continues at coordinate 517 of JADGHQ010000015.1, forward strand.
CACGGCTCGCGCTCGCCCTGGTTGAGGGTCGCGACCAGCCGCGCGCCGCGGGCCAGCGTGGCCTGCGTGTCGGGGTCGAGGTCCGAGCCGAACTGCGCGAACGCCTCGAGCTCGCGGTACTGCGAGAGCTCGAGCCGCAGGCGGCCGGCGACGCGCTTCATCGGCTTGGTCTGCGCGTTGCCGCCCACGCGGGAGACGGAGATGCCCACGTTGATGGCCGGGCGCACGCCGGAGCGGAACAGGTCGGCCTCGAGGTAGATCTGGCCGTCGGTGATCGAGATGACGTTCGTCGGGATGTACGCCGACACGTCGCCCGCCTGCGTCTCGATGATCGGCAGCGCGGTGAGCGAGCCGCCGCCGAGCTCGTCGCTCAGCTTCACAGCGCGCTCGAGCAGGCGCGAGTGCAGGTAGAAGACGTCGCCCGGGTAGGCCTCGCGGCCCGGCGGGCGGCGCAGCAGCAGCGACATCTGCCGGTAGGCCTTCGCGTGCTGGGTGAGGTCGTCGTAGACGACCAGCGCGTGCCGGCCGTTGTAGAGGAAGTGCTCGCCCATCGCGCAGCCGGCGTAGGGCGCCATGTACTTGATCGGCGCCGCCTCGTCGGCCGGGGCGGCCACGATGATCGTGTTGTCGAGCGCGTTGTGCTCCTCGAGCGTCCGCGCGACCTGCACAACCGTCGACATGCGCTGCCCGATCGCGACGTAGATGCAGATCAGGTCCTTGTCGCGGTTGTTGATGATCGTGTCGACCGCGATCGCCGTCTTGCCGGTCTGGCGGTCGCCGATGATCAGCTCGCGCTGGCCGCGGCCGATCGGGATCATCGAGTCGACCGCCTTGAGGCCGGTCAGCATCGGCTCGGTCACCGGCTGGCGCGAGACCACGCCGGGGGCCTTGAACTCCGCCGGGCGCGTGGCCTCGGTGTGGATGTCGCCCTTGCCGTCGAGCGGCTGGCCGAGCGGCGTGACGATGCGGCCGAGCAGGCCCTCGCCGACCGGGACCTCGAGCAGGCGGCCGGTGCGCTTCGCGGTGTCGCCCTCCTCGATCTTCTCCCACTCGCCGAAGAGCACGGCGCCGACGTTGTCGGACTCGAGGTTGAGGGCGAGGCCGGTCACGTCGTGGGGCAGCTCGATCATCTCGAGCGACATGCAGTTGTCGAGTCCGTGGATGCGGGCGATGCCGTCGGCGATCGAGATGACGGTGCCGACCTCGGACAGATCCGCCTCGGCCTCGTCGAGGCCCTCGATGCGGGCCTTGAGGATGCTGGTTATCTCATCGGGCTTGATCTGCATTGCGGATGTAAGTCTCCTTCTAGGCGGCGGCCGCCACTTGCTTCCTGAGTCGTTCGAGTCGGTTGCGGATGCTCGCGTCGAGGACCATGTTCCCGACCTTCAGCACGAGCCCGCCGATGACGCCCTCGTCGACCTTCGCCGAGAGCTGGATGCGCCTGCCCGTCTGCTGCTCGATGCGGCGGCCGATCGCCTCGACCGTGGCCGCGTCGAGCTGGATCGCGGAGGTGACCTCCACGTCGAGCAGCCGCTGCTCCTCGGCCCACAGCTCGTGGAGCGCGCGGTTGATCCGCGCCACGAACGGTAGCCGGTGCTTCTCCGCGAGCAGCTCCAGGAAGCGCACCAGGTGCTCGTCGCCGTCGACGACGACCCTGCCGATCCCCTCCCTCTTCTCCTCGGACGAGAAGTACGGCGAGAAGAAGAAGATCTGCAGCTCGCGGCTCTGCTCGAGCGCGTCGGCGAACTGGGCGAGCTGCTCGTGGATCGTGTCGAGCTTCCCGTGCGCCTGCGCGACCTCGAAGAGCGAGCGCGCGTAGACCGAGGCGATCTCCTCCATGGCCTACGAGGCGCCTCCGTTCGCGCCGCCCGTGCGCCCGCCGACGTGGCCGGCGAGAGCCTCGAAGTCGAGCTCCTGGAGCGCCTCGTCGATCAGGCGGCGCTGGTCCGCCTCGTCGAGGGACTTGCGCGCGATCTTCTCGGTGGCGAGCACCGTGAGGTTCGCGACCTCCTTGCGGATCTCGTCGAGCGCGCGCCGCGTCTCGGCCTCGATGTCGCGGCGGGTCTGCTCCATCATCTCCTCGCGCGTGCGCATGGCCTCGGCGCGCGTCTCCTCCTCGAGCCGCTCGGAGGCCTGGCGCGCCCGGTGCACGATGTCCTCAGCCTGCTCGCGGGCCTCGCGCAGGCGCGCGCGGTACTCCTCGAGCAGCTCGTCGGCCTCGCGCCGGGTGCGCTCCGCGGCCTCGATCGACTCCTCGATCGCGCGCCGGCGCCGGTCGAGCGCGTCGGCGATCCGCGGGAACGCGTAGCGGCGCAGCAGGTAGAGCGCGACGAAGAACGTCAGGAGCGTCCAGATCATCAGCCCGACGCCGGGCTGGACCAGGAAGTTCCCGCTGCTCTCCTCGGCCGCTACGACCGTGTTGATCGCGACTGGCATCCGCCCTACCCGAGGAAGAAGGCGATCAGGCCGAAGATGAAGGCGTAGAACACGATCGCCTCGGTCAGGGCGAAGCCGAGCCACTGGATCGAGGTGATCTCATCGCGCATCTCGGGCTGGCGGGTGACCGACTCGATCACCTTGCCGAAGATGAAGCCCACGCCGATGCCCGGGCCGATCGTGCCCAGGCCCGCGCCGATGCCGAGCGCGATCGCCTTGCCGGCCTTGCGCCCGTACTCCTGCGGGTCGGCCGCCTGGGCGATGGTCACGAGGGTGTGCAGAATCACGAAAGGGTCCTCCTTGGGTTCTCGGTTAGTGCGCCTCCGACGTCGCGCCACCGAGGTAGATGGCCGCGAGGATGGCGAAGATGAAGGCCTGCAGGCTCGCGATCAGGCCGACCTCGAAGAGGAAGAACACGACCGCGACCGGGACGGTGACGACGTTCAGCGCGGCGAAGCCCAGCAGGATGCCGAGGCCGCCGGCCATGAACAGGATCAGCAGGTGGCCCGCCAGCAGGTTGGCGAAGAGTCGCACGGACAGCGAGATGAGGCGCACGAAGTGCGAGATCACCTCGATGCCGAAGATCGGGATGCGAGCGGCGCCCTCGACGCCCGCCGGGATCCACGACTTGAAGTAGTCGACCAGGCCCTTGGTGCGGATGCCCTCGACGTGGTAGGCGATCCACACGAACAGCGTCAGCGCGAGCGGCACCGAGATGTTCGCGGTGGCCGCGTAGAGCGCGAAGCTCGGGATCTCGAGGCCGCCGATGTGGACGGGGTGCTCGCTGTTGGTCGGCAGCGGCAGGTAGCCGATCATGTTCGAGAACCAGATGAACATGAACAGCGCGCCGATCACCGGGAACCACCTGGCGGCCATCGACGCGTTCATGTTGGAGCGCACCATCTGGTTGTAGGTGAGGTCGTACGCGGCCTCGACGGCGGTCTGGACGCGGTTCGGGCGATCCTGCATCCGCTTCGCGACGTAGACCATCGTCCAGACCGTGAGCGCGGCGGCGATCCAGAGGTAGAGCACCGCCTTGGTGATGCTGAGGTCGATCGGCCCGACGTGGATCGGGATCCACTTGTCGAGCTTGAACTCGTCCTGCGGCTTGAAGTTCTCGTTGATGGTGATCGCGAGCGCGCTTGCGGGCGCGACCAGGATGAGCGCGAGCGGCGCCAGGAAGGCTGCCAGGCGGGCGCGAAGGGTCATGCGGAGGTGCCCCCGTTCTTCTCGAATGGACGCAGGATGATGCTGGTGGAGAACTGGACGGTGAAGACGGCCAGGAAGAGGACGGCGGCGGCGAGCCCCGAGTCCTTGTCGGCCAGGCCGACGCCGAAGATGGTAAGCGCTACGAGCCAGCCGCGGAGGATCATCGAGCCGGCGACCAGCCCGACGGTCGTGCGCGCCTCGCTCGAGGCGAGCGCCTTGCGCTCCATCAGCTCCTTGACCGCGCGCTGAGCGACCCACACCGCGGCGCCGGCCGCCCAGCCCGCGAGCGGGAGCCCGGCCGCGACGAACACGGCGAGCGCGAGCGCCAGCACGATCAGGTCGAGGTTGCGCAGGATGCGAAGCACGAGCGAGCCGCCGGCGGCGCTGTCAGAGGTCCTTAAAGCGTGAGTAGACAAGCGCGAACCCGGCGACGATCCCCAGAAACCCACCGACTCCCGCGAGCACGCCCGGCACGCCGACCAGCGCCCCGAGCCCGTAGCCGATCGCCGCGCAGACGACGATCGTCGTGACGAGCAGGATGCCCGCACCGGCTGCGGCATTGGGCGAGCGGTCGTTCACGTCGAATGTCTTCTCTGCGCATGGATGAGCGAGACGGCCGGGCCGCCTGCGGGGCGGCGACTGGCGATGACGGCGGCTCCCGGCGTACTGGAGGGTACATGACGCCCTACTTTGTAACAACTTTGTGACAGTTGCGCGTTGGCGGGAGTTGGCGGGGTCGACCGCGGGCTTTGCCGCGCCGAACCGCGTTGCGAACCGGCGTCGCCGGGCGACATCCGTTCAGCGAGAACGAGTGAGCTCGCGAATGCGGCCCGAGTGGAGGAACTCGTCCGGCGTTTGCACGGGAATTTGGTGCATGGTCTCTGCGCTGCTTGCCATCGGCGCCGACGGGGCCAGGGGCGGGCGGCTCGCCGCGCTGGCGTCCCGGCATCGACGGCCGGGTCGGCCGCTCGGTCTGCCACTTCTTCGGCACGCGCCGCTTCCGTAGCGCCTGCGCTGGCGGGAGCTCGACCCCGGCTGGGTCGTGATCCGCGCCCTCGAGCTCGTGGGCCTCGCGCGCAACGCGGTGCGGATCGCGCCCCCGCGCCAGGCGCAGAAGCCGACCGCGTCGCGCTAGGGGGATGCGCGCGGCGGCGCGCCCCGTGCGCGCAGCGGCGCGCCCCGTGCGCGCGGCGGCGGCGATCGAATAGGCTCGCCGGCCGTGGACGCGCGTGAGCTGGCATTCGCGGGCGCGGCCCGGCAGCTCGAGCTGCTGCGCGCAGGCGAGGTCTCGTGCCGCGAGCTCGTCGAGGCGCACCTCTCGCGGATCGAGCGGCTCGACCCGCGCCTCAACGCCTTCCGCGTCGTCTTCGCAGAGCGCGCGCTGGCCGAGGCCGAGCAGGCGCAGGCGCGCCTGCGCGCCGGCGACGAGCGCCCGCTGCTCGGCATCCCCGTCGCGCTGAAGGACAACGTGGACGTGGCGGGCGAGATCACCGCGCACGGGAGCGGGGCGGCGCGCGTCCCGGCCGGCGCCGACTCGGAGGCGGTGCGGCGGTTGCGCGCCGCGGGCGCGATCCTGATCGGCAAGACGCACATGCCCGAGCTCGCGATCTGGCCGATCTGCGAGTCGATCAACTGGGGCGCGTCGCGCAACCCCTGGGCGCCCGACCGCACGACCGGCGGGTCGAGCGGCGGCTCGGGCGCCGCCGTCGCGGCCGGCCTCGCGCCGCTCGCGCTCGGCACCGACGGCGGCGGGTCGATCAGGATCCCCTCCGCCTGCTGCGGCGTCTTCGGGCTCAAGCCGCAGCGAGGGCGCGTGAGCCTCGGAGACCCGGTCGAGCACTGGCACGGGCTCTCGGTCATCGGCCCGATCGCGCGCAGCGTCATCGACGCCGCGCTCTTCCTCGACGCCGTCGCCGGCGCCGCGCCGGGCGACCCGGAGGGGCCTCCGCCCCCGGAGCGCCCGTTCGCGGAGGCGGCGCGCAGCCGGCCGCCCCGGCTGCGCATCGCGATCTCGGCGAAGCCGGTCCTGCGCGCGAAGGTCGACGAGCAGTGGGTCGGCGCGCTCCACTCCACCGCCGCCTTGCTGCGCTCGCTCGGCCACGAGGTGGTGGAGCGCGATCCCGACTACCCGGAGCTGCGGCCGCACTTCGCGCCCCGCTGGCTGCGCGGCATCTACGAGGACGCCCGGGCGATGGACATGCCCGACCGGCTCGAGCGGCGCACCCGCCAGGCCGCGCTCATGGGCCGCCTGACGCCCCCGGCGGCGGTTCGCTGGGCGCGCGGGAAGGAGCGCGAGGTGGCCGCGCGCATCAACCGCGTGCTCGACGACTGCGACGTGCTCGTCACGCCGACGCTCGCCTACTCCGCCCCGCCGATCGGGCGCTGGGAGGGTCGCGGCGCGCTGACCACGCTCGACGGCGTCGCCCGCTGGATCCCGTTCACGACGCCGTGGAACGTGACCGGGCAGCCGGCAGCCTCGGTGCCCGCCGGCTTCGACCGCGACGGGCTGCCGCTCGCCGTGCAGCTCGTGGGCCGGCCGCGCGACGAGGCGACGCTGCTCTCGCTGGCCGCGCAGATCGAGGCGGAGCGGCCGTGGGCGGACGCGCTCCCGCCGCTCTCCTAGCGCGCGGCGGCGTACCGTCTGGGACATGTGGGCACAGCGAACGATTCGGTTGCAGCCGATGCCCCGCGGGTTCCACCTCATCACGCGCGAGGTGGAGGAGGCGCTGCCGGAGCTCACCCGCCTGCGCGTGGGCATCGCGCACCTGTTCATCCTCCACACGTCCGCCTCGCTGACGCTCGGCGAGAACGCCTCGCCCGACGTCCGGCGCGACTTCGCCACCTGGTTCGACCAGGCCGTGCCGGACGGCGCCCCCTACTGGACGCACACGCTCGAGGGGGACGACGACATGCCGGCGCACGTGAAGTCGTCGCTGCTCGGGAGCTCGCTGAGCCTGCCAGTGTCGAACGGGCGCTTCGCGCTCGGCACCTGGCAGGGGATCTACCTCTGCGAGCACCGCGACTCGGGCGGCCCGCGCCGACTCGTGGCGACGCTGCTGGGCGAGGAGGGCTGAGCGGGCGCCCCTTCGCTCGAAACCGCAGTTCGCCACGACATATGGGGAAGACTGCCCCCTTCGGAGTGAGGTCCTCGGCGCCTTGGCGCCGTCCGGCGGGTGTGCGAACATACGTTCGTGCGCTGGGACAACCTGAGAGTCGACGCTGAGGAGGCGCAGCGCCTCCCGGGCTACAGCGAGCCAGCCGTGGTCCGGCGCTTCGACGCGCCCGAGGCGCTCGACATCCGCTTCTACGAGGTCAGGGCGAAGTCGGCGCTGAACAGGGTCCCGCCGCAGTCCCGGATGCCGTTCCGTTGGACCGTCAACCCGTACAGGGGGTGCACCCACGCCTGCGCCTACTGCTTCGCCCGCCCGACGCACAGGTATCTCGACTTCGGGCCGGGCCGCGACTTCGAGCGCGAGATCGTCGTGAAGGTCAACGTGCCGGAGCTGCTGCGGGCCGAGCTGGCGCGGCCCTCGTGGAGACGCGAGCACGTCGCGCTCGGCACCAACACGGACCCCTACCAGTGGGTCGAGGGGCGCTACAGGCTGATGCCGGGGATCTGGGAGGCATTCCGCGACTTCCGCAACCCCTGCTCGGTGCTCACGAAGTCGCCTCTGCTCCTGCGCGACCTGCCGCTCATGAAGGAGGTGGCGGCGGTGGCGCCGATCAGCGCGAGCCTCTCGGTGCCGACCATCGACGAGAAGGCCTGGCGCGCCAGCGAGCCGCACACGCCGCACCCGCGAGCGCGGCTCGAGGCGGTCGGCGAGCTGAACCGCGCGGGCATCCCGTGCGGGATCCTGATCGCGCCGCTGATGCCCGGCATCAACGACAGGCCGGAGCGGGTCGAGGAGATCCTCGAGCTCGCGGCCGAGGCGGGCGCGGTGAGCGTCGGCGGCATCGCGCTCCACCTGCGCGGCGAGGTGAGGGACGTCTTCTTCGACTGGCTGCGCTCGTACCGGCCAGACCTCGTCCCGCGCTACGAGCAGCTCTACCGGCGGGGCGCCTACGCGCCGCCGACGGAGCGGAAGCGGCTCCAGGACCTCGCGCGCCCGAGCGGCGCGTTCGCGCTTCGCGGGAGGGGCCGCCGGCCCAACCGCGAGCGTGCCGCGTCCGCGCCGCGGCGCGAGCGCCGGGCCGGCGCGCCGGGCGATAGGTACGAGCAGCGTGCGCTGTTTTGAGGAGCGGTCGTGGATCCTGGACTCGGCACCGAGGGGCGCTCGAAGGCCCCCGCCGCCCCTCAGGGCGCCGCGTGCGTCTCGAGCGCCCGGCGCGGCGAGGCCGGCTGGGCGCGACGGGCCCGGCGCCTGCCGTCCCTGCGGTGGACCTTCGCGAGCACGGGCCGCTCGACGAGCAGCCAGCTCGCTGTCGCCACGGCGAGCGAGGGCGCGAGCACGGCGAGGAAGCGGGCGGCGAACGGGCCCGGCATCACGCCGATGCGCTGCTCGAACAGGAGGATCGGCAGGTGCCAGAGGTAGAGCGCGTAGGAGACGACGCCTGCGCCGACGAGCGCGCGCGAGCGCGACCACGCGACCGCCGGGCCGCTCCCCGCGCTCACGGCGAGCACGAGCAGCCCGAAGCCGAGACCGGCGGGCAGGTTCTGCATCGTGAGCGTGATTCCCTGGTGGCTCATGCCGACCTCGCTCGCGTGCCAGAAGCTGTTCGCGAGCACCCCCGCCGCGCCGGCGAGCGCGACCCCGAGCGTCGCCAACGGCCCGAGGCGCAGCGGGCGCCGCTCGGCGAGCAGGGCGACGAGCATGCCGAAGGCGAAGTACGGCAGATAGGCCGGGAGCGCCTTCGACGCGATCATGCTCCAGCCGCGCGAGTACACGATCCAGTTCCACAGCACGCCCACCGCGACGAGCCCGAGCAGCATCCAGAGCTGGCGGCGCGCACGGCCCGCGCCGAAGCGGTAGGCCGCGAGCCCGAGCAGCGGCAGCAGCGCGTAGAAGAGCACCTCCAGGCACAGCGTCCAGGTGACCGGGTTGAACGCCAGCAGCGTGTGCGGCGAGTAGTTCTGGGCGAACACCGCGAACAGCGCGAGGTCGGCCTCGTCGGGCAGGCGCACGCCGTGCCTGTCCGCCGCGCCCCAGAGCAGCGCGAAGGTGCCGAGCATCGCGAGGTAGTACGCGGGCAGGATCCTCCCCGCCCGCCGGACCGCGTACGAGCGCACGTCGACCGTGCCGTCGCGCCGCAGCGCCGCGCGCGCGAAGGGGCGGTAGAGCAGGTACCCGGACAGGACGAAGAACAGGATCAGCCCCAGCCGGAGGTCGGACGCGACGTAGTCGAGGAAGGTGTTGCGCCGGACGTTCGCGGGATCCGGGAAGTGGTACAGCCAGACGTGGAAGGCCAGCACCGACAGGGCCGCGACGCCGCGCAGGCCGTCGAGCCCCGCCGTGCGCTCCCTGCTGCGCGCGGGCGAAGCCATCCCGCTGACTGTACCCATCGCGCGACGGCCGGCGCGGCGCCCCTCCGCGCCGGCTGCTCCAATACAGCCCGTGCACGGCCATCACCACCACGGCGGGCCGCAACGGGCCGGGAACCGGGCGCGCATGACGCTCGCGCTCGCGGTCAACGCGGCGCTGCTCGTCGCGGGCGTGGTCGGCTGGCTCGTGTTCGACTCGGTGGCCCTGCTGGCCGATGCCGGCCACCTGCTCTCGGACGTCGCCGCCATCGGGCTCGGGCTCTTCGCGGCCGCCATGACCGCCCGTCCGCCGAGCGCCAGCCGCACCTTCGGGTATCACCGCACCGAGATCCTCGCCGCGCTGGCGAACGGGCTCCTGCTCGTGGCGGTCTCGATCGTGGTGTTCGTGGAGGCGGTCGGCCGCCTGTCCGACCCGCCCGAGGTGGGCGCGGCGGGCGTGCTCGCGATCGGCGCTGTCGGGCTTGCGGGCAACCTGGTCGCGACCGTCGCGCTGGCAGGAGGCGACCGGGAGGACATCAACCTCGAGGGCGTCCTGCGCCACTCCGCGGCGGACGCGCTCGGGTCGCTCGGGGTGATCGCCGGCGCGATCGCCGTGCTCGCCACCGGGTGGCGCCAGGCCGACGCGGTCGCCGGCATGCTGATCGGGCTGCTCGTGCTGCTCGGATCGTGGCGGCTCATCCGCGAGCCGATCGACGTGCTCATGGAGGCGGCGCCCCCGGGCGTGGACGTGAACGAGGTGGGCCGCGCGATGGTGAGCGTGGACGGCGTGCGCGAGGTCCACGACCTGCACGTGTGGACTGTCACGAGTGGGTTCCCGGCACTCGCCGCGCACGTGATCGTCGAGCCGGCGCGCGATGTCGACGAGGTGCGCGCGGCGGTCGAGGCGCTCCTCTCGGAGAGGTTCGGCATCGAGCACACCACCCTCCAGACGATGGGCGAGCGCCTGCTCGAGCTCGAGGACCGGCTGCCCGGGAATCCCTCCGACCGCGGCTGAGCGGCTCGCGGCGGCGGCGGCCGCCTCTATATTGGGCGCCCGGAGTCGGGTCCATCGCCGCCTGCGTCCCGGCCGCGTCGCCCACACGACGATCTCATGAGGATCTGGATCGACATGACCGCCCCGGCGCACGTGCTCGTGTTCCGGCCGATCATCGCGCGCCTCCGCGAGCAGGGGCACGAGGTCGAGGTGACGGCGCGCGACTACGCCCAGACGCTCGAGCTGCTCGAGCTGCACGGGATCGAGCACGTGAGCTTCGGCCGCCACGGCGGCGCGACGCGCGCCAAGAAGGTCGCGGCGCTCGTGTCGCGCACCCGCGCGATGCGCAGGTTCGGAAAGCGCCGCGGCTTCGAGCTCGCGCTCGCCCACGGCTCGAACGACCTCGCTCTCGCCGCCGCGTCGCTCGGGATCCCGGCCGCGAACATGTTCGACTACGAGTTCGCCACCGCGCAGCACAACGTCGGCTGCCGGCTCGCGCGGCGGGTCGTGACGCCGGAGGCGATCCCGCGCGAGCGGCTCGCCCGCTACGGCGCCGGGCCCGGGAAGCTCGTCCAGTACCCAGGGCTCAAGGAGGAGTACTACCTCGCGGACTTCGAGCCGGACCCGGGCGTGATCGAGGAGCTTGGCGTCGACACCGAGCGGGTGACGGTGGTCGTGCGGCCGCCCCCGGACGTGTCGCTCTACCACCGCAAGTCGAACAAGCTCTTCCCGCAGGTGCTCGATCGCCTCGGCAACGACGAGAACGTGCAGGCCGTGGTCCTGCCACGCACCCAGGCGCAGCGCGAGCACGTGAAGGCGCTCGCGCTGCCGTCGGTGATCGTGCCCGATCGCGCCGTGGACGCCCAGAGCCTGATCGCGCTCGCCGACCTGGTCGTCTCCGCGGGCGGCACGATGAACCGCGAGGCGGTGGCGCTCGGAACGCCCGTCTACACGACCTACGGCGGCCGCCTCGGAGGCGTCGACGAGTGGCTGATCCGGGAGGGGCGGCTGCGGCCGCTCACGAACGCGCGCGCGATCGAGCTCGAGAAGCGCAGCGGCAACGGTCGGCGCACCCGGCGCGATCCCGCCATACTCGTGGACATCCTCCTCGGCACCCCGAGATGAGCGTTAGGGAGCTCGTGACCCGCTCGCCCCGCCGCCGCGCGCCCGCCCCGGCGGTCGCGCACCCACCAGGCTCGCTCGCCGAGCGCTACGCGCGGATGGCGCACGAGGCGTTCGAGCGCAGCCCCGCCGATCCGCTGCTGCGCGCGCTCGACGTGCTGCTCGCGGCCGTGGCGCTGCTCGTGCTCTCGCCGGTGATGGGCGTCGCCGCGCTCGCGATCCTCCTGGACTCCGGTGTGCCCGTCCTCTACCGCGGCGAGCGCGTGGGCCGCTCCGGGCGCCTGTTCACGATGTACAAGTTCCGCACGCTCGAGGTCGATGCGGAGACACGCCTAGGGCCCTACCTCGGCCACGAGCTGACGAGGCTCACGGAGGCGGAGGTCACGCGCGTCGGCCGCTGGCTGCGCCGGACCCACGTCGACGAGCTGCCCCAGCTCTGGAACGTCCTGAGGGGTGACATGAGCCTGGTCGGTCCGCGGCCGATCCGCCCCGCCTTCTACGAGGAGCTGTGCGAGCAGATCCCGCAGTACTGGCAGCGCCTCGTGGTCCGGCCGGGCATGACCGGCTTCGCCCAGATCCGGGTGGAGCGCGAGATGACCTGGGCGGAGAAGCTCGCGCACGACTTCGAGTACATCGCCGACCGCTCGCTCGGCCTCTACGTGCGCGTGATCCTCGCGACCGCCGCCCGAGTCGCCCGGCGCACGCTCGGGCGCGAGTCCGGCTGACATGTGCGGCATCTGCGGCGTCGCGTCGCTCGCCGGCGAGGCGGTCGACCCCACGGTCGTCGCCGCGATGAGCGCCACGCTCGTGCACCGCGGCCCCGACGACGACGGCCTGCACGTCGACGGCCAGGTGGGGCTCGCGGCGCGGCGGCTCTCGATCATCGACCTCGAGGGCGGGCACCAGCCGATCGCGAGCGAGGACGGCCTCGTGTGGGTCGTCCAGAACGGCGAGATCTACAACCACGAGGAGCTGCGGGGCGAGCTCGAGCGCCGCGGCCACCGCTTCAGGACCCGCTGCGACACCGAGGTGCTCGCCCACCTCTACGAGGAGCGCGGCCAGCGCTTCGTCGAGGATCTGCGCGGGATGTTCGCGATCGCGCTCTGGGACGCGCGGCGGCGACGGCTCGTGCTCGCGCGCGACCGCTTCGGCATCAAGCCGCTCTACTACCGACTCGAGGGCGGGAAGCTCTCGTTCGCCTCCGAGCTCAAGGCGCTGCTCGCCCAGCCCGGCTTCTCGCGCGAGATCGACCTCGACGCGCTCGAGGCGTTCCTCGCCTTCAACTCGATCCCCGCGCCGTACACGATCTTCAAGGAGGCGCGCAAGCTCCCGCCCGGCCACCTGCTCGTGCTCGAGGGCGGCGGCGCGCGCATCGAGCGCTACGCGCGCCCGCAGCCCGTGCCGGCGTCGGAGGTGCGCCGCGAGGGCATCGAGGAGCTCGCCGAGGAGCTGCGCGAGCGGCTGCGGGACTCCGTCCGCGCGCACCTGGTGTCGGACGTGCCGGTCGGCGTGATGCTGTCCGGCGGCGTCGACTCCTCGACGCTCGCGGCGCTCGCGGCGCAGGAGAGCGGCGAGCGCGTCAACACGTTCTCGATCGGCTTCGAGGAGCGATCGTTCGACGAGCTCGAGCTGGCCCGGATCGTCGCGCGGCGCTACGACACGAACCACCACGAGCTCGTGCTGCGGCCCGACGCCGCCGAGCTCCTGCCGGAGCTCGCCGAGCTCTTCGACGAGCCGTTCGCGGACTCGTCCGCGCTGCCCACGTTCCTCGTCTCCCGGCTCGCGTCCGAGCACGTGAAGGTCGCCCTCTCCGGCGAGGGGGGCGACGAGCTGTTCGGCGGCTACTACACCTACGTCGCGGACCTGCTCGCGCCGCGCGTCGGCCGCGTCGCGGCGGCGCTGCGCCCCCTCGTCGAGCTGCTGCCGAGCTCGTCGGCGAAGGTCAGCTTCGACTACAAGGCGAAGCGCTTCGCGCGCGGCGCCCACCTGCCCCCGCTCGAGCGCCACCACGCGTGGAAGGAGATCTTCTCGCCCGACGCCCGCGACGAGCTGCTCGGGCGCAGCGGGCGCGGGCGCATCGACCCGCTCGACATCTACCGCGCGCGCTACGAGGAGACGGCCGGCGCCGAGCAGCTCGCCCGCCTCCAGGACGTCGACATGGGGATCTACCTCGTGGACGACCTGCTCGTGAAGACAGACCGCGCGAGCATGGCGAACTCGCTGGAGGCGCGCGTCCCCTTCATGGACACGGTGGTGGCCGAGCTGGCGCTCGCGCTCCCGACCGCGCTCAAGGTGCGCGGCTTCCAGAAGAAGCGGCTGCTGCGCAAGGCGGTCGAGCCGCTCGTACCGAGGGAGATCCTCGAGGCGAAGAAGCAGGGCTTCTCGATCCCGGCCGCCGCCTGGCTGCGCGGCGAGCTACTGCCGTTCGCCCGCGAGGTGCTCGCGCCCGAGAACGTGCGGGCGCAGGGGCTCTTCGACCCCGCGGCGGTCACCGCGCTGATCGAGCGACACGTGTCGAGGCGCGAGGACCTGAGCCGCCAGATCTGGGGGCTCATCTCGTTCGCGCTCTGGCACGAGCGCCACGCGCGCGCCCCGGGGCCGGTGGCCGCGTGAGCGCGCGGGCAGGTCCCGCGGCGGGCCGCGCCGAACCCTACCCTTGAGAGCGGTGAAGCTGAGCGACGCCTTCCTCGGCCTCGGGCTGGCGCTCGTTGTGGTGTGGGTGATGACGCCCGTCGCCGCCGCGATCGCCTGGCGGATCGGGGCGATCGACGAGCCCCGCGAGCGCGGGCTCCACCAGTTCCCCACGCCCCGGCTCGGCGGCCTCGCGGTGTTCCTCGGGGTGCTCGCCGCCGCGCTCGTCTTCCTGCCCGATACCGCGGAGACGCGCGGCATCCTCATCGGCGCCGCGGTGATCACGCTCGTCGGCGCGCTCGACGACCTCTTCGAGCTCTCCGCCGACGTGAAGCTCGCCGGCCAGGCGCTCGCCGCGCTGATCCCGATCTCGATGGGTGTGCGCGTGGCGAGCTTCACCCTGCCGTTCCTCGGCCACGTGGACCTCGGGACCGCGTCGTATCCGCTCACGATGCTCGGCGTCGTCGCGGTGATGAACGCCGTCAACTTCATCGACGGCGTCGACGGGCTCGCGGCCGGCGTCTGCACGATCGCCGCCGCGACGTTCGCGGCGATCGCGCTGTCGCTCGACCGCGACGCGGCCGGGGTGCTCGCGCTGGTCACGGCGGGCGCCTGCCTCGGCTACCTGCGCCACGGCTTCCACCCCGCGTCGATCTTCCTCGGCGACTCGGGCTCCAACCTGCTCGGGTACCTGCTCGCGGTGATCGCCGTGCAGGGCGCGCTCAAGACGAACGCCGTGATCGCCCTCGTGTTCCCGCTCGTGATCCTCGCCGTGCCGATCCTCGACTCGAGCTTCGTGATCGCCAAGCGCGTGAAGTACGGCAGGCCGGTCTACAAGGCGGACGCCTGGCACTTCCACCACCGCCTCGCGAACATCGGCTTCTCGCAGCGGCGCACGGCGGTCTACATCTACCTCTGGACGCTCTCGCTCGGCATCCTCGCCCTGGCGCTGCGCTTCGTGCCCTACACCGACGACCAGGGCCACTGGAACCTGAAGTGGAGCCTCGTGATGGCCGCGTTCGGGCTGCTGGCGCTCGCGGCGAGCGTCTACCTCGTGGTCGTGCTCGAGATCCTGAAGCTGCGCCGCTTCCGCCAGTTCCAGCTCCGGCGCAGCGCGGCGGCCCGCGGCGGCCCGCCGCCGGACGAGCGCGACATCGACGCCCTGATCGCGCGCGAGCTCGAGACCGGCGAGCTCGACGCGGTCGAGCCGCCCGAGCGCGAGCGGCGGTAGCGGCCCCCGCGGCTAGACGGCCGCGGCGGCCTTCGCGAGCTGCGGGTAGAGCGGGTAGCGCTCGGCCAGGGCCCGCGTGCGCGCGGACAGCTCCGACCGCAGCGGGTCGCTCCAGTCCGAGGCCGTCAGCGCCCGGGCGATCACGCGCCCGATCTCGTGGAAGTCGCTCACCTGGAGGCCGCGCGTCGCGAGCGCGGGCGTGCCCACGCGCAGGCCGGACGACACGGCCGGCGGGCGCGGGTCGAACGGCACCGCGTTGCGGTTCACGGTGATGCCGATCTCGGCGAGCCGGTCCTCGGCCTGCCTGCCGTCGAGGTCCGACTCGCGCAGGTCCACGAGCACGAGGTGCACGTCGGTCCCGCCGGTGAGGACGTTGATCCCGGCGGACAGGAGCTCCTCGGCCACCGCCGCCGCGCCCGCGCGCGTGCGCCGCTGGCGCTCGGCGAACAGCTCGCTCTGGGCGATCTTGAGCGCCACCGCCTTGCCGGCGATCACGTGCATCAGCGGGCCGCCCTGCTGGCCGGGGAAGACCGCCGAGTCGATCTTCCTGGCGAGCTCCTCCCGGCACAGGATCATGCCGCCGCGGGCACCGCCGATCGTCTTGTGGATCGTGGTCGTGACGACGTCCGCGTAGGGCACGGGGTTGGGGTGCTCGCCCGCCGCGACGAGCCCGGCGAAGTGCGCCATGTCGACCATCAGGTAGGCGCCTACCTCGTCGGCGATCGCGCGGAAGGCATCGAAGTCGAGCTGGCGCGGGTAGGCGGACCAGCCGGCGATGATCAGCTTCGGCCGCTGCTCGCGCGCGATCCTCGCCACCTCGTCCATGTCGACCCGCGAGTCGGACTCGCGCACGCCGTAGGCGACGATCTCGTAGAGGCGGCCCGACACGTTGAGCCTCATCCCGTGCGAGAGGTGGCCGCCGTGGTCGAGCTTCATGCCCATGATGCGGTCGCCCGGCTCGAGCAGCGCGTGGTAGACCGACGCGTTCGCCTGGGCCCCCGCGTGCGGCTGGACGTTCGCGTGCTCGGCGCCGAACAGCTCCTTGGCGCGGTCGATCGCGAGCTGCTCGACCACGTCGACGTACTCGCAGCCGCCGTAGTAGCGCCGGCCGGGATAGCCCTCCGCGTACTTGTTCGTCAGCACGGAGCCCTGGCAGTCGAGGACCGCCTGGGGCACGAAGTTCTCGGACGCGATCATCTCGAGCGTCGCCTCCTGGCGCCGCAGCTCGCTCTCGAGCGCCTCGGCGACCTCGGGGTCGACCTCTGCTACCGGTCGCGTGAAGTAGTCGGGGCTGAGGTCCGTCACTTTGCGAACTCCGTTCTGGCTCGGTTCGGCGGCGCCGCGCGCGGGCGGCCCGTGCACCGTATCAGCGCACGCGCGCGCGCAGGAGCGGGCGGCTACAGCGCGCCGACCGCGGCCTCCACGGCGGCCCGCGGCAGCGCGCCCTCGCGCAGGATCTCGGCGCCGCCGCCCGCGTCGAGCCGCGTCAGGTCGACGACCGTCGACGGCGTGCCGGGCAGCTCGCCGCCGTCGAGCTCGAGGTCCGCTCCCGCACGGATCGCGGGGTGGACGTCCCCGAGCCGCCGCGCGTCCCTCCCCCCGCTCGGGTTCGCGCTCGACTGGAGCACGGGCAGCGGCATCGCGGCGAGCGGCGCGAGCCGCCCCGCGAGCGCGGGTACGCGCAGGCCGAGCCTCGCGGGCGTCGGGCCGCACGCGAGCGGAAAGCGCCGCCTCGGGTTCGGCACGATCAGCGTGACGGCGCCCGGGAGCAGGCGCTCCGCCGCCGCGCGCGCACGCCCGGAGAGCTCGGGCAGCGCCGCAAGCGCGCGCTCGCGCGAGAAGAACATCACGGCCGCGGGCTGCGCGGGCGGCCTGCCCTTGAGCTCGTAGAGGCGCCGCACCGCGTCCTCGGACTCGGGGTCGGCGGCGAGCCCGTACACGGTGTCGGCGGGGAACAGCGCGACGCCGCCCGCGGCGATGCAGCTCTCGAAGGCGCGCACCTCGGCCTCGGTCACGGCGCCGTCCCCACGGTCACGCGCTCCCGGCCCGCGAGGTCGCGCAGCGTCGCCGCCTCGCGCAGCAGCGCCCGCACCGCCACCGCCTGCGCCGGCGCGTGCTCGAGCGCGAGCCGGACGCCCGGCTCAGCCTGCGCCACCAGCGCGCGGATCGAGTCGAGCCCGTCGACGCCCCCGAAGAGCGCCTCCGCGGGCTCGTAGAGCCCGATCTCGGGCGCCAGCGAGGCGCGCTCGCCCTCGCCGACGTAGGGCAGGTTCGCGACCACGAGCGCGGGCCGCCGCCCCGGCGGCAGCCCGTCCGCGACCTCGACCGGCACCTCGAGCCCGAGCCGCTCGGCGTTCGCACGGGCGACCTCGACCGCGCCCGGCGAGACGTCGGAGGCCGTCACGCGCAGGTCCGGGCGCTCGTGCTTGATCGCGAGCGCCACGGCCCCCGAGCCCGTGCCGACGTCGTGCACGCTCGCCCCGCGCGGGAGCTCGAGCGCCACCTCCACGAGCAGCTCGGTCTCCGGGCGCGGCACGAGCACGCGGCGGTCAACGCGCAGCTCGATGTGCCTGAAGCCCTTGCGCCCGAGGATGTAGGCGACGGGCTCGCGCCGCGCGCGCCGGCTCACGTATCCGTCGAGCCGCTCGCGGGCGTCCGCGGGGAGCGGGTCGAGCGCGTTGGCGTAGAGCCAGGCGCGCTCGACCCCGAGCGCCTCCGCCGCGAGCAGCTCCGCGTCGAGCCGCGCGCTCTCGCAGCCCGCCTGCTCGAGCGTCGCGGTGGCGGCGGCGAGCGCCTCGCGCACGCTCGGCGCGGCCTCGACCGGCATCAGCTCCCTACGAGCGCGCCCGCCTCGAGCTTGCGCCGCTTCTCGTCCGCCTCGAGCGCGGCGGTGAACTCGTCGAGCTCGCCCGCGAGCACCGCCTCCAGGTTGTTCCTCGTCAGCCTCACGCGGTGGTCGGTCACGCGATCCTGGGGGAAGTTGTAGGTGCGGATCTTCTCGGAGCGCTCGCCGCTGCCGACCTGCGCCCGGCGCTCCGCCGAGAGCTCCGCCCGCTGCGCCGCGACCTCCATCTCGTAGAGCCGCGCGCGCAGGACGCGCAGCGCCTTCTCGCGGTTCTGGAGCTGCGACTTCTCGTCCTGCATCGACACGACGAGCCCGGTGGGCTTGTGGGTGATGCGTACCGCCGAGTCGGTCGTGTTCACGGACTGGCCGCCGGGCCCGGAGGAGCGGTAGACGTCGATCTGGAGGTCGTTCGGGTCGATCTTCACCTCCACCTCCTCGGCCTCCGGGAGGACGGCCACGGTGGCGGTCGAAGTGTGGATGCGGCCCTGCGATTCCGTCTCGGGCACGCGCTGGACGCGGTGCGTGCCGGCCTCGTGCTTGAACACGCTGTAGGCGCCGCTGCCGCGGATCTCGAACGTGTAGTCCCCCTCGGCGATCGACAGCGGCTCGGTCTTGAAGCCGCGCCGCTCGGCGTAGCGGGTCAACATGCGGTAGAGGTCGCCCGCGAACAGGCCCGCCTCCTCGCCGCCGGTGCCGGCGCGGATCTCCACGATCACGTTCTTGTCGTCGTTGGGGTCGGGCTCCACCATCGCGAGCCGGATCTCGTCCTCGAGCTCCGCGAGCCGGCGCTCCGCGCCCTGGAGCAGCTCGCGCAGCTCGGGGTCGTCCCCGCCCTCGGACAGGAGCTCGCGCGCGCCGGCGGCGTCGTCGGCGGTGCGGCGGTACTCCTGCGCCAGCTCGTGCGCCGGCTCGAGCTGGCGGTAGGCGCGGCCGACCTCGGCGTAGCGATCGCGGTCCCCGATCACGGCGGGGTCCGACATCTGCTCCGAGAGCTCGGCGAAGCGGGCCTCGATCTGGTCGACGAGCCTTTCGATCACTTCGAGCGGGAGGTTAGCCGCGCGCAGACGCCGGGCGCTGGCGCGTCACGCCACGACTTCCATGCCGACCCGGTCCTCGTCGGAGGCGTCGAGCGGGTCCTCGACGGCGAGCACGGCCTCGAGCGCCGCGATCGCCACGGCGAGCTGGTCGAGGTCGGGCTCCCGCGTGGTGAGCTTCTGGAGCTGCATCCCGGGCCACATGAGGATCTGCGCCCAGCGCCTCTGCCGGTTGCGGCCGAAGAGCTTGATCACCTCGAACGCGAGGCCCGCGACGAGCGGGATGCCGATCACGCGCGAGGCGAAGAGCCAGTACCACGCCGGGGTGCCGAGCGGCGCGAACACGAAGAAGGCCACGATCATCACGATCAGCAGGAAGCTGGTGCCGCAGCGCGGGTGCAGCCGCGAGAAGCGCTGCGCGTTCTCGGGCGTGAGCTCGACGCCGGCCTCGTAGCAGGAGATCGTCTTGTGCTCGGCGCCGTGGTACTCGAACACGCGCTGCAGGTCCTTCAGCCGCGAGATCAGCCAGAGGTAGAGCAGGAAGATCGAGATGCGGATCAGCTTCTCGACGACCACGAAGACGACCGCGCTGGGCAGCGCGTCCTTGAACAGGCTGGTGAGGCCCGCCGGGAGGATGAAGAAGAGCGCGATCGCGAACAGCACAGAGAAGAGCACCGTGCCCGCCCACGCGCCCCTGCCGATCTCCTCCTCGCCCGCCTCCTCGGGCACCTGGGCGTTGGCGGAGATGCCGAGCGCGCGGAAGCCGATCTTGAGCGACTCGCCGAGGGCCGCCACGCCGCGCACGACCGGCAGGCGGAGCAGTCGGTGGCGCTTGGTCCAGGAGACGAGCGGCTCCGAGACGATCTCGATCTCGCCGAGCGTCCCCTCCGGCGCGCCCTCGGGCACGGGCCTGCGGACCGCCACCGCCCAGGTCGAGATGCCGCGCATCATCACGCCCTCGAGCACCGCCTGACCGCCCACGGGCAGGTCGCGCGGGGCGCTGAGCCCGTCCGGGCCCTGGGCGCCGACGCCGTTCGCCGGCGCCGGCGCGGCCGCCGGCCCGGCGGCCTCCGAGCCGTCCGAAGCTGCGGTCTGGGCGGCCTCGCTCATGCCCCCATGCTAACGGCGGCCGGGCGGCTTCCAACGGGCACCGGCTGTGCTCACTTCTCCGTGCGCCTGCGCTTCTCGATGCGCTCCGCCACCTTCAGCCCCACGATCAGGAGCAGCACGGGACCGAGGTAGATCGGGAGCGTCACAAGCACGTGTCCGGCGTGCGCGAGCGGCAGCAGCAGGCCGAGCATCGTCAGCGGTTCGCAGCCGAGAGGAGCCACAGGCCGAGACTCGTGAAGCCGATCATCACCACCAGCATCCAGTATTGCGAGCGTGTGGCCTCGCGCACGCGACTGTAGATCGCGATCGCGCGGTCGTGGGCGAGCACGAGGCCCGCCACGTGGCCGAGCACGAGCGCCGCCACCTGCACGTACCAGATGCCCGTGGCCGTCATCCAGCCGTAGTCGATCGCGACATCCGCCGTGCCGAAGATGTCGGAGCCGTGCCCGAGCGGATCGGAGGCGAGGTAGGCGATCGCCTGGCCCTGGTAGGCGAGCAGCGAGAAGTAGTGCGCGAGCGCGTAGGCGAACGCGATCGGAACGAGCGAGTGGGCGAAGCGGCGGCTGAGCTCGCGCGTGTCGTGACCGACGCCCACCGAGCTCATGCCGCGCACGCCGAGCCGGTAGAAGCCGGAGACCGCCAGGATGCAGACCACGAGCCCGACGCTGAAGCCGAGCTCGAGCGCGGCCGACGGGCCCAGGCCCAGGTCGCCGAAGAAGCCCGTGAGGTGCGGCTCGAGCGAGCGCCACAGCGGCCCGCCCGAGAGGCCGTCGAAGGTCGTGGAGCCGAGCGCGACGAGCAGCAGCGCGACCGTGCCCGGGACCGCGTCGAGCTGCGGCGCCCCGGCGAGTGGCGGGCGCAGGTAGAGCGCGCCGTCCGCGCGCCGCTCCAGCACCGAGAGCCGCGACAGGATGCCGAACCAGACGCCGAAGGCGTCCCCGTGGCGGCTCCAGGCCTCCACGCCGTAGAGCCCCATGCCGACGAGCTGCACGAGCGCGTAGCCGAGCGCGAGCAGCGCGAGCGTGCTCGGGTCGTCGCGGCTCACGTAGCAGAGCTCGAGCCAGGCGAAGCCGAGCAGTCCCGCCGCGGCGGGCCAGCGCCCCAGCCGCGCCGGGTAGGGAAGCGCGTCCGCCTCGCTCGTGCCGATCGTGCGCGCGGCGACCCAGGACGCCGCGCGGCCCACGGCGAGCCACGGGTTGAACGCCCGGAACACGTCCCCGAAGAGCACGCTGAGGACCGCGAGCCCCACCCAGAAGTGGACGTAGACGAACGTGGGCGCGAAGTTCGCGGTGGCGGTCTGGGTGCCCGCGAGGCCCGCGTAGACGACGAGCGCGAACAGCCCGACGCCGATCGCGCCGCAGAGCGCGTCGAGCGCACGCGGGATCCGGAACAGGCGCCGCGCGGCGGGCCGCTCGAGCCGTGGCCTGGGCCAGAGGGTGGCGAGCGCCATGAACGACGCGATCAGCACCGCGGAGGCGGCCCAGCCGAACAGCCACGTCGGGATCGGCAGGTCCGCGCGGCCGACGAGCCCATGCGCGGACGCCACCGCGGGAGCGGCGAGCGCCCCCAGGGCGCCCGCCGCCGCCGCGACCGAGAGCCGCCGGCGCATCAGTCTCGAACCTCGAGCTCGGCGATCTGCTCACCGCGCGACTCGAGCTCGATGTCGAAGATCCCGTCGATCTTCGCCGGGAACGAGAAGCTCACCGAGCCCCCCGCCTCCACGTCCCTGTGCAGGTCGTACCCGTGGACGTGGACCTCGTCCGCGGTGTCCGAGACCACCTTGAAGCGGACCCGATCGCCCTTCCTCGCCTCGATCCTCTGCACGCCGCCGACGGGCTTCGCGTCCTTCACCCGGATCACCTGGACCGCGGGCCGCGGCGGCTCCGCGCTGCCGCCGGAGCCGCCCGTCGTCGTGGTGGCCGCGGCGCTCGAGGGCCCCGTTCGATTGTTGTCGTCGCCGCCCGAGGAGGCGATCACGAACGCCACGACGATCGCGACCACCCCGACGGCGATGATGGCAAGGCGCTTGCCCTGCTGGCTCATTTCGTCACCTCCGAAGTCGTTCGGGGCGCGGCCCAGCGCCGCGCCCGGGATCAGCGACCGGAGGCCGTGGGAGGAGCGCGGCCGGCGCAGCAGAGCGCAAGCGGCGCGAGCCGGAGAGCGGAGAACGTGCGCGGGCGTGGGAGCGGCGGCGCCTCGACCCCGCGCGGGAGCGCGCGCACCTGGCGGGCGGCGGCGGCGATGACCGTCGCGGCCCCGCGGAGCAGCAGCGCCACGACCGCGCCGACCGCGAGCGCGAGCGGCAGGGCGACCCACCCCCCGTGGCCGACGACGCCGGCAATCCCCGCCGGGTGGCCGGCCTCGAACGTCCCCTCGAGCCACTCCTGGAGCGCGTACAGCGCCACGAGCGCCGTGCTCGCGAACGCCCAGCAGTGACCGAAGCCCCGCGGCGCGTCGGACGCGTCGCTGCGGCGCGGGCGGGTGAGGCGCCAACCGAACTCGGCCAGCGCGAGCGCGAGCGCGCCGCCCACGGTGGGGGTGAGCAGGCTCAGGTACGCGTGACCCTGGACCGTGAGCGCCCTGGCGGCCTCGCCCTCATAGCCGAGCAGGTAGCGCAGCTGGTGCACGACCATCGCGCCCGTGAGCACGAGCGCCGCCGCCCGCAGTCTCCAGACGAGAGAGCGCACACGCCGATTCTAGGGACGAGACGAGCCCGCCGGACAGCCGTTCGCGAACCGGTTGTCGAGCTCGTCCGCCTCCGCGACCGCGCGATCGGGGTCGGCGGCGGCGACCACCACTCGCCGGCAGGAGGGTCCCGTGAAGGCGAGGACCGCGCTCGCGCCCGGGGGCAGCAGGTCGACGCCCCTCTCGTCGAGCTCGGCGCCGTCCACGATGAGCTCGACGCGCGGCCTCCTCGCCGCTGCGCGGCCGCTGTTGCGGAGGGTCACCGAGTACGCCACCGAGCCCCGGAGCTCGCCCGGGCGCGCGACGATCGCGACGATCTCGAGGTTCGGCAGCGCCCCCGCCTGGGAGCAGACCGGCGAGCGGCGCTTCGCCTCCGCGAGCGCTCGGCCGCTCGCGTCGAGCCAGCGGAAGCGCACCACGACCCTGTAGCGGCCGCCTTCGCGCAGCCGGCTCACGCGCTGCGTGTAGTTGAACGCGCGCACCCCCGGGCGCGACTCCCGCCACGCCCTCAGCTGCGGGATGTCCACGCGCGCGAAGCCGCCGGCGCCGAGCTTCTGGAGCACGGTGAAGCGCATCTCCATGCGCGCCGTTCCGGGCACGGCCCGCATCCGGCCGGCGAAGTCCGCGTAGCGCGCCTCCGCGTCCTCGGAGGTGTGGCAGCCGGCGAGCCTCACGGACGCAGGGGCTGCCGCAGCGGCGGGCGCCGCGGAGAGCCCTACCGCTGCGGCGACGGCGACGACGATTCCTGGTCTCGGTGCCATGGCCCAGTCAGAACAGCCACCCGGCCCCGAAGTTGCGCTTGGAGAGGGCGCCCGCTAGCGGCGGCGCTTCGCGGCGCGCCGGCGGAAGCGCTCCACCCGGCCGCCGGTGTCGACGAGCTTCTGGCGCCCCGTGTAGAACGGATGGCAGTTCGAGCAGATCTCGACGTGCAGCTCGGGCTTCGTGGAGCGCGTCGTGAACTCGTTGCCGCAGGTGCAGCGGACGTGCGACTCGACGTACTCGGGATGGATCTCGGTCTTCATCGCAGTCGAGTCTAGCGGCGGGTGGCGAGGCAGCGCTTGGCCCTCCAAGGCCCGGCCGGGCGTTCGCACAAGTCCTCTCAAGATTCCCGGCGCGTTGACGATCTCGCAACTGGAGCCGATGGCGCGCACGGCACCCCCCAAGCATCCCTTCCTCCCGCACCTGATCCCTGCATACGTGGGCGTCCTCTGCACGGCGGCGGTAACGCTGGCCGTGCTCGCGCCGCACGCCGAGATCGGTCGCCGGCCCGTCCTCTTCGCGCTGCTAGGGGCCTTTGCGTTGACGCTCAACGTCGTGCCGATCGACCTGTTCGAGCGCGGCAAGACCTCGCCCGCGGGCATCCCGCTGCTTGCGGTCGCCTACCTGTTCGGCGCGCCCGGCGCCGCCGCCTGCGAGGCCGCGATGGCGGCGGTGACGGTCCTGCGCGGCGGCGGCCCGCTGCGGGCGCTCCACGACTTCGGCTCCCTCAGCCTGGTGGCGGCGTCGGCAGCCGGGGTGATGCAGGCGCTGCCGGGCGAGAGCCGCACGGAGATCGTGGTCGCGGCCGGCGCCGGGGGGATGGTCTACTACCTCGCGAACTCCGCCGCGCTCGGGGCGATCTGGCTGCTCGACGAGGGCGTCAACCCGCTCGTCGCATGGCGTGAGCGGATGGCCTGGCTGTGGCCGCACCAGCTTGCCTGCGGCCTCCTGGCCGGCGGGCTCGTGATCTCGATCAACGCGATCGGGAGCTGGGCGGTCGCCGCGTTCGCGCTGCCCGTCTTCATGCTCTGGGTGGCGCAGAAGCAGTACCTCGACCACTCGCGCGAGAGCGCCCGCACGCTGCGCAAGCAGGCGCAGGCGCTCGAGGAAGCGAACGCCGAGCTGCGCGAGGCGCTCGCCCAGAACGAGGCGCTGATCGAGAACCTGCACCGCTCGTACCTCTCGACGATCGAGTCGCTCGCGCGCACGATCGAGGCGAAGGACCCCTACACGGGCGGGCACACCGAGCGCGTCGCCGACCTCTCGCTGATGCTTGCGCGCGAGCTCGGCTTCAACGCCGAGGAGCTCCGCGCGGTGCAGGTCGGAGCGATCATCCACGACATCGGGAAGATCGGCATCCCCGACCAGATCCTGCTGAAGCCGGGCCCGCTCACCGACGAGGAGGCGGCCGAGATGCGCAGGCACCCGGAGATCTCGACCTACATCCTGGCCGAGCTCGAGCTTCCCAAGATCGTCAAGGCGATGGTGCGCCACCACCACGAGCGCTACGACGGCGACGGCTACCCGGACGGGCTCGCGGGCGAGGACATCCCACTCGCGGCGCGGATCCTGACCGTGGCCGACGCCCTCGACGCGATGATCAGCGATCGGCCGTACCGTGCCGCGCTGTCGCTCTCGGAGGCGCGCGCGGAGATCGAGCGCAACGCCGGCTCCCAGTTCTGCCCGCGTGTGGTCGAGGCGCTGGGACGCTGCCTCGAGCGCGACCCGGGCCTGCTGCAGCTCCCGTCGGGGACGCTCGCGCCCGAGCCGGCGAGCTAGCCGGCGACCGCCGCCGTCGCCGTCGGCGCGCGGCCGCAGCCCGCCGGGCACTCCGAGAACGCGCCGCGCAGCGCGATGCTCGACGCCGCCCACACGAGCGCGACCGCCGCGCCCGCCGCGATCAGCAGCGCGCGCGGCCCGAGCAGAGAGGCGACCGTCCCGCCGCAGACGAACGAGACGGTGAACGCGCCGGCCACGAGCGAGCTCCGCACCCCGAGCACGCGCCCGAGCACGGAGTCGTCGACCGTGGTCTGGATCAGCAGCGAGTCGGAGACCATTGCCGCGCCGTTGCTGAGGCCTGAGGCGAGGAAGGCGGCGACGGCGAGCCAGAAGACCGGGGCGGCGCCCGCGCCCGCGATCGAGAGCCCCATCGAGAGCAGCCCGGCCAGGTACCACCGCTTCATGCCCGCGGGCGAGCAGCGGCCGCCGGCGAGCAGCGACCCGGCGACGATCCCGAGCCCGGACGCCGTGACGAGCGCGGAGTAGCCCGCGCCGCCGGCGTGGAAGGAGGACTTCGCGAGCAGCAGCTCGCCGACGTTGACGGCCCCGACGCAGAGCACGGTCGCGGCCGAGCCGAGCAGCAGCGTGCGGACAGCGGGTGTCCGCCGGGGCGCGGCGCCGCCCTCGCGCGCCTGGGGGAGCTGGGTGGGGCGGCGGCCGGCGGGGCGCCGGCCGCGCGGCGCGGCGGCGCCGAAGTCGGTCCCCGCGAGCACGGCGGCGGAGACGGCGAACGTGAGGCCGTTCGCGAGCATCAGCGCCGACGGGCTCACGACCAGCAGGGCGACCGCCGCGAGCGCGGGGCCGAGCGTGTTGCCTGCGTCCGAGATCGCGCTGAAGAGGGAGGTCGCCGCGGGCAGGCGCTCGCGCCCCACCATCCCGGGCAGCGCGGCGAGCGCGGCGGGCTTGAAGAGCGCCGTGCCCGCGCCGGCGGCGAGCGCGAGCGCGAGCGTGGCGGCGAAGCCGTCGACGAAGGTGAGGGCTGCGAAGCAGCCGGCGCGCAGCGTGTCCGCCGCGACCGCGCAGGCGCGGCGCGACCAGCGGTCCGCGGCGGCGCCGGCGAGAGGCCCGAGCAGCGTCGCGGGCAGGAAGTCGGCGAGCAGGATCAGCGTGATCGCCCACGGCGAGCGGAAGCGCTCGTAGGCGAGCAGGACGAGGCCGACGTATGCGGCCCCCGTGCCGAGCGAGGACTGGGCGTGGGCGGCGAGGAAGCGGCGCGCCCGGGCGTCCCCGCGCAGCAGCGCGAGCGAGCCGCTCATGCGGCCGCCCCCGCGGCGGAAGGGGCCGGCGCCGGCACCTCCGGGCGACCAGCGGCCCGGAGATGCCGGCGAGAGTCGTGCGAATCAACCCCAGGAGACGCGCAAGGCATCCACCTCCTCCGTGTCTGCGTCGATGTCGCGGCAAGCGCGGGGCTTACTCGGGCCCCGCGTGGCCAGGACGGCCACCGGACGAACGTCCACGACGCCCGGCCCGCGCCGAAGCCCGCGCCGCTCTCCGGCATGCGGAGAGCGGCCCGATCGCCGCTGCGGGCCGCGCGGAGGCACACGGCTCGAGGCCGGGCATGGCGCGCACGCCACCGAACATTCGTCCAGATGAGCACGGTGACGCTCAAGTTACGGATCAGGCCGGGCGGAATGCAAGGGCCCGGTCGAGCGGGGGCGCCTCTCAGGTGCGGCCGCGTCGCCGGCGGCGGGCGCGGGCGCGGCTCAGCCACTCGCTCAGACGCCCGCGGAAGCGGTCCGGCTCGGGCTGGCGGGCGCGCACGAGCGCGACCCACTCCTCGAGCGGCAGCTCGCCCGCGATCAGGCGCGCGAGCGCCGAGGTGATCGGCGCCTCGACCCCCGCCCGCTCGATCGCCCGCGCGAGCAGCGGCACGGTCTCGAGCGCCTCCGCCGCCTGTCCGAGCCGCGCCGGGATCTCGGCCCCCGGCACCCCGGCGGCGAGCAGCTCACCCGCGCTGCGGTTCCGCGACTCGGGCGCCAGCGCGGTCGCGACAAGGTCGCCGATACCGGCCCGGCCGAGGAAGGTGCGGCTGCGGCTGCCGTAGGTCGCCGCGAGCGCCATCACCTCGCCGAAGATGTCGGCGGCGGCGATCCCGGCGGCGTTGAGTCCCTGCGACTCGGTGGCGCCCGCCGCGAGCGCCGCGGCGTTCTTGGCGCAGCCCGCGAGCTCGACGCCGACGGGATCGTCCGACGACTCGCAGACCACCCCCGCGCGCTGGAACACGCGCGCCACGGACTCCGCGAGCGCGGGGTCGCGCGCGGCGCAGACGAGCCCCGCGCCGGCCGTCACCATCTCGCGCGCGTGCGCCGGCCCGCCGACGCAGCCGACGCGCTCCGGGCCGCCGAGCGCGCGCTCGAGCGCCACGGTCGGCGGGGTGCCGTCAGGGGGCACGAGCCCCTTGGCGAGCGAGACGACGAGCGTGCCGCGCGGGAGGGCCTGGCGCAGCAGCTCGTCGATCGCCGCGCGCAGGCCCGCGGAGGGCACGGCGAGCAGCACGAGGTCGGCGCGCGCGAACTGCTGCTCGCGGGCGCCCAGGGCACGCACCTTGAGGCGCTCCGGGATCTCCACGCCCGGGAGGTAGCGCGCGTTCTCGCGCTCGCTCCCGATCCGCTCCGCCTGCTCGGCCGTGCGGCAGAGCAGCGTGGTCCTGACCCCGGCGCGCTCGAGCAGCACGGCGACGGCGGTGCCGAACGAGCCTGCGCCCACCACGCTCGCGCGCCTCACCTGGTGGCGTCTGCGCGTCATCGGGCCGGACCGTACCGGCACGCCGCCGGTCGGCGCCTGCTAGGCCGCGGCCTCGGCCCGCTCGGGCGCCGCCTCGGCGACGGCCACCACGTCGGCCACCGCCTTCGAGCCCGCCAGCACGAGCGTCCCGGCCGTGACGACGGCGAGCGCGGCGACGATCACGGCGCCGCCGAGCGGCGTCTCGCCCCAGTCCTCGCCGCCCACGAGCGCGGCGAGCACGGCCGGCACCATCATCTGGAGCGCGAACACGATCGGCACGACCTGCGTGGCCGGCCGGCGCTGGAACGAGCTGTTCTCGGCGAGCAGGCCCAGCACGGCGAACACGCCGACCCCCGTGGCCCAGCCCCAGGCGGCGAGCGGCGCGCGGCCGCTCACGGCGTCGGACACGAGCTTCGACACGAAGTCGGTCCACGAGTAGGCGAGGCCGGAGGCGAAGACGATCGCGATGCTCGCCGCGAGCAGGCGGCCGCGCAGCACGAACGGCAGGATCGCCGCCGCGCCGACCACCGCGAGCGCGGCGGCGAGCGGCCCGGCGCTCGCGTGGTGGGGGTTGTGGTCGGGCGCCGCCACGCCGAGCGCCGCGACGCCCGCCACGATCGCCGCCACCCCGAGGTACTCGCGCGGGCCGGCGCGCTCGCCGAGGAAGCGGACGCCCACGAAGAGCAGCAGCGGCAGCCCGACCGCGCGCACGGGCTGCACGACCGTCAGCGGCGCGAACCCGAGCGCGAGCACGAAGAAGAGCCAGCCGACCACGAGCAGCCCGACGGCCGCGAGCCAGCGCCGGCTGCGCGCGAGCGTCGTGAGCAGCGACGCGCGCATCGCGTGCTCGTGCGACACCGAGCGCGACTCGAGCGCCTGCAGCGCGACGGAGACCGTGAAGATCGCCGTCGCGGCAAGCGCAGCGGCGATCCCGATCGCGAGATCCACGCGATCAGCATAGGCGCGGACCCGCCCCGACGGGCGAGAGGGCGCCCGTGGGCGCCCTCTCGATCTCGCGTCAGGTCTGCTGGTAGTTGGGCCCGTCGCCGCCCTCGGGAGGCGTCAGGCGCCCGCCCTTCGCGGTGATCGCGCCGCACTGCACGCAGTTCGACGGCGTGATCTGCACCTCCACCAGGGTCCCGTCCGGTACCCCGCCGTTGTCGAGGCGCTCCTGCACGTCCTCCGGCAGCTCGTACACCTGGGCCGGGCACATGTTCTTCCACATGAGCGCGACCTCGATCGGCACGTTCCGCTGGACCCGGATGTGGTTCGGGGCGTCGTCGCGGGTGGCGTTGCCCGTCGCGAACACGCTCGAGAGCTTGTCGAACGTGAGCTTGCCGTCGGGCTTCGGGTAATCGCGCCTCTTCCCCTGGAAGACGTCGATCGCCGAGTCGTCGTGCGTGTGCCAGCGGCCGCCTGGGATGCGCCCGCCCGTGGCCTCCATGACGTTGACGATCGCGCCCCCGACGAAGAAGCCCTTCGAAAACGGCTGGCGCATGTTGCGCGAGCGGTAGAGATCCTTCTCGATCGTGCTCGCGCGGACCTTGTCCTCGTAGCCCGAGAGGTCGCGCGTGTCGCCCCTCTTGAGCGCCTCGAAGATCGCCTCCGCGGCGTACATGCCCGCGTGCATGGCGAGGTGGACGCCCTTGAGCTTCGGCACGTTGACCATCCCGGCCGCGTCGCCCGCGATCACCATGCCCGGCGCCCAGAGCTGCTTCGGCATCGCCCAGTAGCCGCCGGACGGGATCGTCTTCGCGCCCCAGCCGACGCGCTTGCCGCCCTCGAGCAGCTTCCGGAAGAAGGGATGCGTCTTGAGCAGCTGGAGCGTGTCGTGGACCGAGAAGTTGGCGTCGCGGTAGTCGAGGCCGGCGACGAACCCGAGCGACACCTTGTCCTTGCCCATCGGGTACATGAAGGAGCCGCCGAACTCTCGGTAGCGCGCGCTGAGCTTGAGCGGCCAGCCCATCGTGTGGATGACCCGGTCGAGAGGCTGCTGGACCTCCCAGATCTCCTTCACGCCGAGCTCCCACTGCTGCGGGTCCTCGGAGGCGATGTCGAAGTAGCCGAGCGCCGCGCCGGTGAGGTGGCCCTGGGTGCCCTCGGCGAGGACCGTGGCCCGCGCCACGACGTCGGAGCCGGGCTCGAAGTTCGACAGCTCCTCGCCGTCGCGCCCGCGGCCCTTGTCGCCCGTGCGGATGCCCTTCACCACGCCGTCCTCCACGAGCAGCTTCGTGGCCGCGGACTCGGTGAGCACGTACACGCCCGCCTCCTCGGCCTTCTGGCCGAGCCAGCGGCCGAGCTGGGCGACCGAGGTCACGTGGTTGCCGTGGTTGCGGAACGGCGGCGGCGTCGGGAGCCGCAGGGCCGTCCGCGGCGACAGCAGGTAGACGGCGTCCCTGTCGACGGGGCCGTAGGTCGGCCACTCCTCCTCCGGGAGCTCGGGGAAGAGCCGCTTCATCGCGGAGGGATGCATCATCGCCCCCGACAGCAGGTG
This sequence comes from Thermoleophilaceae bacterium, assembly GCA_019683805.1. Taxonomy (GTDB): domain Bacteria; phylum Actinomycetota; class Thermoleophilia; order Solirubrobacterales; family Thermoleophilaceae; genus JADGHQ01. Next base: position 31,028 of record JADGHQ010000015.1, read on the forward strand.
CGACCCGGTGCTCTTGCCCTTCTCGATGACGGCGACCGGGACCTCGCCGAGCGACTCGGCGATCGCCGGAGCCTCCTCGAGCAGCTGCATCAGCCGGATCGCGCAGGCGAGCCCTGCGGGCCCGCCTCCGACGATCACGACCCCTACCTCGATGCGCTCGTCCTCGGGGTCCGTCGGCGGGCCGACGAACTCCTCGTAGGACTTGACGGGCGGCGGGAACTCCGCCGGCGCGACGCCCATCTTCGGCTCAGCCCCCCTTCTTGGCCTTCACGGCCTCGATCAGCTTGGGCAGGATCTTGTTCAGGTCCCCGACGATGCCGAGGTCGGAGAACTCGAAGATCGGGGCGTTCGGATCCTTGTTGATCGCCACGATGTTCTCCGAGTTCTGCATGCCGACCTTGTGCTGGATAGCGCCGGAGATCCCGGCGGCCAGGTAGAGCTTCGGCGCGACCGTCTTGCCGGTCTGGCCGATCTGCGCGGCGTACGGGTACCAGCCCGCGTCGACCACCGCGCGGGTCGCGGCGACCGCGCCGCCGAGCGCCTCGGCGAGCTCCTCGCACATCCGGAAACCCTCGGCCTTGCCGAGGCCGCGGCCGCCGGCCACGAGGATGTCGGCGTCCTCGATGTTCACGTCCGCGCCGCGCTGCTCGCCGCGCTGGACCATCTTCGCCTTGGTCGACCACTCCGAGAGCTGCACGTCGACGTCCTCGACCTGGGCCGGGCCGCCGCCCGACTCCTCGATCTCGAACGCGTTGAGGCGGCCGATGACGATCCCCGGCTCGCCCACGTAGTCGACGTCCACGACGGCCGAGTCCTGCAGGATCGGGCGCTCGGCGACGAGCTTGCCGTCCTGCGCCTTGATCGCGGTCACCTCCATGGTCACGCCGGCGCCGAGGCGCGCGGTGAGGCCCGCGCCGATCTCGAAGCCGAGCAGGCCGCCGCCGAACAGCGCGTAGCTGTAGCCGTTGTCGCGGATCACCTTGGCCATCACGTCGACGACCGGCTGGGCGAGGCCCTCCGGCGCCTTCGCGCGGTAGACCTTCGAGACGCCGTACTTGCCGAGCGACGCGCAGAGCTCGTCGGTGAGGTCGTCGCCGCCGACCACGACCGCCGCGGCGTCCTGGCCGAGCTCCCTGGCGAGCTTCGCGCCCTGCGAGACGGCGCCCAGCGAGTTCTTGTTGAACTCGCCCTGGTAGTGGAGTGCGTAGACGAGGATCCCGCTCATGCCAGCAGCTTCCTTTCCTCGAGCCAGGAGACGATCTTCTGGACCGTCTCGTCGGTGTCCTCGTCCTCGATGATCTCGCCCGGCTCCTTCGCGGGCGGCGGGTTGATCGCGAGGACGGCGGTGCGCGAGCCCTGCTCGCCGACCCTGCTCGGGTCGATGCCCACGTCGGCGGCGGACTTCGTGTCGAGCGGCTTCTTCTTCGCGCCCATGATCGCCTTGAGCGACGGGTAGCGCGGCTCGTTGATCGCGTCGCCGACCGAGATCACGGCCGGCAGCTCGACCTCGACGGTGTCGTAGCCGTACTCGGCCTGGCGCTCGCAGCGCAGCTTGCCGTCCTGCACGTCGATCTTGATCACCTGCGTGAGCGACGGCATCTGCAGGTGGTCGGCCACCACCGCGCCGACGGTGTAGCACTCGCCGTCGTCGGACTGCTGCCCGAGCAGCACGAGGTCCGGGCTCTCGGCCTTCAGGACCTGGGCGAGCGCGTAGCCCGTCGCGCACACGTCCGAGCCGGCGAGCGCCGGGTCGGTCAGGTGGACCGAGCGGTCGGCGCCCAGCGAGACGGCCTTGTGGAGCGCGCGCACGGCGCTCTCGGGGCCCATCGTCACGGCGACGATCTCATCCACGTCGACCGCGCCGCCCTCCTTGATCTGCATGGCGGCCTCGATCGCGTGCGTGTCAAAGGGGTTGAGGTTCTTCTCGCCGCTGCGGTCGAGGCGCTTGGTGCTCGGGTCCATGCGCTTCTCGACTGCGGCGTCCGGCACCTCTTTGACCAGGACGCAAATCTTCAAGTCAAGCTCCTTCGGTCGATCCTGCACGGCTCGTCGCGCGGGTTCCGCGCAGCTGCCGAACGGGCGTGCCGGCGGGCGCGCCCGGCCGCCAGTGTACCCGGTTGACTGACGAGTCAGTCGCCCGGCGCGGCTGCGGGAGCGGCGCGATCCCCGCTCCCGGGCATCGGCGCCCCGAGCGCGTGGTAGCCCCCGTCGACGTGGAGGATCTCGCCGGTGATGCCGCGCGACCACTCCGAGAGCAGGAAGCAGGCGGCCCGCGCCACAGGGCCGGGATCATCGCAGTCCCAGCCGAGCGGCGCGCCGCGGCAGAACGCGGAGGCGAGCTCGCGGAAGCCGGGGATCCCGCTCGCGGCCACCGTCTCGAGCGGCCCTGCCGAGATCAGGTTGACCCGCACGCCGCGCGGGCCGAGGTCGCGTGCGAGATAGCGCGAGACCGCCTCGAGCGCAGCCTTCGAGACGCCCATCCAGTCATAGGCCGGCCACGCCACCGAGGCGTCGAAGTCGAGCCCGACGACGCTGCCGCCGCCTTCGGCGCGCTCGAGCAGCGGCAGCAGCGCGCCCGCGAGCGCCTTGAGCGAGTAGGCGCTCGTCCGGAACGCGAGCTCGGCGCTGTCGGGCGGGGTGTCGAGGAAGCGCCCGCCGAGCGCGTCCTCGGGCGCGAAGGCGATCGCGTGGAGCACGCCGTCGACGCGCCCCCAGCGCCGCTCGAGCTCCTCCGCGAGCGCCTCGAGGTGCGCGGGCTCGTTCACGTCCAGCTCGAGCACGTCGGGCGGATCCGGCAGGCGCCGCGCGGCGCGCTCGGTGAGGCGGCGCATGCGGCCGAAGCTCGTGAGCAGGACCTCGGCCCCCGAGCGCTGCGCGTGCTCGGCGACGGCGTAGGCGATGCTGCGGCGCGTGACCACGCCGGTCAGGAGCAGTCGGCGGCCCTCGAGCGTCACAGCGGCAGCACGGCGGTCGACGACGCGGACTGCTCGAAGGGCTCGGGCGCCTCGGCGCTGCGCGGCGCGCCGTCGCGGCGCCAGAGTACCTGGGTGCGCGCCCGCACGAGCGTCGCGCCGTCCTGGTTCACAAGCCGCCAGGCGAGCGTGACGAGGCCGGCGCGCTCGTCCACGGGCGCGAGCGCCTCCACGCGCCCGACGGCGCGCACCGTGTCGCCGATGAACGCGGGGCGCTTGAACACCACGTCCTCCATCCGGCGCAGCGCGACGACCCGCTCGGGGTCGAGCGGGAAGAGCCCGACCGCGTAGGAGACGAGCAGCATGCCGTGCGCGATGCGGGCGCCGAACGGGCTCTCGGCGGCCCAGACGGCGTCGCTGTGCTGCGGGTGCCAGTCGCCCGTGAGCGAGGCGAACGCGACGATGTCGGCCTCGGCGATCGTCCTGCCCCGCGTCTCGAAGCTCTCGCCGACCTGCAGCGACTCGAACGGGAGCGACAGCGGATTGCGGGTCATGCTTCGGTCCTCCTTGGTCAGAGCGGCAGGTTCCCCGAGCGCCCGCTGCGGCCCTCGGCGCGGCCCGCGAGCGCGTCGAGGCCGGACTCGAGGAAGGCGCGCGTCTCGGCGGGCTCGACGAGCGTGTCGACGACCCCCTCGCGCGCCGCGAGCCGCGCCCCGAGCCGCTCGCGCGCGTACGCGGCGGCGAGCCGCTCGCGCTCGCGCACGGGGTCGTCGGCTGCGGCGATCTCGCGGCGGTGGATCACGCTCGCCGCCTGGGCGCCGCCCATCACGCCGATCTGGGCGTCCGGCCAGGCGGCGACGAAGTCGGCCCCGAGCGACTTCGAGCTCATCGTGATGTAGGCGCCGCCGAAGGCCTTGCGCAGCACCACCGTGAGCTTCGGGACGGTCGCCTCGGCAAAGGCGTGCAGGAGCTTCGCCCCCTCGCGGATCACGCCCGCGCCCTCCTGCGCGGTGCCGGGCATGAAGCCCGGCGAGTCGACGAGCACCACGAGCGGCAGGCCGTAGGCGTCGCAGAGGCGCACGAAGCGCGCCGCCTTGCGCGCTGCGAGGCAGTCGATCGTGCCGCCGAGGTGGCGCGGCTGGTTGGCGACGAATCCCACCGGGCGGCCGCCGATCCGCGCGAGCGCCGTGACCATGTTGCGCGCGAAGCGCGGCGCGATCTCGAGCGTCGAGCCGTCGTCGGCGAGCGCGCGCACCACCTCGCGCACGTCGTAGACGCGACGCTGCTCGCGCGGCACGATCGCGCGGAGGTCGCCCTCGCCCGGCTGCGGCGGCGAGGCCGGGGCGAAGCGCTGCGGAGGCTCGTCCCAGGCGCTCTGGGGCAGGTAGGACAGCAGGCGCCGGGCTGTGAGCACGGCCTCGGCCTGCGATCCCGCGACCAGCTCGCAGACGCCGCTGCGCTCGTGCACGGCCGCGCCGCCGAGCTCGGCCGCGGTCACCTCCTCGCCGATCGCCTCGCGCACGACGCCCGGCCCGGTGAGGAACATCGCGGCGTCGCGGTCCATCACCACGAAGTCGGTGAGCGCCGGCGAGTACGCCGCGCCGCCCGCCGCCACGCCGCAGACCACCGAGATCTGCGGCACGCGGCCGGAGAGGCGCACCGTCTCGCGGAAGACGCGCCCGTAGCCGTCGAGCGCCGCGACCCCCTCCTGCAGGCGCGCGCCGCCCGAGCTGACGAACCCGACCACGGGGGCGCGGGCGCGGCCCGCGAGCCGCAGCACCTCGACGATCGTGTCGGCGTGCGCGGGGCCGAGCGAGCCGCCCGCGAACGACTGGTCCTGCGCGTAGGCGAACACCTGGCGGCCCTCCACGCGACCGGAGGCGCCCACGACGCCGTCGCCCGGGCGGGCGCGGTCGCCGAGCCGCAGGGACTCGACGTGCGTGCGCAGCAGCCGCACCGACCCGGGGTCGCAGAGCAGCTCGAGGCGCTCGAGCGGCGAGAGCGGCTCGCTCGCCTGCGCACGGTCGATCGCGGGGGCCGTCTGCGTCACGACACCGAGATGCAGAGCACGGCGTTGTGACCGCCGAACCCGAAGGAGTCGGAGAGCGCGAGCCCGCCCGCGGGCAGCGGCCGGGCCTCGCCGGGCACGTAGTCGAGGTCGAGGCCCTCCTCGCGCTCCTCGAAGCCCACGGTGGGCGGCGCGAGGCGCCCGCGCAGCGCGAGCACCGTGGCCACGGCCTCGACCGCGCCCGCGGCGCCGAGCAGGTGGCCGATGACCGACTTCGTCGAGGAGACCGGAATGCGCGCGGCGTGCTCGCCGAGCGCGAGCTTGAGGGCCATCGTCTCCGAGCGGTCGTTGAGCGGCGTGGAGGTGCCGTGCGCGTTCACGTAGTCGACGTCGGCGGGAGCGGCGCCGGCGTCCGCGAGCGCGGCGCGGATCGCGGCCGCCGCGCCCTCGCCCGAGGGGTCGGGCGCCGTGATGTGGTGCGCGTCCGAGCTCGCGCCGTAGCCGCGCAGCTCCGCCAGCGGCTCGGCGTCGCGCGCCTCGGCGACGTCGGCCGCCTCGAGCACGAGCACGCCCGCGCCCTCGCCCATCACGAAGCCGTCGCGGCGGGCGTCGAACGGCCGCGAGACGCCGCACTCCGACGTCGCGCCCATCGCCTCGAACGCGCTGCGCGCGAGCGGGGTCAGCGCGGCCTCCGCGCCACCTGCCACGGCGGCGTCCGCCTGGCCGGAGCGGATCAGCCTGAGCGCGGTGCCGATCGCGTCCGCGCCCGCGGCGCAGGCAGAGGCAGTGGCGAACGACGGGCCGCGCAGGCCGCGCCGCATGGCCACGGCGGCCGCGGCGGCGTTGGCCATCATCAACGGCACCGCAAGCGGCGAGACCCGCCCCGGGCCCTCGTCGCGTAGCACGTCGTGCTGGCGCCCGAGCGACTCGAGCCCGCCGATCCCCGTGCCGACGATGCACGCCGCCCGGGTCGCATCGACCGGGGGCGCGCCGTTCCAGCCGGCCTGCGCGAGCGCCTCGTCGGCGGCCGCGAGCGCGAGCTGCGCGAAGCGGTCGGTGCGGCGCGCCTCCTTGCGCGTGAGGTGGTCGGCCGGGTCGAAGTCGGCGCAGCGCCCGAGGCCGTCCACGATCCCGCACTCGCCCGCGGCCCAGCGCTCGAACAGCGGGCGGGCGCCCACGCCGAGCGGCGTGACCGCGCCCACGCCCGTTATGACGACGCGCCGGCTCACGATGCGCGCGACACCACCAGGTCGATCGCGTCGCCCACCGTCTCGAGCCGCTCGGCGTCCTCGGACTTCATCTCCACGCCGAACTCGTCCTCGATCACCTGGGCGAGCTCCACGAGGTCGAGCGAGTCGATGTCGAGCGACTCGAAGGTCGCCTCGCGGGTGATCTGGTCGCGCTCGGGGCCGAGCTTGGCGAGCGCCTCGAAGATGACCTCCTCGACGTGCTCCCTGGTTGCGGATACGGGCATCTCTGCTCCTCTCGTTGGCATGTCACGCGCTCAGCCCACCGTCGACGGTGAGCGTCGCGCCCGTCACGTACGCGGCCTCCTCCGAGGCCAGGAAGCGCACGCAGGCGGCGACCTCGGCCGGCGTCCCCGCGCGGCGCGCCGGGATCTCGGCGACGACGCGCTCGAGCAGCCCCTGGGTCATCTCGGTCTCGACGAAGCCCGGCGCCACCGCGTTCACGGTCACGCCGCGCCGCGCGACCTCGGCCGCGACGGTGCGCGTGAATCCGATCAGGCCGGCCTTCGACGCCGCGTAGTTCGCCTGGCCCGGGTTGGCGCGCGGCCCGACGACCGACGCCACGTTGACGATCCTGCCGAAGCGCTCGCGCACCATGCGGCGAAGCGCGCGGCGCGTGAGGCGGAAGGCGGCCGAGAGGTTCGTGTCGATCACGCTCTGCCAGTCGTCGTCGTCGAGCTGCGGCGCGAGCGCGTCCGCGCGCACGCCGGCGTTGTTCACGAGCACGAGCACCGGGCCGAAGCGCTCCTCCAGCACGGGGAAGAGCGCGTCGGCCGCGCCGGGGTCCCGCACGTCCGCCTGGAGCGCCACGGCGCGCCCGCCCGCCGCCTCGATCGCGGCCGTCACGCGCTCGGCCCCCTCCGCGTCCGAGCGGTAGTTGACGCCCACCGGCCAGCCGTCGGCGGCGAGCGCGAGCGCCGTCGCAGCGCCGATGCCGCGCGAGGCGCCGGTGACGAGCGCGCAGCCCTTACGCATCGGACGGCGCTCCCCACTCGCACACGGCCGCGCCCCAGGTGAGCCCGGCGCCGAAGGCGGCGAGCAGCACGCGCGCCCCCGGGCGCAGCAGGCCCTCGGCCTCCGCGTCGACCAGCGCGATCGGGATCGAGGCGGCCGACGTGTTGCCGTAGCGCGTGACGTACGCGGGCACGCGCTCCGGCGGAAGCCCGAGCCGCTCGCCGACCGCCCGCAGGATGCGCGCGTTCGCCTGGTGGTAGACGAACAGGTCGATCGCCTCGAGCGAGGTCCCCGCGAGAGCGACGGCGTCGAGCGTCGCCTCGGAGAGGCGGTCGACCGCCTGGCGGAAGGTGTCGGGCCCGCGCATCGCGATCACCGGGCGGGAGAGCGGAGCGCGGATCAGGTCGGCCCCCGTGCCGTCCGCGCGCAGGATCGCCGGCCCGATCCGGCCGGGCCGGGAGGGCAGCAGCACGGCGGCGCCGGCGCCGTCCCCGAAGAGCGCCGCGGTGGAGCGGTCGAGCGGGTCGACGTGGCGGGAGAGCACGTCGGCGCCGATCACGAGCGCTCCGGTGCTGCGGCCCGACTCGATCTGCGCGCAGGCGAGCGCGAGCGCCGCCAGGAAGCCCGTGCAGGCGGCGCCGACGTCGAGCGCGGCGGCGGCATGCGCGCCGAGCTGCGCGGCGACGCGCGGCGCGCCGTTCGGGATCAGCTCGTGGTGGCTCGTCGTGGCGAGCAGCAGGAGGTCGACCGCCTCGGCGCCCACGCCGGCGGCCGCGAGCGCCCGCTCCCCCGCGCGCGCCGCGAAATCGGTCATCAGCTCGCCCGGGGCCGCGACGCGGCGCTCGCGCACGCCGGTGCGCGTCTCGATCCAGTCCTCTGCGACGCCGAGCCGGCCCGCGACCTCCGCGCTGCGCACGACCTGCTCGGGGAGCGCGGCGCCGACTCCGGCGAACGCCGCGCCCGCCTCAGGCGCCTCGAGCGGCCGCCGCTGCGCGCTCTCGCGGGCGAGCTCAAGCATGCGACATCGACATCGGGTCGGCGCTCACCGCGGCGGCGTCGGGGAAGATGCGGCGCACGAGGCCCGTGAGCACCTTGCCGGGCCCGGTCTCGAGGTAGGTGCGAACGCCCTGCTCGTCGAGCCGGCGCACCACGGCGGTCCAGCGCACCGGCCGCGTGAGCGCCTCGACGAGCCTGCGCCGAACGTCGTCGAACGGCTCCGCCGTCGTGCTGCAGAAGACCGGGAAGCGCGGCTCGCGCACCTCGACCGCCGCGAGCGCCTCCGCGAACGGGCGCACGGCGGGCTCCATCGCCGGCGAGTGGAAGGCGCCCCGGACCTGGAGCCGCAGCGCGCGCACGCCCGCCGCGCGGGCGCGCCGCTCGAGCTCGTCGAGCGCGGCCTCGGAGCCCGAGACGACAACCTGGTCGGGCGCGTTCTCGTTGGCCACCCAGGCGTCGAGGCCCTCGATCAGGGTCTCGGCCCGGGCGGTGTCGACGCGGAGGGCGGTCATGCCCCCGCCGTCGGCGCCGGCCTCGTCCATCAGCCTCCCGCGCAGCACGACGATTCGCAGCCCGTCCTCCTCGGAGATCGCGCCGGCCGCCGCGAGCGCCGCGATCTCCCCCAGCGAGTGGCCGGCCGCCACCGCGGGCTCGGGCCGCTCGAGCAGCTCGTAGCCCGCGAGGCTCGCGCAGTAGATCGCGGGCTGCGCGAAGCGCGTGCTCTCGGCCGCCTTCGCGCAGAGGTCGACGCCCAGCTCACGCTCGGCGAGCTCGAGCAGATCGGGGCGCCCCTGCCGCGCGAGCTCGCGCATGCCGGGCGTGTGGCTCCCCTGGCCGGGAAAGAGCAGCGCGTCCACGCCGGGACAGGCTCACAGCCGCCCGGCCGCTCCTGAAGGCCCGGCCCGGCGCGACCCCCCGACCGGGGGGACTATCCGGGATGCGCGGGGGGTGCCCTACCCGATCAGGCCGAGCCGCTGAGCCCGCTGCACGGCCGCGGCGCGGTTGCGCACCGAGAGCTTCCGGTAGACCGCGCTCGTGTGCTCCTTCACCGTGTGCGGCGAGAGGTGCAGCCGCTCGGCGATCTCGCGGTTGGTCGCGCCGGAGGCGATCAGGTCGAGCACCTCGCGCTCGCGCGCCGAAAGGGAGCCGGCCGGAGGCTCGGGAGCCGGCTCGAACACGGTCATCCCCTTGGCGACCATCCGCACCGCGCGCGCGACATCGTCGCCCGACCACTCCTTCGACACGAAGCCGGACGCGCCGGCGGCCTTCGCTGCCGGCGGCGAGATCCGCCCGGCGCCCGAGATCAGCAGCACCTTGGTGGCGGGCGACTCGGACCGGATCTGCTCGCAGACCTCGGCGCCGGACTGGTCGCCGAGGAACAGGTCCACGAGGGCGACGTGCGGCTCGAAGCGGCGGGCCAGCTCCACCGCCTGGGCGCCGTCGCGCGCCGAGAGGCAGCGCTCGACCCACGGCTGGCGCGTGAGCAGAAGCCGGAAGCCCCAGTGCACGACGTCGTGGTCGTCGACCACGAGCACGCGCAGGCGGCGCCGGCCGTCAGGGTCGCTCATGCGGCCCTCCTCGGCACGACCAGGCGGACGCGCCAGCGGTCGTCCGGGCCGGGGCCGTACTCGACCACGCCGCCGTGCTGGACCGCCTGGTAGGCGGTGAGGCGCAGGCCGAGCCCGCCGCCCGGGGGCGAGTCGCGCAGCCCGTCGTTCTCGACCTCGAGCGAGAACGTCTCCTCGCCCGGGCTCACGCGCACCGTCACGCGCGAGCCGCGCGCGTGCTTGTGGGCGTTCAGCAGCGCCTCCGCGAGCACCGCCTGGGCGAGCGGCTCGAGCTCGGGCGGCACCTCGCGCCCGGACGGCCACTCGACCTCGAGCGAGAGGTCGCGGTAGCGGTGCGAGAGCCGCTCGATCTCGTCCCGGAGCGTCGACTGGGTCTCGCGCGTCGGCGGCGCCAGCGGCCGCTCGAGCGCGCTGCGCAGCTCGCGCAGCGCCTCGTGGATCTCCTCCGAGCAGCGCCGCAGGTCCTCGGCGGTGGGCTGCGCGTCCGGGCCGAGCGCGAGCGACACGCCGAACAGCCGCTGCATCACCCGCTCGTGCACCTCGCGCGCGAGGTCGATGCGCTCCGCGAGGCGCCGCGCGCGCTCGTGCTGGCGCGTGGCGATGCGCACGCTCTCGGCGAGTGCGGCGGTCTTGCCCAGCGTCAGCAGCGCGTGGCGCTCGGCCGCGGTGATCTCGAGGCCGTCGCCGCCGCCGCGGTCGGCGATGATCACGCCGAACCAGCGGCCGCCCGCGGCGACCGGGGTGCAGGTGATCCTGCCCGCGTCCAGGAGCTTGGCGTAGCGGGGCGGCACCTCCTTCTCGAGGCGCTCCGACGACACCACCACGTCGCCGCTCGCCAGCGCGCGCTGCGCGATCGGCGTCTCCTCGAGCATCGCGTGCACGTCGGCGATCGCGCTGCGCTCGATCCCGTGCGAGCCCGTGGCGCGCACCCAGCGCACCGCCTCGTCGTAGACGAACAGCACCGCCCGCTCCATCGAGGTGAGCAGGCAGACGGCCTCGCAGACGCGGTCGTGGAACTCGCGCGACGGCCGCGCCGCGTCGACGTCCGAGAGCAGCTCGGCCAGGAGGTCGAGCGTGTCGGTCCGGGGTGGGGTCAGGGAAGGGCTCATCACGGAACCCCTGCCCGGCCGTTATAGCGGAACGTCACCGATGCCCGGGTGCGGAACGGGATCGAGGGGACGAGCCTCGTGCAGGGAGAGCCTGAGCGCCTGGTCGGGCGCGAGGTAGACGCGGCGCTCGTGCCCGCAGCGGGTGCAGCGGCAGTCAACCCAGCCGTCCCAGGGCGTCATCCCGAGGCGCCAGTCGACCTCGCCGGAAAGGCACGACGGGCAGGCCAGCGAGGCCGCGACGAGGCAGTCCACGTCGTCCGAGCGGAAGCTGGCGGTCTCCACCACCTGGGGCACGCCCAAAGGATCACCGGCGCGCCGCCCAGGTAACAGGCGCGCGGGGTGACAACCCCCCGGTCGGGGGGTCGGGCGGCTCAGCCGCGGACGGCGCCGCGGATGAAGTCGATGATCTCCTGCGTCGGCGATCCCGGCGTGAAGACCTCCGCCACGCCGAGCCGCTTGAGCTCGGGGATGTCGTCGCTCGGGATCGTGCCGCCGACGGTGACCACGACGTCCTCCGCCCCCTGCTCGCGCAGGAGCTCGATCACCCTGGGGACGAGCGTCATGTGCGCGCCCGAGAGAATCGAGAGCCCGACGGCGTCGGCGTCCTCCTGGACGACGGTCTCGGCGATCTGCTCGGGCGTCTGGTGGAGGCCGGTGTAGATCACCTCCATGCCCGCGTCGCGCAGCGCGCGCGCGATGATCTTCGCGCCGCGGTCGTGCCCGTCGAGGCCCGGCTTGGCCACGACGACCCGGATCTTGCGGCCCGAGGCCTGCCCGGCCGGCGGCGCCTGCGTGCTGCTGCTTGCTTCCACGGGGCGAGAAGGGTAGCCGAGTCGGACGGTGGGCTAGAAGACGGGCGACTCGGTGTAGGTGCCGAACACGCGCTGGAGCGACTCGACGATCTCGCCCTCGCTGGCGTGGACGCGTGCCGCCTCGACGAGCGCGGGCATCAGGTTCATCTGCGCGCTCGCGGCCGCCTTCACCTCCGCCAGCGCGTGCTCGACCGCGCTCGCGTCGCGACGGGCGCGGACCGCCTGCAGGCGGCCGATCTGCTTGCGCTCGAGCGCGGCTGCTGCGCCGTCAGCGACACGCCCGCCGTCTGGGCGTGGAAGCGCATCAGCCACGACTTCGGGTTCTTGGCGCCGTAGGTCTCGCGCAGCTCGC
>JADGHQ010000061.1 GCA_019683805.1 Thermoleophilaceae bacterium
TACGGCGGGATTTCCGGTTCGCGGCACCGTACAGGACTCATCTGTGCCGCGAGGCGGCAAGAACAGGCGAGCCGTAGCGTCTCGCTCGTCTGGCACGTCGATCGTGCCCAGAGCCTGCGACGGTTGCCCGGGCAGCTTCTAGGACCGGCTGAATCGGACGAAATGTCCGGTGTAGCACGGAATCAGGACAGGGAATCCTGGTTGGGATCCGACCGCCCTTGGAACCATCCTGCTTCGTCACCAAGGGTGACCCCTTGGTGGATCGCGCGGCTCTGCGCTCAGCCGATAGCAAGCCCGCTGCTGCCCGCTGGCCCTCCCCCGAACTCGCTGATGATGAGCCCACCCGGCGAGACGACCATCGGCCCGAGTTGACGCAGACCGCTCTCGCCTGGCGCGGCGTAAAAGAATGTTTGTACGTCTGTCATGGGGCGGCCTCCCACGACGAATACTCGCGGGTTGCCGGGCTGGATCGCACCACGCGGAAGGCAGTTCACCAAGAGCCCGCGACCACCGAGGCGTAGCGGTCTGCGATGTCTCGCATCTGAGTCACGAGAGCATGGACTAGGCCTTCGGGATCGTCTCTTGCGCTGAGGATCACCGCCTCGATGGATTCGAGCTCCGAATCCCCCAAACGTACTCCAGACGCGAGCCAGGCGATCGGGCGGTCCCCGGCAAGCGGAACAACAATGACGAGAACCGGTCAGTGGCCTCGTCCCTGCGCGTGCCGTCGACATCGCGCCACAGGAACCGGCGATCCGAAACTGCACCACGAGGTTCTGTGTAAGGACCGATAGGACACTCACGACCTTATTTGCGCTGTCGGCCATATCGACAAAACAGGGCCTAAACGGAAACCTTCCGCCTTGTCGTCGAGAGGCCGCCCCTCGCTTTGTTCGCAGTGTCGCCCTCGACCGCGATGCGGGCCAAGGGAAGGGGCTCACGTGGGGACCCAACCTTCGGAGTCTCGAACGGTCGTGCACCTCTTCCCCAAGGCGTAGGTGTAGGTCGACCGGGCGGGAATCGAGCGCGGTCACCCCGCCCCCTGAAAAGCAGGGCGTGTCAACGTTGCTAAGAGCTTCCCCACCCCCGCGATGCGGGTCTTGCGGACGACGATGTCGAAGGCGACCCGGACATAGCCGACCTGTCCGCCGTGGCGGGCGCATGAGGGCGATCGCATCGGGCGCGCGCGAGAGCAGGACCTCCTGCTCGCCCAGCAAGCCGAGGCTCCCGGGCTGGTAGCCCAGCACGAGCAGGGCGGTGCGCCGGGGAGCGATGGCGGGAAGCGTGCGGGCATCGGGTGTTCCTCTCTTGTCGGTCGCCCCTCGGCCGAGGGAACGCGACGTGTCCAACGAGTCGATGCGAAGACTCGCGTCTGCCGCCGCTCGGCGGCGCGTTTCCGGCCCCGATCCCGGGCATAACAACGGTGCGCTCGACCCGAAGCCGCGAGGAGGCCCAGGAATGACCGAGCACCAGCCCGATGCCCAGTGGAACGTCGCCGAGTGGCACGGCAGGACGCTGTTCGACCGCGATGGGCAGAAGATCGGAAAGCTGCAGGACGTCTACGTGGACGTGGAGAACGACGAGCCGCAGTTCGGCACGGTCAAGGAGGGCTTCTTGGGGCGCCACTTGACCTTCGTGCCGCTTGGCGGGGCGAAGGTCGGCCCCCGTGAGCTACAGGTTCCGGTCTCCAAGGCGAAGGTCCGGGCGGCGCCGAACATCGAGCAGCACAGCGGCGAGCTCTCGCAGGCCGACGAGTCCGCCCTCTACCACCACTACGAGCTCAACTACAGCCCGCCGCAGACAGAGAGCGGGCGCCGGCTCGCCCGCCGCTGACCCGCCTTCAGGTGGCGCGGACGCCGGGCCGCGCGACGCCTGCCCCGGCGGCGCGCAGCGCGAGCGCGAGGATCCGCGTTGCGAGCACGAGCAGCGCGGCGATCCGGAGCGCGCTCGCGGGGGTGTCGAGCACTCCGAGGGCGGGGACCTGCGCCAGCGCCCACGTCGCGACGGCCAGGCCCGCGAGCGCGGTCAACGCGCTGTCGCGGGCCGGGCGCGGCGTCGGCATGGCGAGCAGGAACTGCCGCACGCGCGCCAGCACGGCCAGCAGGTGCAGGAGCGAGCCGGCCACGGTCAGGCCGACCCAGCCGGCGAGCAGCAGGATCGCGAGCGGCGCCCGCACGGGCGGGAGAAGCGGCGCGGCGGCGCCGTCGACGAGGGTCGCGATCAGCGCCACCGCAAGCCCCGCCGGCAGAAACGCCTGAGCCAGCGCGACCACGCGCCCGGCGAGCGAGAGCGTGACCGTGCGCGCGCGCAGCGAGGCCGCGATGTTCGCGGCCAGCAGGGCCGCGGCGGCCGTGAGCTGCAGCCAACCGACGGCCGTCAGCGGATCGATGGCGAAGGCCGCCCCGAGTGCGAGCTCGCACACGCCGCCCAGCCAGAGCAGGTACGTCGGGCCCTGCAGACGCGGGAAGCGCAGCAGTGTGCCGGTGAGCGACGGGAAGTAGGTGTGCAGGGTGCCGACGATCGCGGTGCCGAGCCACCCGGCCACGTTGAGCGCGAGGTGCGCGCCGAGCAGCGAGCCGTGCGTCCATGCCGTGCCGCGGCCGAGCAGCACCCCAACCAGCGCGCCGACGACCAGGCAGGCGGCCGAGCCCTGATACCAGCGCACCGCCCACGGCGTCCGCTGGAGCGAGCGGCGCTGCATCGCGCCCATCCCGACGGCGAACAGGACGAGCCCGGCGGCGATCAGGCCGCCGCCGGCGTCGATGAGCGGATCGAGCGCGCGCGGAACGCCGATCGCGACGATCGCCGTGCCGGCGTTCCAGACGGCGAGCTGCACCGCGACGAGCCGCCGCGAGGGCGGCGTGGTGGCGAGGAAGGCGCAGACGAAGAACTGGCCCGCTCCGAGCACGAGCTGGGAGACGCCGCCGAGCAGCGCGAGGTGCAGCGCGAGCCAGTGCAGACGCTCGTCGCCGGTGGCTGCATGCGCGATCGCCGCGCCCCCCGCCGCCACGAGCATGGCGAGCGCGGCGGTGAAGAACGTAGCGAGCAGGTCGCTCGGCCGCGGCCCGTCCGGGTCGATGCGGCGGGCGCGGCAGCGCCGGCCGGGCGTGCCGGGCACATCCGCCGCGGGCCTGTGCGGGGCGACGCTCACTCGGCCTCGCCCTCAACGACGACGACCATGGCGACAAGTTTACACAGCACCGCTTGAGAAAAGCTTGCCCGGGCGGGCGCTGCCGTCGGCGCTACCGCAGCGCACGCCGCGCGAGCCTCAGCCCGCGCTCTCCGCGCGCTCGAGCGCCTCGGCCAGCGCCGCCAGCTCGCGCTTGGGCACGACGCTCTCGATGAGGGGAAACAGCTCGCGCTCCTCGAGGCGTACGTGCGCCGCGAGCGCCTCCCCGAGCTCTCGCAGCGCGTCCGGGGGCGCGGCGGGCTCGCCGGCGAGGCAGTTGGCGCGCCCGCGGATCTCGACGTGGTCGCCCAGCGCACGAAGCACGAGCGGGTGGTGCGCGTCGCCATGGGCGGAGTACCCGGGCAGCACGATCTCCTCCTCGAGCCGGAAGTGGCGGCGGCCGTGATCGTTCCAGTACGCCAGGAAGGCCGCTCGGGCGTCTGGCGCGGCGGCCTCGCCGGCGCGCCGGAGCCTCTGCGCGACGACCAGCGCCTGATGGTGGTCGCGCGAAAGCGACGCGAGCGCCGCGCTGCGCTTCATCGGCCCGCGGACTCCGAGGCCACGACCCCGACGGCCGTCCGGCCGTGCGCACCGATCAGCCAGCCGCTCGCCACGCCCGCCAGTCTCGCACAGCCAGGCTGGGAAAACCAGCAGGCGCGCCGCGACAGGAGCCCGCAGCACTCGCCGCACAGCCCCGCGGCATCAAGCCGCGCCGCTCCCCTGGCCGGCCCGTGCGGTGATCGTCGTCCGCAGGGATCGAGCCCGAGGTGTCACAGGCTCTCTGCGTTCCTCGTCTAGGAGGCGGAACTGAAGATCAGGAGGCACGATGAGTCCGCATGCACCGACGATCGCCCGCGACGGGGAAGTCGAGACGCCGACCGAGGAGGAGCTGGCAGCCGCCCTCTCCAGACGCAAGACCATGGTGCTGACGACGTTCAGGAAGGACGGCACGCCGGTCGCGACGCCGGTGAGCGTCGCCGTCGACGGCGGCCGGATCTTCTTCCGGACCTACGCGCAGACTTGGAAGTTCAAGCGCCTGCGCCGCAACCCACTCGTAGAGGTCACGCCGTCGACGTTTCGCGGCAAGCCGCGCGGCCCGACGCTCGCCGGGCGCGCCCGGCTTCTTGACGGAGGCGACGAGAAGGCGGCACGACGCGCGCTCGCGCGGCGCCATCCGCTCCTGCAGGGCTCGCTGGTGCCGTGGGTCCACCGGCTCCTTCGCTACACGACCGTTCATTACGAGATCACCGCGCGGGGCGCTTAGGTTGCGCCCGGGCCAGGCGCGCGCTCTCGCTGCGCAGCCACGCGTGCCGGTCGCGCAGTTGCCGGAGCTCGAGCTCGAGCAGCGACGGGCCGAGGCCGCCGGCGGCGTCGGGGGTCGCGAGCGCCTGCAGCGACTCGAGCGCGGCGATCCGTTCGGCCACGCGCTCCGCGTGGCGTTCGAGCTTCGCGCGCACCCGCGCGGGCCCAAGATGGCGGGCGAAGAGCAGCTTGACGAGCGGCTGGGCGATGAACAGCTCGTGCAGCGACGGGCCCTCCTCGTCCTCCTCCGAGCGCAGCCAGCGCCGAAATTCGGCTCGGCCCGCGGGCGTTACCGAGTACACCCGCCGGGCACGCCCGCGCTCGCCGCGTTGCTCTGCGCTCGTGACGAGTCCCTCGCCCTCGAGCTTCGCCAGCAGCGGGTAGAGAACTCCGTCGTTGATCAGCCGCTCGCGCGGCAGCCCCGGCGAGATCCGCCGCTTCAGCGCGTACGCGTGGTCGGGGCGATCGACCAGCAGTCCGAGAATCACATGTCTGAGGGCTATACCTAGAGTCTAGGTATCATCGCCGGACGGAGGGCGGGGTTCGGGGCCGCTTTGAACTCGATCGCGAAGGAGATCAGACAGTGGGGAACCCAACGCACGGCGTGACGGACACGGCGCCGATCGAGCGCGAGCAGCGCGGACCGGTGACGGTCGTTCGGATGGTGAGCGGCGAGAACCGGTTCCACCCGCGCCTGCTCGACGCGCTCGAGGCCGTGGTCGACGACCTCGAGGGCGCAGACGATCCGGCGGCGCTGGTGCTCACCGGGAGCGGGAAGTTCTTCTCCAACGGGCTCGACCTCGAGTACATGTCGAGCAATCCCGATGACGCCGAGCCGACCCTCGCCCGCGTGCACGCGCTCTTCGGACGCGTGCTCGGACTGGAGGTCCCGACGATCGCCGCGATCAACGGCCACGCCTTCGCCGCCGGAGCAATGCTCGCGCTCGCCTTCGACCAGGCCGTCATGCGCGAGGACCGCGGCTACTTCTGCCTCCCCGAGGCCGACCTCGGACTCCCCTTCACCCCCGGGATGAACGCGCTGATCGGCGCGCGGCTCAGCCCTCCGGTGGCGCACGAGGCGATGGTGCTCGCCCGCCGCTACGGCGGACCAGAGGCGCTCGAGGCCGGGATCGTCGCCGAGGTCGCGCCCGAGGGCAAGGTGCTCGAGCGCGCCGTGAGCCGCGCCGAGGCGCTTGCCGGAAAGCCCCGGCACGCGATCGCGGCGATCAAGCGCGGGCTCTACGCCGAGGCGCTCGCGCTGCTTGCGCCTTCCGATGGGCCTGACGCGGGCCGCCCGGATCGTGGAGCGGGTGCGTGACGTCATCCGGCCGCGCGGGTAGCTTGGCCGCCCCGTGCGCCTGATCGTCGCCCGCTGCGAGGTCCGCTACTCCGGCCGCCTGAGCGCGGTGCTGCCGGAGGCCCTGAGGCTGCTCGTCATCAAAGCCGACGGCTCGGTGATGGTGCATTCGGATGCGGGTGGCTACAAGCCCGAGAACTGGATGTCCGCCCCGACCGTGATCGAGGAGTCGGACGGGACGATCGAGGTGCGCAAGGTCGGGGGCGAGGAGCGGCTCTCGATCCGCCTTGCCGAGGTCGCCTCCGACGTCACGCACGACATGGGCGAGGCCGCCGGGCTGCAAAAGGACGGCGTCGAGCGCCACCTCCAGGAGCTGCTCGCCGAGGCGCCCCACTGGTGCGGCGAGGGCTTCCGCCTCGTGCGCCGCGAGTGGCCGACCGACATCGGCCCCGTCGACCTCATGTGCCGCGACCGCGAGGACTGCTTCGTGGCGGTCGAGATCAAGCGCATCGGCACGATCCAGGCGGTCGAGCAGCTCACGCGCTACCTCGAGCGCATCCGGCTCGAGCCCGGGATGCGCGACTGCCGGGGCGTGCTCGCGGCGCAGGTCGTCAAGCCGCAGGCGCGTGTGCTCGCGGAGTCGCGCGGGATCGAGTGCGTCGAGGTCGACCTCGCGGTGCTGCGCGGAGAGCGCGAGCCCGAGCTCACGCTCTTCGACGCCGCCTAGCGAGGGGCCGCCCGGGCGGCCGCAGCCGGCGGAATAGCCCTCGGCCGCGGGCGCGATCTCCTAGTATCGCCCGCGCATGCCAATCGTCCCGACGGTCATCGAGCGCACCGCCCGCGGCGAGCGCGAGTTCGACATCTACTCGCGCCTGCTGAACGAGCGCATCATCTTCCTCGGGAGCGCGGTGGACGACCAGGTGGCAAACCTCGTGGTCGCCCAGCTCCTGCACCTCGAGTCCGAGGACCCCGACAAGGACATCTCGCTCTACATCAACTCGCCGGGCGGGTCGATCTACGCGGGGCTCGCGATCTACGACACGATGCAGTTCATCAAGCCCGACGTCGCGACGATCTGCGTCGGCATGGCCATGTCGATGGGCTCGCTGCTGCTCGCGGGCGGCACGAAGGGCAAGCGCATGGCGCTGCCGAACTCGCGCGTCCTGATCCACCAGCCGTCGGCGGGCTTCGAGGGGCAGTCCACCGACATCGAGATCCACGCGAAAGAGATCCTCAACACGCGCAAGCGCATCGAGGAGATCTACGCGCGCCACACGGGCCAGAGCGAGGAGCAGGTCCACGCGGACATAGAGCGCGACCGCTTCTTCAAGGCCGAGGAGGCCGCCGAGTACGGCCTGATCGACCGCGTGCTCTACACGCACTGACGGCGGCCGCGACGGGTGGCCGCGTCACGCGTGGCCCGGGTCCGTGACCTCCAGTGCGCCGAACCCGGGCACCGGCGTAGTGCTCGCGCATCAAGGCGACGATCCGGTTGGTGATCTCCGACAGCAGCTTGCCGCCAGCCAGCGGCTCTCCGGATTCGAAGTCGCTCATGCGCCGCGGGAGTGTCCGGGGCGGCTCAACGAAGCCGGTGGGGATCCTACCGGCACCGCCGACCGCCGGCCGCTTGCGTTTGTCCAGTATCGGGTATGTGCTTCAAAGGTCGAGGCCACCCGACGGCGCCCACAGCGCGGCCGGCTCGCTTCGGCTTCGGAGCAGTTCGCGCTCGTGGCGGCCAACAGGGCGGCATACGGGGGCGTTGTACCGGCAACGTTCATCGCCGCACTGGAGCCGCGATGTCGCATCCCCCGAAAGATCCTTTCTGGCGCGAGGCGCTCGCCCCCTACGCACAGCCCCGCCTCGCGCGAAGCCTCCTCGACCTCGCCACCTCGGTCGTTCCGTACCTGGCGCTATCCGTCCTGATCTACGCGACGCTCGGCGTCTCGCATCTCCTGACGCTGGCCCTCGCCGTCCCGACCGCCGGCTTCCTGGTGCGAACGTTCGTCGTGTTCCACGACTGCGCGCACGGGTCGATGCTCCCCTCCAAGCGCGCCAATGCATACGTCGGCGGGTTGCTCGGACTGCTCGTGATGTCTCCGTTTCGGCGCTGGCGCCACGACCACGCCGTCCACCACGCGACCTCCGGCGACCTCGAGCGGCGCGGCGTGGGAGACGTGCCGACCATCACCGTCGCCGAGTACCGGGCGCGATCGTGGTGGGGACGGCTCCGCTATCGCCTGATCCGCACCCCGCTCGTGATGTTCGGGGTCGGACCGCTGGTCGCGATGGTCATCGGACCGCGGCTGGTCTCGGTTCGGGCGCGACCGCGCATGCGCAACAGCGTGCTCGCGACGGATGTCGCGCTGCTCGTGGTCGTCGGCGGGCTCTGCTGGTCGATCGGGTGGCAGAGCTTCCTGCTCGTCTGGGCGCCCCCCGCGCTCCTGGCCGGCTCAGTCGGCATCTGGCTGTTCTACGTGCAGCACCAGTTCGAGGACGCCTACTGGCAGGACGGCGCGGGCTGGAGCTATGCGGACGCCGCGCTACGCGGCAGCTCGTACCTGAAGCTGCCGAAGCTGCTCCAATTCTTCACCGGGAACATCGGCCTGCACCATGTCCACCACCTCAACGCGCGCATCCCCAACTACAACCTCCAGTCCGCCCACGACCACAACCCGATGCTCCACGACGTCCCGACCCTCTCGCTATGGGACGGATTGCTCGCCGTCAGGCTCAAGCTGTGGGACGAGGACAGCGGCAGGCTCGTGACGTTCGCTCAGGCCCGCGCCGTCGCTGAGCCCTCGCAGACGACGCCGTCGCTCGCCGACCCGCGCTTCACGAACACGAGCCTGTAGTGGTCGAGGAGCTCTCGCTCGAAGCAGACCCTGTTGACGCTCACGCCGGACGTGAACGCGAGCCGAAAGTCGGCGCTCGCAAGCCAGCGGGGCAGCAGGCGGAGCTGGAGCAACGTCTTCCTGAGGCTGCGCGCCCCGATCCGCGCGTCCCACTGGTGGATCGTCTCGATGTAGTCGAGACGGCCGCTCACGCTCGACACGAGGCGGAAGCACGGGTCGGCGCACCGGATCACCTGCTCCTGGCCGAACGGGAGCCAGGAACCCGGGAACTGGCGTCCCAGGAGCGCGATGTGCCACTCGTCGGAGCCTCGCGGCGGGAGCCCGCGGAGCGCCTCGATGTCGATCTGGTCCGCCGCGATCATGTTGCGACCGAAGACCATCGTCTGCAGGTAGAGGCGGCCCGCGTCGGGCAGCAGGCGCGCCACGCGGGCGAACAGGTCGCGATAGATCTCCTCCTGGCGCCCCGCCCGGTAGTCATCCGGAGAGCAGAAGTGCTCGAATGCGCCGAGGCTCGCAACCGCATCGAACGAGCCGAAGCGCTCGCGGGTCACCTCCCGCGCGTCTTGGAGGTAGACGTCGAGGCCGTGTCGGCGACAGGCCGCCGCCTGCGCCGCGGACAGGGTCACACCGACCCCCACGCCACCGCGGCTGCGGATGTGGTCGAGCAACGCTCCCCAGCCGCAACCCAGGTCGAGCACACGCCGCCCCGGGCCGACGCCGATCTGCTCGGCCACGTAGTCGCGCTTGCGCCGCTGGGCCTGCTCGAGGCTGAGGGAGAAGTCGCCGTCGTACTTGGCTCCGCTGAAGTCTGCGAGCTCTCCGAGGCTGAGCCGGATGACGCGGTCGGTCAGCGAATAGGTGAAATCGATGTCCTTGCGGTCAGCCATCCCACCCGGCGGCTCGAGGAGACGTCGTGCATGACGGACCTTTCCCGAGACCGGCGGGGCGGAACGCGGCGCACCCGGAATCGTCGCGAACCGACACGCAAAGCCCGCATGGGCGGTACTGGGTTCGAACCAGTGGCCTCCTGCTTGTAAGGCAGGCGCTCTACCCGCTGAGCTAACCGCCCGACCCCCGGCGAGTCTAGCCCGCTGGACGCGGTAGCCTGCGACCGTGGCCTTCACGCTGACGCTGATCGGCGCGGCGCTCGCCTGCGGGCTCGAGATGCTCGAAGCGCTCGCGATCGTGCTGGCCGTCGGCCTCACGCGCCGCTTCCGCGACGCGCTCGTCGGCGCCGGGCTCGCGGCCGTGGCGCTCGCGCTGCTGGCGGTGGCGCTCGGGCCGGTGCTGCTCTCGCGCGTTTCGCTCGAGCCGCTGCGCGTCGTGATCGGCGCGGCGCTGCTGCTGTTCGGCCTGGAGTGGCTGCGCAAGGGCGTGCTGCGGCTGGCGGGGATGCGCTCGCGGTCGTCGTCGTTCAGGGAGTTCGTGGAGGAGCGCGAGGCGCTCGAGTCGCTGCCACCCCCACCCCCGGGCCGGCCGGACTGGGCGGCCCGCGCGATCGCCTTCAAGGGCGTGCTGCTCGAGGGGGTGGAGGTCATCCTGATCCTGACCGCGCTCGGCGCGCGGCCTGGCGGCCTCGCCCCGGCGCTGATCGGCGCGCTCGGGGCCGTCGCCGCCGTCGCGGCGATCGGGCTCGTCGCCCACGCGCCGCTCAGCCGCCTCCCGGAGACGCAGCTCAAGTACGCGGTGGGCGTCGTCCTGTCGAGCTTCGGCGTGTTCTTCGCGGCCGAGGGGCTGGGGGTCGACTGGCCGGCCGGCGACGCTGCGCTGCTGTACGTCGCGGGCGCGCTCGCGGCGCTGTCCCAGGCGCAGGTCCGGCTGATCGTGTGGCGCCACGACGCCACCGCCTCGGGAGCGGCCGCGTGAACGCGCTCAGCCAGCTCCGCAAGCTCCTGCTCGGCGAGACATGGACGCTGCCGGTCGGCGTGGCGCTCGGGCTCGGCGCGGCGGCGCTGCTCGAAAGCGCGGCGGGGGACTGGTGGAAGCGTGGGGGCGGCTTCGTGCTGCTGGGGCTGGTCGCCGCCGCGCTCACGCTCTCGCTCGCCGGCGCGGTGCGGTCCCCGCGGCGCTCAAGCGGGGCGAGGCCGACGCCGATAAGCAGGGGCGAGGGGACTCGAACCCCCGATCTCCGGCTTGAAAGGCCGGCGTCCTAACCTCTAGACCACGCCCCCGCGGGCGCGACCGATTCTAGGCGGGTGGGATCGGAGCGATCCGCGTGGCGTCGCGAGGCCGGGTCGCCGGACACGACAGAAACGCCCCGGACAGACGTGCAAGGCATGGGAACGCTCCCGGTCCTCTGGCTTCTGACGCCGTTCGCCACGGGGATCCTGATCGCACGCTCGGCGCGGCTGCGCGCCGTCGCCGACCGCTATTGGGCACCCTCGCTCGCGCTCGGCTGGCTCGGCGTCGGGCTGCTCCTGACCGCGGTGTTCGCGCTGAGCGACACGCTCGCGGCGCTTGCGTTCGTCGCCGGCGGTCCGCTGGCGGGGCTGAGCTTCCTCCTGCCGCGCCCCCGGGAGGACGGCGGCGGCCCCGGCCCCGACGCCGACGAGCACGGCCCCGGGCCGTCCGATGACGAGTGGGAGCGCTTCGTCGCCGACTTCTGGCGCTACGTCGAGGAGTGCGGCACGCGCGAGCGCGTGCCGGCCTAGCCGCCGGCGAGGCCGTTCCTGCGCAGGAAGTCGCGCGCGACCGCGGCCGGCGCAAGGTCGGGGGCGGGTGCCGAGGGGCGGTCCGGACCGTCGGCGGCTGGCACGGTGAAGCTGAAGGTGCTGCCCGCGCCGGGCTCGCTCTCGACCCAGATGCTGCCGCCGTGGCGCTCCACGATCTTCTGGCAGATGGCGAGCCCGATGCCGGTGCCGTCGCGGCGCTCGCCCACCCGCGCGAAGGGCTCGAAGATGCGCTGCGCTTGCTCGGGGTCGATCCCGACTCCGTTGTCGCGCACCGACACCCGCACGAGGCCGCCGCCATGCGGCTGCGAGCTCACGTGCACGCGCGGCGAACGCCCGTCCGTGAACTTGAGCGCGTTCGAGACGAGGTTCTGGAGCACCTGGCAGAGCCGGTTGGCGTCGCCCTCGAGGTCGGGGATCGGGTCGTGCGTGACCTCGGCGTCGCGCTCGGCGATCGCGGCGTCGAGGTTGCTCATGACCTGCCCGACCATCGCCTCGGCGTCGACGCGCTCCCGCAGCATCTCCCCCTGCCCCACGCGGGAGTACTCGAGCAGGTCGCGCACCAGCGTCCGCATGTGCTCGGTGCCCGCCTGGATGGCGTCGAGGTACTGGTCGGCGGTCGCGTCGAGCCGCCCGCGGGAGCGGCGCTCGAGCAGCTGCGCGAACACGGCGATCGTCTGCAGCGGCTCCTTGAGGTCGTGCGAGGTGACGACCGCGTACTGCGCGAGCTCGCGGTTCGAGCGCTCGAGCTCGCGCGTGCGCCGGTCGATCTCCTCGCGGCTCTGCTCGAGCGAGGCGGCCATGGCATTGAACGCGCGGCCGAGGTCGCCGAGCTCGTCCTGGCGGTCGTCGGGCACCCGGGCGGTCAGATCGCCGCTCGCCACGCGCTCCGCGCCGCTCGCCACGCGCTTGATCGGTCTGACCACCGAGCGGCCGAGGTAGAGCCCGAGCACCGCGATGGCGAGCACGGCCGCGGCGAGCCCGCCGATGCCGAGCGCCACCGCCGTGCGGGATCGGGCCTCGGCCCGGTCCGCGCGCCGCTGCAGGACGGCGCGCTCGCGCGCGAACAGGTCGCCGAAGAGCGCGCGGATGCTCGCGACGCGATCCCGGCCGGTGCCGTTGACGATCACGCTGCGGGCGACGTCGGGGCGGTCGCGCGCGAGCGAGATCATCGGCAGCGAGTAGAGGCTCACGTAGTCGTCGATCGCCGCCTTGATCGAGGCCGCGAGCCGACGGCCGCCCGTGTCGTCGGCCACGAGCCGCCCGAGCAGCGCGGCCTGGCCCGGGTACTCCCTGCGCGCGGCGGTCCAGGGCGCGAGGAAGGTGTCGCGGCCACCGCTCGCCACGAAGCCCCGCACGCCGGTCTCGAGGTCGATCACGAGCTTCTCGAGCCGGTTGCCGACGGCGATCGCCTCCTGCGACCTGAACGCCTGGCGCTCGGAGTGGCGCTGCTCCACCGAGGCGTACACCAACAGGCTGAAGATGGGCGCGAACATCACGACCAGGACGCCGCTGACGACCAGCACGCGGGTGGTGATTCTCTGCCTCAATTGTGTCGCCGAGGCCGAGGGCGGCGTCGTCCTCGGATGCGGGAAGGTCGATAGTAACCGTCCGCACCCGACCCCCGCCAGGCCCCGGGGCTGCGGGGCACGTCGGCGTGGTCTGGGACTCCCGGCCGGCGGGCCGCGTGACGCTGTGGGCATACGCGCCGGGGGTATTTGACCCCCCGCCTCCGGGCTGCTACCTTGCGCCCTGCGCCTGATACCCCCGCCCCGTATCGGATCGAAGCGCTTTGACATCCGTGTAAACCCACGTTACCCTGTCTCACAGTTGACACCTGCGTAAACCCACCACAGGAAGGATCCATGGCCCCAGTCTCCCAGCGCACCTACTCAGTCACCGGCATGACCTGCGAGCACTGCGTGCTGTCCGTCCGCGAGGAGGTCGCCGAGGTCGCCGGCGTCTCGG
>JADGHQ010000016.1 GCA_019683805.1 Thermoleophilaceae bacterium
GAGGCGCCGACCGGAATCGAACCGGTGTACGCGGCTTTGCAGGCCGCTGCGTAACCACTCCGCCACGGCGCCCGGAGCGCATCTAGCCTAGCGGCGCCGCCAGTGGGCGCGCACCCCGCTACGCTGCGGCCGTGGCGAACCTGTTCGAGCCGGACTGGGACCCGGACGAGCCCGCTCCCGCGCCCTTCACCGCGCGCTCCGCGTCGCTCGGCGCGCAGGCCGGCGGCGAGCGCCTCGGCGCCTCTCTCTACGAGCTGCAGCAGGGTGAGTCGATCTGCCCGCTGCACATCCACTACGCGAACGAGGAGATGATCTTCGTGATCGCCGGCCGCCCGACGCTGCGAACGCTCGACGGCGAGCGCGAGCTCGAGACCGGCGAGGTGGTGGCCTGCCCCGCCGGCCGCGCCGGGGCGCACAGGATCGACAACCGCCGCGCCGAGTCGGCGCGCGTGCTGATCGTGAGCACGATGATCGCCCCGGAGGTCGCCGAGTACCCCGACAGCGGCAAGGTGATGGTGCGGACCGCGCCGCCCGGGCGTCCCGTGGGGCCGGACGGCATGCGCAAGCTGCTCCCCCTCGACGCCGAGGTGGACTACTTCGAAGGCGAGGTGGACGGCTGAGGCCCTATCTTGGGGGCGTGCGCGCGCGCCTCGAGATCACCCCCGAGCTCTACCGCAAGGTCGCGGTGGTCTCGCTCGCCGCGCTCTCGCTGATCGTGCTGACCGGCGCCGCGGTGCGGCTCACCGGGTCGGGCCTCGGCTGCCCCGACTGGCCGAAGTGCTACGGCCGCACGGTCGCGCCGCTCGAGTCGCACGCCGTGATCGAGTTCGGGAACCGGCTGTTCTCGGGGTTCGTGAGCCTCGCGGTGGTGGCGGCCGGCGTGCTCGCCTGGCTGCGCCGCCCCTTCCACTGGCACCTCGCGCTCTTCGGCGCGCTGCTGCCGCTCGGCGTGGTCGCCCAGGCGGTGCTCGGCGGGCTCGTCGTCCGGTACCACCTCGCGCCGGGGCTCGTGATGGGCCACTTCATCCTCTCGATGATGCTGCTCGACGCGGCCTTCGCGCTCGCGTGGTGCTCGACCTACGAGCCGGGCTCGCGGCGGCACTCCACCGACCGCCTCGGCGTCTGGGCGGTGCGCGCGCTGATCCCGTTCGGCCAGCTCACGATCCTGCTCGGGACGATCGCGACCGCCTCCGGGCCGCACGCGGGCTCCCACGGCGAGACGCTCGTGCGGCGCTTCGACTTCAAGGGCTCGGACACGCTGCACTGGATGGTCCAGCGCCACGGCGCGATCGCCGCGCTCTTCGGCCTCGCGGCGGTCGCCGTGTGGCTGCTGCTGCGCCGCGAGGGCGGCGAGCGGCGCGCGCTGCGGCCGCTCGGCGTGGTCATCGCGCTGCTCGGCGCGCAGGGGGTCGTCGGCATCGTCCAGTACGTGCTGAAGCTGCCGGCGGAGCTCGTGTGGGTGCACGTCGCGCTCGCGACCGCGACCTGGCTCGCGATGCTGTGGAGCGTGGCCGCGGCCGGCCGCCTCTCGCCCCAGGCCGTGAGCACGCGCATCGCGGAGAGGCTCCAGCACGCGGCCGAGCCGGCGCGCGCCGCATAAGAGGGCGCCGCCGGGGCGGGCGCGGCGTGCCCCTTGCGAGAGGTGAACGGGCGGGCGCCCGTGGCTATACTCGGCGACCCACGCGGATGTAGCTCAGTTGGCTAGAGCGTCTGCTTGCCATGCAGAAGGTCGGGGGTTCGAGTCCCCTCATCCGCTCTCTCCCTCCCACCGGCGCCCCGGATCAGGGCGCGACTCGCGGGCTCGTGGATCGTCATCCGGCCTGCGTCGATACGTGCGCGGCGCTCCGCCACAACCAAGCGCCACAGCCGCTGCAGCGCCGGCGGCCAGCGCGCCCGCCGCGATCTGTCTCCCTGCAAGCGCGGCAAACCCCCGAAACGCCCCCAGGCCCGACGTCTAGACTCGACCTCGGCGAAGGGAGGGAAGATGGAGCACGAGCACACGCAGCACGTCGCGGCGCCGCCCGACCGCGTGTTCGACGTCCTCGCCGACGTGGACAACCTGCCGCACTATTTCCCCCAGGTTACGGCCGCCCGGCGGACCGGCGGCGACAAGGTCACGATCGAGGCGCGCTACGACGGCGAGACCAAGCACGGCGAGGCGTGGTTCCACACCGACGAGTCCGCGCGCCGCATCGAATGGGGCTCCCCCGGCAGCGACTACCGCGGCTGGCTCGAGGTCAGCCCCGACGCCGATGGATCGCGGCTCACGCTCTTTCTCACAACCGCGCACGGCGACGCGTCCGACAGCGAGGTGATGGGGACGCTCGACGCCATCCGGCGCCTCGTAGAGGCCGCCACCTAGCCGGCCCCGGCGGTGTGCGCGCACCACCGCAGGGCCAGGGAACGCCTTCCGTACTTATCCGCAACGTGATTACGGGCGTCACACGATGGCGGGGCGGCCGGCCGCTGGCACAGTGGCCACCGTGCACGCTGAACGCACGCAGCTCCGCAGCACACGAGCCGGCGCAGCAATCTGCCTGAGCGCCCGCCGGCCCGCGACCCCTCCGCGCCGCGCCAGGGAGGCCCGCGCGTGACCTCGCTCGAGCTCGCACGCTGGCAGTTCGGCATCACCACGCTCTACCACTTCATCTTCGTGCCGATCACGATCGGCCTCGCGACCTTCACCGCCTACTGCCAGACGCGCTGGCACCGGAGCGGCGAGGAGCACTGGCTGCGGGCGACGCGCTTCTGGGGCAAGCTCGTACTGATCTCGTTCGCGCTCGGGGTCGCCACCGGGATCGTGCAGGAGTTCCAGTTCGGCATGAACTGGTCGAACTACTCGCGCTTCGTAGGCGACATCTTCGGGGCGCCGCTCGCGATGGAGGGCCTCGCCGCGTTCTTCGTCGAGTCCACCTTCCTGGGGCTGTGGATCTTCGGCTGGGGCAGGCTCTCGCCGCGCGTGCACCTCGCCTGCGCGTGGGCGATCGCCGGCGCGACGGCGCTGTCGGCCTACTTCATCCTCGCCGCGAACTCGTGGATGCAGCACCCGGTCGGCTACCGGATGGTGGACGGCCGGCCGCGGCTCACCAACATCGCCGCGGTCCTCTTCAACAACACCGCGATCTACGCGTTCGTCCACACGATTATCGCGGCCCTGCTCACCGCCGGCATGCTCGTGATCGCGATCTCCGCCTGGCACCTGCGCCGCGGCAACGAGGCAGCCGGCGTCTTCTCCGCCTCGATTCGCCTCGCGCTGCCGCTCGTCGCGGTCGCAGCCCTCCTGCAGTTCTTCGTCGGGCACTTCGACGGCATCCTCATGACCAAGCAGCAGCCGATGAAGATGGCCGCGGCCGACGCCGTGTTCGAGACCAAGCGCGGCGCCGGGCTCTCGCTGTTCGCGACGGGCGACTTCGAGTCGAACCCCCGCGGCCTCGACCGCAACATCGAGGTCCCGAACCTCCTGTCGTGGATCTCGACCGGCTATCCCCGCGGCGAGATCAAGGGCGTGAACGACCTCGACCGCGAGTACGGCGCCCGCTACGGACCCGGCGAGTACGCGCCGATCGTGGCCGTGGCGTACTGGTCCTGGCGCGCGATGATCGGCTGCGCGGTCGGGATGTTCGCGGTGGGCGCCTTCGGCTGGTGGCGCGCGCGGCGCGGCGAGCTCTTGCGCTCCAGGCGCTTCCTGCGGCTCGCGGTCCCGGCCGCGGCGCTCCCCTTCGTCGCGAGCTCGACCGGCTGGATCTTCACCGAGATGGGCCGCCAGCCGTGGGTCGTGTTCGGCCTGCTGAAGACGAGCGACGCGGGCTCGCCCAGCGTGAGCACGGCCGAGGTGCTCGTCACGCTGATCGGCTTCACGCTGCTCTACGGCGTGCTCGCCGCGATCGCCGGGCGGATCTTCCTGAGGACCGCCCGCAAGGGTCCACCCGAGGAGGGCGCGGCCGAGGAGCCGGGCCAGGAGCTGGCGCTCGCCTACTGAGCCATGAGGGACTACACGACACTCCAGGCCGTCTGGTTCGTGCTGATCTCGGTGCTGTGGCTCGGGTACTTCGTGCTCGAGGGCTTCGACTTCGGCGTCGGCATGCTCCTGCGCGCGGTCGGCCGGGATCGCGCGGAGCGGCGCGCCGTGCTGCACTCGATCGGCCCGGTCTGGGACGGCAACGAGGTCTGGCTGCTCGTCGCGGGCGGCGCGACCTTCGCCGCCTTCCCGCAGTGGTACGCGACGCTCTTCTCGGGCTTCTACCTGGCGCTGTTCCTGATCCTCGTCGCGCTGATCCTGCGCAACGTCGCGTTCGAGTTCTGGGGCAAGGGCGACTCGGAGCGCTGGCGCAGCGGCTGGGAGTGGGCGCTGATCGGCGGCAGCTTCCTGCCGGCGCTGCTGTGGGGCGTGGCCTGGGCGGACATCGTCCACGGCGTGCCGATCGACGCGCGCGGCGAGTACACCGGCACGCTGCTGACGCTGCTGCGGCCCTACGCGCTGCTCGGCGGGTTGGCGACGCTGGCGCTCTTCCTCGCCCACGGCGCGATCTTCCTCAGCCTGAGGACGACCGGAGCGCTCGAGCGGCGGGCGCGCGCGATCGCCGCCCGGGTGGCCCCGCCGGCGGCGCTGCTCGTGATCGGCTTCCTCGCCTGGACGCTCGCCGACAGCGACGGCGCGAAGGCCGCGTCGGTGGTCTGCGCCGTCGGCGCGTCGGCCCTCGCGGTCGCCGCCGCCGCGCTCGCGTCGAGACGGCCCGCGCACGCGTTCGGCGCGACCTGCGGAGCGATCGTGCTCCTCTTCACGGCGCTGTTCAGCGAGCTCTTCCCGCACGCGATGATCTCGAGCACGAACGCCGCGTTCAGCCTGACGCTCGCCGAGGCGGCCTCCTCGAGCTACACGCTCACGGTGATGACGGTGGTCGCCGGGCTGCTCGTCCCGGTCGTGCTGCTCTACCAGGGCTGGACCTACTGGGTTTTCCGTCACCGCATCTCGGCGGAGGGCTTCGGCGAGGCCCGCTCGCCGATCGACCTGCTCTCCCGCTCCCGCGAGGAAGGCGCCGGTGGCCGCTCGCCGGGCCGCTGACGCGGGCGCGCGGGACGGCAGGGGCCGGGCCCAGGGAAGGCTGATCCGGGCGAGCCGCGCGGCGCGCCTCCACCTCGTCGCGACGGTGGCCCTCGGGCTCGCGACGACGGCGCTGATCGTCGCGCAGGCCACGCTGCTCGCACACGTCGTGGCGCGCGTGTTCGTCGACGGCGCGGCGCTCGCGGACGTGGCGCCCTCGCTCTGGTGGCTCGCGGCCGCGAGCGTCGCGCGCGGGCTCGCCGCCGCCGGGACCGAGGCCGGCGGCCGCTACGGCGCGGCGCGCGTGCTGGCCGACCTGCGCGAGCGGCTCGTCCGGCGGCTCCTGCTCGAGCGCCCGGGGAGCCTCGCGGGCGAGCACGCCGGCGAGCTCGCGGCCACGGCGGTGCAGGGCGTCGACGCGCTCGAGGCCTACTTCGCGCGCTACCTGCCGCAGGCGGCGCTCTCCTGCCTCGCGCCGGTCGCGATCCTCGCGTGGGTCCTGCCGCGGGACCTCGAGGCCGCGGCGATCCTCGCGGTCACCGTCCCGCTGATCCCCCTCTTCATGGTCCTGATCGGCAGGCTCGCCGCGGAGCGGACGCGGCGGCGCTGGCGGACGCTGTCGGCGCTCAGCGCCCGCTTCCTCGACCTCGTCTCGGGGCTCGAGACGCTGCGGGCGTTCGGGCGCACGAGCGCCGCCGGCCGCGCGCTCGACGAGGCCGGCGAGCGCTACCGCCGGGAGACGATGGCGACGCTGCGGATCGGCTTCCTCTCGGCTCTCGTCCTCGAGCTCCTGGCGACGCTCGGTACCGCGCTCGTCGCGGTCACGGTGGGCGTGCAGCTCGCCTCCGGATCGCTCGGGCTCGAGGCGGGGCTCACCGTGCTCATCCTCGCCCCCGAGCTCTACGCGCCGCTGCGCGAGCTCGGCGCGCAGTTCCACGCGAGCGCCGACGGGCTCGCGGCGGCAGAGCGCATCCTCGAGGTGCTCGACGCGCCCGGCGGCGTCACGGTGCGCCGCCCCACCGTCGAGCCGCCCGACCCGGCGCTCGTGCCGGTGTCGCTCGAGGACGTGCGCTTCACCTATCCGGGCCGCTCGGCGCCCGTGCTCGACGGCGCGAGCCTGACGCTCGAGCCCGGCAGGCTCACCGCGCTCGTCGGGCCGAGCGGCGCCGGCAAGACCACGCTCGCGCTGCTCGTGCTGCGGCTCGCCGACCCCGACTCGGGCACGGTCGCGTGCGGCGGCGTCGATCTGCGCCGGGTCGAGCCGCGCGCGTGGCGGCGGCGCGCGGCCTGGGTGCCCCAGCGGGCGACGATCTTCGCCGGCACGGTCGAGGACAACGTCCGGCTCGCCCGGCCCGAGGCGACGAGCGCCGAGGTGGCAGAGGCCCTGCGCGCGGCGGGCGCGGAGGAGTTCGTGGCGGCGCTGCCCGACGGAGCGCAGACCAGGCTCGGTGACGGCGGGCGGCGGCTGTCCGCCGGCCAGTCCCGGCGGATCGCCCTGGCGCGCGCCTTCCTCAGCGACGCTTCGCTCGTCGTCCTCGACGAGCCGACCGCCCATCTCGACGCCCACTCCGCGGCGGCGGTCGAGGCCGCGATCGGGCGCCTCGCGGCCGGGCGCACGGTGCTGCTCATAACCCACCGGCCCGAGCTCGCCGCCGCCTGCGACCGGGTGCTCGAGCTGCGGCACGGGCGGATCGCCGCGCTCGGGAGGCAGGGCCTGGAGGCGGCCGCGTGAGCCTCAGCCGGCGCGGCTCGCATGCGCCGCTGTGGCGCATGGCGCGCGCGACCCGCTCGCGCTGGCGCCTGCTCGCGCTCTCCGTGCTGCTCGGCGCGGGGGCGGTGCTCGCCGGGGTCGGGCTGCTCGCGGTGTCCGGGTACCTGATCAGCCGCGCGGCGCAGCGGCCCGAGATCCTCTCCCTCGGCGTCGCGATCGCAGCCGTCCGCTCGCTTGCGATCGCGCGCGCGGCGCTCCGCTACGGCGAGCGGCTCGCCTCCCACGATCTCGCCTTCCGCACGCTCGCCGACCTGCGCCGGAGGCTCTTCGCGCGCCTCGTGCCGCTCGTGCCGGGCGGCCTCCCCGGGGTGGGGCGGGCGGACGTGCTGAGCCGCTTCGTCGGCGACGTCGACCGCCTCCAGGACCTCTACCTCCGCGCGCTGGGGCCGGTCGCCGTGGGGCTCCTCTCCGCAGCGGCGACCCTGCTGATCGCGTTCGCGCTCCTGCCGGCAGCCGCCGCGGCGCTCGCCGTCGGACTGCTCGTCGCCGGGCTCGTCACGCCGCTCTTGACCCGCGCGGCGGCGCGCGCGGCCGGGAGGCGCCAGGCCGCGGCGCGCGCCGCGCTCACCGCCGCGATCGTCGAGGTGACCGGCGGCGCGGCTGAGATCGCGCTCGCCGGGCGCGAACGCGACTGGATCGAGCGGGCCGACCGGGCGAGCGCCCGCCTGGCGCGGATCCAGCGCCGCGACGCCCTCTCGGGCGGGCTGGCGACGGGGCTCGCGACCGCGGCGACCGGGCTGACCGCCGTGGGCGTCGCGCTGGTCGCCGTACCCGCCGTCCGCGGGGGAGCGCTCGCGGGCGTGCTGCTCGCCGCCGTGCTCCTGCTGACCCTGGGCGCCTTCGAGACGGTTCGACCGCTCCCGTCCGCCGGCGCCAGCATCGACGCCTGCGGCGCGGCCGCCCGGCGCATCGAGGACATCCTCGACCGTCCGGCGCCGGTGGTCGACCCCGAGCAACCGGCGCGCCCGCCGAGCGCAGGCGACCTCGAGGCCCGCGGCCTGCGCTTCCGCTACGACGACGCGGGCCCCTGGCTGCTCGCGGGCGTCGACATGCGGCTCGCGCCCGGGAAGGCGATCGCCCTCGCCGGCCCGAGCGGCTGCGGGAAGAGCACGCTTGCCGAGCTCCTCGTCAGGTTCCGCGACCCGGTGGCGGGCGCCGTCCTGCTCGGCGGGATCGACCTGCGCGATCTCCCCCAGGAGGAGCTGCGCGACGCCGTGCTGCTCGGCTCGCAGGACGCCTACCTCTTCGACGGAACGATCCGCGAGAACCTCGCCCTGGCGAAGCCGGACGCCTCACAGGCCGAGCTCGAGCGAGCGGCCCGGCGCGTCGGGCTCGGGCCCTGGCTCGCCGCGCTCCCCGACGGGCTCGACACCGCGGTCGGGGAACAGGGGGCGCAGGTCTCGGGCGGCCAGCGCCGCCGCATCGCGGCAGCACGGCTGCTGCTCTCCCCCGCGCGCTTCCTGATCGCGGACGAGCCGGCCGCCCACCTCGACCCGCCGGCCGCCGCCGCGCTCCACGCCGAGCTCGCGCGCGAGGCCCGAGCCGGGCGCGGCGTGCTCCTGATAGCCCACGAGCCCTACGGCCTTGAGCGCTTCGACGAGGTGCTCGAGCTCCGCGAAGGGCGCCTGAAGGCCCGGGGTTAGCGGGGCCTTCCCCGCCGGATGTCACCGCCGGGCGGCGCTCGCGTGCGGGCGAGGGCGCTGCCGCGCCGGCGACGGACTCGAAGGAAAACCGTTCCACCCCGCTTGACAGCGCACTACCAAGGATGGGAGGCTCTCGCTTGGTAAACCGCTCTACTAAGTGGGGATCGATCACGTGGGACAGCGTCAGACCGCCGCACCCGACATCTACTCCGTCGCGCGGGATCACTACATCTGGCCGCAGTTGACGCGCGCCGAGCTCGACGCGGGGGCGCCGCAGCTCCTGAAGGCCGGCGCCGGCGTGCGCGTCCGGACGGCCGACGGCAGCGAGTACCTCGACCTGATGAGCACGGTTTCCCGAGCCTCCTCCCTGGGCTACGGCGAGGAGCGCATCGCGCGCGCCGTGTACGAGCAGCTGCGCCGACTCCACTACGGCGGAACCGCGCACTCGCAGGCGGAGGTGACGATCGAGCTGGCGCAGCGGATCGCGGGGCTCGCTCCCGGCGACCTCACGGCGTGCGTCTTCGTCTCGAGCGGCTCCGAGGCCAACGAGGTCGCCTTCAAGCTCGCGCGCTTCTACCACCACGCGCGGGGGACGAAGCCCCGCGCCTACAAGGTGATCGCGCGCTGGAAGGACTACCACGGGGCCGCCGGCGGAGCGACCGTCGCGAGCGACTGGCTCGGCGTGCGCCGGCCGATGGAGCCGGGCGTGCCCGGGTTCTCCCGCATCCCGTCGCCGATCGCGTACCGCTGCCCGTTCGGCCTCGCGCACGACGACTGCGGCGAGGCCTGCGCGCTGCGCTGCGCCGACTACCTCGAGCAGCAGATCCTGCACGAGGGCCCCGAGCTCGTGTCGGCGTTCATCCTCGAGCCGATCGCGCAGGCCGACGGCGTGCAGATCCCGCCCCCCGGCTACCTCCGGCGCGTGCGGGAGATCTGCACGAAGTACGACGTCGTCCTCATCGCGGACGAGGTGATCACCGGCTTCGGCCGCACGGGCAAGTGGTTCAGCGTCGACCACTGGGGCATCGAGCCGGACATCATCACCATGGCGAAGGGGATCACCGCCGGCTACGTCCCCCTAGGTGCGGCGATCGCGAGCCGGGAGATCCGCGACGCGCTCGACGGCTATCCGGACATCCACACCTACGGCGGCCACCCGGCGGCCGCGGTGGCGGCTCTGACCGCGATCGACATCTACGAGGGCGACGGGCTGCTCGAGCGCGCCGCCGAGCTCGGCGCGCACGCGCTCGAGACGCTGCGCGAGCTCGACGACCTCGACGCCGTCGGCGACGTCCGCGGCCTCGGGCTCTGGCTGGCGATCGACTTCACCGCGGACCCCGCCACGCGCGAGCCGCTCCCGAAGGACACCCTCAAGGCGATCGTGGACCGCACGCGCGAGCTCGGCGTGCTCGTGAGCAACAACGGCACGGCGATCGAGCTCGCGCCGCCGCTCGTGATCAGCCGCGCGGACCTCGACGAGGGGCTCGGGCGCTTCGCGCAGGCGGTCAGAGAGGTCCTCCGCTAGGCCCCGCCCGGCGAGGATCCGGCGCTCTCTGCGCGGCAAGCCGTAGCCGGACCGGAGTCCGGGCCTACTCGTAGACGGCCGGGTTCGCCACGTGCGGCGCCCGGCCGCCCGCGAGCACCGCGGCCATCCCCTCGCTCATCGCGGCGAACACCGCCCGGTTCGCCGCCGGCGTGAGCGCGAGCGCGTGCGGCGAGCAGATCACGTCGTCGCGCTCGAACAGCGGGTGCGGCTCGGGCGGCTCGCGCTCGAAGACGTCGAGCGCGACCCCGCCGAGCGCGCCGGAGACGAGCCCCTCGTACAGCACGTCGAGCGGCGCGACCGCGCCGCGGCTCACGTTCACGATCCGAAGCCCCGGGCGGGCGCGCGCGAGGAGCCTGCGCGAGACGAGCCCGCGCGTGTCGTCCGAGAGCGGCACGTGCAGGGTGAGGTGGTCCGCCCGCGCCACGGCGTCCTCCAGCGAGGCGAGCTCGACCCCGGCCTCCGCCGCCGCGGCCGCGTCGAGCGAGGGGTCGCAGA
Source organism: Thermoleophilaceae bacterium (assembly GCA_019683805.1). Classification (GTDB taxonomy): domain Bacteria; phylum Actinomycetota; class Thermoleophilia; order Solirubrobacterales; family Thermoleophilaceae; genus JADGHQ01. Next base: position 10,497 of record JADGHQ010000016.1, read on the forward strand.
CGATCACGTGCATCCCGAGGGCGCGGGACAGCGCGGCCACGCGCCGGCCGATCGCGCCGTAGCCCGCGATCGCGATCGTGGTTCCCGCCAGATCGCCGACCCCGAGCGCGTCGCGCTCGGCCCAGCGTCCCTCGCGCACGGCCGCGTGGAGCGCCGGCAAGCGCTTCACGAGCGCGAGCAACAGCGCGATCGTCCCCTCCGCCACGGCGTCGGCGTTCGCGCCCGGCGTGATCACGACCGGGATCCCCCTGGCGGTGGCGGCCTCGAGGTCGATGCGATCGACGCCAACGCCGGTGCGCCCGATCACGCGCAGGCGCGGCGCGGCCTCGAGCAGGCTCGCGCTCACGACCGTCGGGCCGCGCGCCACGAGCCCGAGCGCGTCCGCGAGCAGCGGCCGCAGCGTCTCCTCGCTGTCATCCGAGGCGACGGCTATCGGGCCGAACCGGCCGAGGATCTCGGGCGCCGGCTCGGACAGCGGCCCCGCAGCCACGATCGCGGGCGAGCTCACCGCGGCGCGAGCCGGCGGGCGGCGGCCGCGACCGCGGCGGCGCCCTGCACGAGCAGCGTCGAGTCGGAGCCCACACCGATCATGCGGAACCCGTCCGCGGCCGCCGCGGGCAGCGCGCTCGCCGAGTTGACGAGGATGCCGGCGGCCTTGCCCGCCCCCTCGGCGGCGGACACGACCCGGCTCACCGCGTCGCGGAACTCGGGCGCCTCCACCCTGCCGCGGATGCCCATCGCGTGCGAGAGGTCGCCGGGTCCGATGAAGAGCACGTCGACGCCGTCGAGCCGCGCGATCTCGGGGGCCGCGTCGACGGCCGCGGGCGACTCGATCTGCACGACGCCGAGGATGCGCTCGGCAGCCTCGTCGATCGCCTCCGGGCGTGTGCCGAAGCCGCAGGCACGGTTGTAGGTGGCGACGCCGCGCTCGCCCTCGGGCGGGTAGCGGAGCAGCCGGATCGCGGCGCGCGCCTCCTCGACGGTGTCGAGCCGCGGGAACATCACGCCCTCGGCGCCGAGGTCGAGCGCCCGTCCGGCCCGCGCCCGCTCCGCCGCCTCGACGCGGACGAGCGCGTGCATGCCGGCGACCGCGGCGGCGTGCAGCTGGCCGACCAGCGCCGCCTCGTGGCCGCCGCCGTGCTCGAGATCCACGAGCGCCCAGTCGAGGCCCGCCGCGCCCATCGCCTCCACCGCCAGCGGGCTGCCAAGGTTGGCGAACGCTCCCACGAGCGTCTCGCCGGCGGCCAGCCGCGCCTTCATCGAGGCAGCGCTCATCCGTAGTAGCGCTGCAGCCGCTCGCGGTCGGCCTCGTATTCGGCGCGCAGCTTCCGCACCAGCTCGTCGCCGGAGACCTCGGAGGGCGCCACGTCCCACCACGCGCCCGAGCCGGGAAGGTCCACGTGCGGCACGGTCTCGGCGACGATCACCACCGGGCCGTCCAACTCGCGCGCGCGGGCGAGCGCGTCGCGGGTCTCCTCGGGCGTCGACACGCGGAACGCCGTCGCGCCGAGCCCCTCGGCGACCTTGGCGAGATCGAGCGACAGGTAGTCGCCCTCGAGGCGGCCGCCGGCGAGCGCGCCGTCGCCGCTCGCGTCACCCCTGCGCGCGCGGAACTCGTTGCCGAACTCGCGGCCCGCGCGCAGCATCTGGAGGCGGCGGATCACCTGAAATCCGTGGTTCTCCGAGATCACCAGGGTGATCTTGAGGCCCTCCTGCACCGCGGTCACGATCTCCGACGGGCTCATCAGGAAGGTGCCGTCGCCGATGAACGACACCACCTCGCCTTCGGGCTGCGCCATTCGCACGCCGAGCGCCGCCGGCAGCTCGTAGCCCATGCACGAGTAGCCGAACTCGAGGTGGCAGGCGCGGCCGCCGGTCGCGTCCCAGACCTTGAGCAGGTCGCCGGGCGGCCCGCCGGCGGCGGCGATGATCGTGTCGCCGGCCTGCGCCGAGTCCTGCATCACGCCGATCAGACGGCCCTGGGTCATCCCGGCCTCGTGGTCGCCGTGGAGGGCGGCGTCGCGCTCCACCTCCCACCGGTCGCGCCGCTCCGACACCTCGGCGCGGTAGCGCTCCGACGGCGTGACGCCGCGCGCCGAGAGGGCCGCATCGAGAGCCCGCAGCGCCTCGCGCGCGTCGGCCACGACGGGGATCGCTCCCTGCTTGTGGGCGTCGCGGTCGCACACGTTGATCGCCGCGAAGCGCACGTCGGGGTGCTGGAACAGCGACTGCGAGGCGGTGGCGAAGTCCGTGAGGCGCGTGCCCACGCAGAGGATCACGTCCGCCTCCGCGGCGATCTGGTTGCAGGCGGGATTGCCCTCGAGGCCGAGTCCCCCGAGCCCCCACCAGGCCTGCCGGCGCACCGCGCCCTTGCCGCCGAAGGTCTCCGCCACCGGGATCCCGTGGCTCTCCGCGAGCGCCTCGAGCTCGGCCTCGGCCTCGCTGTAGATCACGCCGCCCCCGGCGATGATCAGCGGCCGCCTCGCCCCCGCGAGGAGCTCCGCGACGGCCTCGATCGAAGCCTGATCCGGGACCGGACGGCGCACCTGCCAGGTGCGCTCGGCGAAGAAGCGCTCGGGGAAGTCGTAGGCCTCCGCCTGGATGTCCTGGGGCAGCGCCAGCACGACCGCGCCGGCCTCCTCCGGGCTCGTGAGCACGCGCATCGCCTCCGGCAGCGCGGTCAGAAGCTGCTCGGGCCGGGAGATGCGGTCGAAGAAGCGCGACACCGGCCGGAAGGCGTCGTTCACGCTCACGTCGCCGGCGAGCGGGTGCTCGAGCTGCTGCAGCACCGGGCCCTGGCGGCGCGTGGCGTAGATGTCGCCGGGCAGCAGCAGCACCGGCAGCCGGTTGATGGTGGCGAGCGCGGCGCCGGTGACCATGTTGGTGGCGCCCGGCCCGATCGAGCTCGTGCACGCAAGCGTGGCGAGCCGGCGCGACGCCTTCGCGAACGCGCTCGCGGTGTGGACCATCGACTGCTCGTTGCGGGCCTGGAGGTAGGTGAGGCCCTCACCGTGCTCCTCGAGCGCCTGGCCGACGGCGGCGACGTTGCCGTGGCCGAAGATCCCGAACATCCCCGGGACGAGCCGGCGGCGGTTGCCGTCGCGCTCCGAGTACTGGACCGACAGGTAGCGCACGATTGCCTGGGCTGTGGTCAAGCGTACGGTCGACACAGGTCTCTCCTCCTACGCGAGCCCGTGGATGACCACGGTCTTCAGTTCCGTCATCTCCTCGACCGCGTAGCGCGGCCCTTCCTTGCCGATGCCCGAGCCCTTGAGGCCTCCGTACGGCATCGGGTCGGCTCGCCAGAGCGGCGTCCAGTTCACGTGCAGCGCGCCGGCGTCGACCTCGCGGACGAAGCGCATCGCCGCGGTCACGTCCTTCGTGAAGACGCCGGCCCCGAGGCCGTAGCGCGAGTCGTTCGCGACGCGGATCGCCTCGTCCACGTCCGCCACGGGCGTGACCGCGACCGCCGGGCCGAAGAGCTCATCGCGCGAGAGCGGCGCGCTCGGCGCCACTCCGTCGACGACCGCCGGGGACACCACCGCCCCGTCGCGCTCACCCCCGACGAGCACGCGCGCCCCCTCGTCCACGGCCTCGGCGATCGCGCGCTCGACGCGCTGCGCCTCGCGCTCTGAGATCAGCGATCCGATCGTGCTCGAGGCAGCGAGCGGATCGCCCGCCTCGATGGCGGCGACGCGCGGCACGAGCGCGTCGAGGAAGTCGGCGTGAACCGCGCTCTGGACGAGGACGCGCTGCACCGAGATGCACACCTGGCCCGCGTTCACGTAGCCCCCCACCGCGATCGCCGCCGCCGCGGCCTCGAGGTCCGCGTCCGCGAGCACGAGCGTCGGACAGGTGGCGCCCAGCTCGAGCGAGAGCCGCTTCACCCCGGCCACGCGCGTGATCGCCTCCCCCACCGGCGTCGAGCCCGTGAACGAGATCTTGCGCACGCGCGGGTCCGCGCACAGCGCCGGCCCGAGCTCGGACCCTGAGCCGGTGATCACCGACAGCGCAAGCGGCGGCAGGCCCGCCTCGAGCAGGATCTCGCACAGCATGAGAGCGGTCAGCGGCGTGGCCTCCGCGGGCTTCAGCACGACGGCGTTCCCCGCGGCGAGCGCGGGGCCGACCTTGTGGAGCACGAGCAGCAGCGGGTAGTTGAACGGCGTGATCGCCACGACCACGCCGCAGGGCTGGCGCAGCGTGAAGCCGAGCTTGCCCTCGCCGCCCGGCGAGGCATCGAGGCTGAGCGCCTCACCCGCGGCGGCGGCGCCCTCGTGCGCGCTCACCCGCAGGATGTGGCCGGCGCGTCCCGCCTCGCCGCGAGCCTCCGCGAGCGCCTTCCCCGCCTCCGCGGCGATCGTCTGCGCGAGCTGCTCGACTCGCTCGTCGGCGATCGCCGCCGCGCGGTTCAGGATCGCGGCCCGCTCGTGCGCGGGCAGGGCACGCATCTGCCGTGCCCCCTCGACCGCCGCGGCCACGGCGCGCTCGGCGTCGGACGTGCGGGCGCGGGGCACGGTGGCGATCACCTCGCCGCTGTAGGGGTTCAGCACCTCCTGCCGCTCGGCGCCGCGCGTCCAGTCGCCCGCCAGGTGCATCTGCCGCTCGCTCATCGAGCCGCCCCTCCTCCGGTAAGCGCCGCCGTCACCGCCGCGACACTCTCGCGCACGTAGATGTCGAGGGTGCGCGCCGTGGCCTCGCCCTTGTCGGGGTTGAACGGATTCGGCCCCGGCGCGGTGAACTCGAACACGAGCGGGCCGCCGTAGCCCGCGTCGCGGGCCGCCGCCACGATCGGCGCCACGTCGAGCTGGCCGTGGCCGAGCCCAAGCCGGTTCGAGTCGGCCAGGTGCAGCGCCATCAGTCGCGGCGCCGCTGCGGCCACCGCCGCGGCGCTGTCGCGCTCCTCGAGCTGCATGTGGAACGCGTCGAGGATCACGCCGGCGTTGGCGGCGCCGAGGTCCGCGGCGAAGAGAAGCGCCTGCTCGGCGGTGTTCACGAGGAAGCTCTCGTAGCGGTTGACCGCCTCCACCCCCACCGCCACACCGCGCTCGCCGGCGTAGTCGGCGACCGCCCTCGCGGCGTCGACGGCGCGCTTCCAAGACTCGGCCACGGGGCCGTCCACGCGCCCGATCGCGGCGGGGATCAGGCCGATCGCGGGCGCCCCGACCTCGCACGCGAGATCTACGCAGCCGCGGTAGTAGTCGACCGCCCGGCGCCGCGCGGCGGCGTCGGGATGCGAGAGGTCGCGCTCGTCGGTCGGCGCGGGGCAGATCGCGGTGATGCCGGTCGCCTCGATGCCCGCCTCCGCGAGCGCCGCGGCGATCCCGGCACGGTCGGCGCGGGCGGGCTCGCCCGAGATCTCGATCCCGCGGCACCCCGCGGCCGCGAGGCGCCCGAGCAGCGTGGGCAGCTCCTGCCCGGCGAAGATCCACTCGCACGCGGCGAGCACGGGTGGCTGCGCGCCCGCCATCAGCCGCGCCCGGGGACGGAGTCGGTGGCGGCTCGGCCCATCACTTGACGGCCCCGAACGTCAGACCGCGCACGAAGTGCCGCTGGACGATGATCGCGAAGATCATGATGGGCAGGGCGCCCACGACTCCCGCCGCCGCCATCGGGCCCCACTCGATCTGGATCTTGCCGATCAGCGTCGAGACGCCCACGGGCACCGTCTGCGCGGCCGGCGTCGAGGTGAGCGTGAGCGCCAGCAGGAAGTCGTTGTAGGTCGTGATCACGCTGAAGATCGCGGTGGCCGCGATCCCCGGCGCGGCGAGCGGCAGCACCACGCGGAAGAGGGCGCGCAGGCGCGAGTCGCCGTCGACCATCGCCGCCTCCTCGATGTCCTTGGGGATCTCCTCGAGGAAGCTCTGCATCATCCAGATGACGAAGCTCGTGTTGAGGCCCCCGTAGATGACGATCAGGCCGAGCCGCGTGTTCAGCAGCCCGTACTTCGTGAGCGTGAGGTAGAGCGGGATCACGAGCAGGATCGGCGGCAGCGTGCGCACGAGCAGCGCGGCCACGAGCGCCGACTGGTTGAGCCCGAAGCGCAGGCGGAAGCGGGCGAGCGCGTAGGCCGCGAGGGTGCCGAGCACGAGGCTCACCGCCACCGAGACCGTCACCACGATCAGGCTGTTCACGAGGAACGAGCCCATGTGGTAGTCGCCGAACAGCCTCGAGTAGTTGTCGCCCGTCGGGTGCTGCGGCACGAGCGACACGCCGCGGAAGATGTCGACGGGCTGCTTGAGCGACGTCACGAGCATCCACCAGAAGGGGAAGAGCGCGACGACGATCGCGACGCCGAGGACGGCGACCCGCGCGACTGCGAGGGCGCGTTCGCGGCTCACGACGACGTCCTCGCGGCCGCGTTCCGCATCAGCTTGATCGCGACGATCGTGAGCAGCAGAACCAGCACGAGCAGCGACACGACCATCGCCATGCCGCGGCCGTACTGCGTGAACTGGAACGCCGTGTTGTACGAGTAGGTGCTGATCAGCTGCGTGGCCGTGCCCGGCCCGCCCTTCGTCAGCACGAAGATCTGGTCGAAGGTCCCGACGGCGTCGATCAGGCGCAGCACGACCGCGACCATCAGCACCGGCCGCAGCAGCGGCAGCGTGTGGTCGAAGAAGACGCGCACGGGGCCCGCGCCGTCCACGCGCGCGGCCTCGATCGGCTCCTGCGGCAGCGACTGGAGCCCCGCGAGGATGATCAGGAAGAGCAGCGGCGTCCACTCCCACACGTCCACGGCGACCACCCCGAGGAAGGCGCTGCCGGGGTTCGCCAGCACGTTCGGCTTGCCGAGGCCGAGCGCCGAGAAGAGCGGGTTCACGACGCCGATGTCGGACGCGTACATGAGCCGCCAGATCACGCCGACCACCACCGGGGCGACGGTCATCGGCAACACCAGGCTGACGCGGATGAAGCGGCTGAAGCGGAGCTGGCTCGCCACGAGCAGCGCGAGCCCGAGGCCCAGCAGCGTCTCGATCGAGACGGCCAGGGCGACGTACTTGGCCGTGGTTCCGAGCGCCGTCCAGAACGTGTGGTCTTCGAAGATGGCGCGGTAGTTCTCGAGACCGGCCGAGCCCACATCCCGCCCGTAGCGGTAGGCGTGGAAGCTCGCCCTGACGCCGTAGATCAGCGGGTACGCCGCAACGGCCGCAAGCGCGATCGCCGCGGGCGCCAGCAGCAGCCACGGGCTGGCGAGAAGCCTTGCCCAGAGCTCGCTGCCGCGGCGCCCGCGGGCGGGAACGGCTACGGACGAAGTTCCCATCGATCGCGCTCGTCCGGATCCGGCCTAGACGTAACCGCCCTGCTGCTTGATGAACTGCGCGATCTCGTTCGCGGCCTTCGTGAGGTGCGACTTCGCGATCGCGGTGTAGCCGCTCTTCTTCTGGATGGCCTCGACCAGCGCCTGGTTCAGGTGCGTGCCGAGGATGTCCTCGAACTTCGGCTCGTCCGGCGTCTTCGGCTTCGGCACGGAGTTGTTCACCGCGTCGGCGATGGCCGGCAGCCAGCGGAAGTCCTTCACGGCCTGCGGGTCGGTCAGCGCCGACTTCGTGACGGCCGCGCTGCCGTCGCCGCGGGCGAAGTCCCTCTGGATCTCGCTCGAGGTGAACCACTCGAGGAACCGCTTAGCACCCTCGGGGTTCTGCGCGCCCGACGCGATGCCACAGACGAAGGTGCCGATCGCCGGCCCGCTCTTCTCCTGCGTGGGCGTGGCGGCCATCTTGATCTTGCCGACCACCTGCGAGGACTTCCTGTCGTCCACGCGGTGCACGAGCCCCGTGTACTCGGTGAGGGCCATGCACTTGCCCTGGAGCAGCACCTGCGTCTCCTGGTCGGTGTCGAACTCGGCGACTCCGGCGGGCATGTACGGGATGAAGCTCATCAGCCGCTCGAGGGCGCCGACGCCCTCGGGGCCGGCGAACCCCGGCGACCAGTCCTCGCGCACGAACTCGCCGCCGTAGGAGTTGAGCAGCGGCAGGTACGTCATCACGATCGGGTTGCCCTTGACCCCGCGCGCGGACCAGCCGTAGAGCTTCGGCGGCTTGGCCTTCGACTTCATCGCGGAGTAGACGTCGTCCCAGGTCTTGGGCGCCTCGTCGAAGTAGTCGGCGTGGTAGTAGAGGAGCTCGACGTCGTCGATGATCACGATCGCGTAGAGCGCCGGATCGTCGTTCGCGAAGTCCTTCAGGCGGGGACCGCTCTTCGGCGGCCAGTAGCCCTGCTCGAGGCCCTTCGGGAGGATGTCCGGGTTCACCTTGAACCCGATCTCGTCGAGGTTCTGGATGATGTTGCTGGCCGCGAACTCGGGCACCCAGTTGTCGTCCATGACGTAGATGTCGTAGGCGCCGGTCTTGTTCAGGCCGTCGTTCTTGGCGTTCTGGTACCAGGCGTCGTAGCTCGTCTCGTTGTACTTGACCTTGATCCCGGTCTCCTTCTCGAAGCGCTTGATGAAGGTGTCCCGGAACGGCGCCATGGCGTTGTCCTGGAAGGAGCCGATGGTGATGCTGCCGCCCGCGCTCTTCGAGCCCGAGGTGACAGCGCTGCTCTTGCTGGAGCCCCCGCATGCCGCGAGGAAGCCCGCGCCGAAGAGGCCTGCCGCGCCGATCGCGCCGCGCTCGATGACCTTCCTGCGCGTGAGCCGTCCCCCCAGGGAGTCCCGGCGGAACGCATCGTTGGGTTTCGTCATTCCACTCCCTCCTAGTCCCCCGGTCAGATGCCGGCGGTTGCCGCGTGTCCGGCGCTCGACGCGCCGCGTTCTCCGGGCTTGGCGAGCGCTTCGCCCGAGTCCTTGTCGAACAGGTGCACCCGTCCCTCCGCAGGTCGCACCGCGCAGCGCTCACCGACCGGCCGATCGAAGCCGGCGTGAGCGCGGATGTTCAGGAGCTCGTCCTCGAGGCGCACCGTCACGAGCGTCTCGTTGCCGAGCGGCTCGACGACGTAGATCTCGCCGGCGAGGCTGTCCGGCGCGCCGTGATCGGTGACCTCCGCATGCTCGGGGCGGAACCCGAGCTTCACCGGCCCGCGGATCTCGGCGCCCGGGAGGGGGATCGAGCCGGTGGGGTGGCGGAAGCTGCCGTCCTCGACGGCGCCGTCGAGGACGTTCATCGGCGGGGATCCGCAGAAGCGCGCGACGAAGAGGTTGGCCGGGCGCTCGTAGAGCTCCGCGGGCGTGGCGAGCTGCTGGAGCGCGCCGTCGCGCATCACGGCGATCAGGTCGGCCATCGTCATGGCCTCGATCTGATCGTGGGTCACGTAGAGGGTCGTGACGCCGAGCTCACGCTGCAGGCGCTTGATCTCGACGCGCATCTGCAGGCGAAGCTGCGCGTCGAGGTTCGAGAGCGGCTCGTCCATGAGGAACGCGTGCGGGCGGCGGACGATCGCGCGCGCGAGCGCCACGCGCTGGCGCTGCCCGCCCGAGAGCTCGCGTGGCATGCGTCCAAGCAGCCCGCCGATGCCGAGGAGCTCGGCGACCCTGCGGACCCGCTCGTCGCGCTCCGCCGCCGCGCTGCGGCGAAGCCTCAGCGGGTAGGCGATGTTCTCCGCGACGCTCTTGTGCGGGTAGAGCGCGTAGCTCTGGAACACCATCGCCACGTCCCGATGGCGCGGCTCGAGCCTCGTGACGTCCCGGTCGCCGATGTAGATCCGTCCGGACGTCGGCTGCTCGAGGCCGGCGAGCAGGCGCAGGGCGGTCGTCTTCCCGCACCCCGACGGGCCGAGCATGGCGAGGAACTTGCCGTCCGGCACGGTGAGGTCGAGCGGCGCCAGCGCCTGGGTCGAGCCGAAGCTCTTCGACGCTCTCTCGTATCTGACGTCCATCGCGCGGGGCTCCTCCTCAGCTTCTGGCGTGGCCTGGCACGGTCGCTTCCATTGCCGCCTGCAAGCCCTCGAGCGAGGCCTCGATGCCCTGCTCGGGCGTGAGCGTCGGATCCTCGTGCTCGATCGAGACCGGACCGTCGTAGCCCACTGCGCGCAGGACGGCGAGCAGCTCGCGCCACTCCTCGAGCGGGCGCCCGCGGCCGACGGCGCAGAAGTGCCAGGGCATCGTGTCGGCATCCGCGGGCCAGCGGAAGTCGAGGACGCCGTGGAGCGCCACGCGCTCGGGATGGACAATCGTGTCCTTGCCGTGGACGAAGCCGACGCTGTCGCCGAGCCTGCGAGCCGTCGTGACCGGGTCGATGCCCTGCCACCAGAAGTGGCTCGGGTCGAGGTTGACCTTCACGTTCTCGCCGGTGACCTCGCGCAGCTGCTCGAACGAGGCGGCGTTGTAGATCGACGTGCCCGGGTGCAGCTCGAGGCAGATGTCGACCCCGGGCGCCGCTTCCACCGCGAAGCGGGAGAGCTCGCGCCAGTAGGGCGCGATCGCCTGCTCCCACTGCCAGTCCCAGAGGTTCTCCATGTCGGGGAGCCAGGCGCCGCCGGCGAACACGGGCCATCCGCCGCCGCCGGGACCGCCCGGACAGCCGCTCATCGCCACGATGCGCGGCACCCCGAGGGCCGCCGCGAGCTCGAGGGCTCCACGGAGCGCCCGGCCGTGCGCCTGCGCCGTGGCGGCGTCAGGGTGAAGCGGGTTGCCCGATGCGTTCAGCGCGACGAGCTCGATGCCGTGCGCGTCCAGGAGCTCGAGCAGGCGCCGGCGCTCGGCGTCGCTCGACAACAGACCCTCCAGGTCGAGGTGCGGGGCGGGCGAGTAACCGCCGACGCCGAGCTCGACGCCGGTGATGCCGCGCTGCGCGCACCACGCCAACGCCTCCTCCAGCGGGCGGTCCTCGAGCGCGTCGGTCAGGAGGGCGATCGTCATCTGGTGGGTCAAGCGATGGAAGGTTCCATCCTGCGTACTGGAACCTTCCACAAACACGATCTCGTTGTCAAGCCGTCCTTTAGAAATCCCACTTCACCAGGTGTCTGCTCGCCTTCGCCGCTTGACTCGCCGCACGCGTGGGCCGTATGGTGGCGCCGGCGGTGGTGAACCGTTCCAGATGAGAACGGCAAGACGACGCACAGCGAACGCGGGACGGCGGGGATGGGCATCCCAGAGGCCGACGATCAACGACGTCGCCGCGCTCAGCGGAGTCTCGAAGTCCACGGTCTCGAACGTCCTCCGCGGCACGGGGCGCGTCTCCGGGGCCACTCGCACCAGGGTGCTCGAGGCGATCGAGGCGCTGGGCTACCGGCCCAACGCGCTCGCGCGCGACCTCGTCCGGCGCCGTTCCAACACGCTCGGCGTGCTCGTGGGCGACCTCGCCAACACCTTCTACGCCGAGCTCGTCAAGCTGATGGAGCTCCAGGCCTCCGATGCGGCCTTCACGACGATGGTCTGCAACACGAACGGAAACTTCGCGCTCGAGCGCGCGCGCGTGGAGACGCTGCTCGAGCGCGCCGTCCTCGGCGTCGTGCTGCTCCAGTTCAGCGGCGACCGGACCGTGCTCGAAGAGCTGCGCGCCGCACGCGTGCCCGTCGTGGTGGTGAGCTGCTCCGACGAGCGGGCCGACTGCGTGGCGGTCGACGACGCCGCCGGAATGCGCGCCGCGGTCGAGCATCTCCACTCGCTCGGCCACCGCGCGATCGCCCATGTGACCGGTCACCTCCTGGAGGAGACGACCCGCGCCGAGCGCTTCGCCGGGTACGAGCGCGCGATGCGCGACCGAGGGCTGTCGCCGCGCCTGCTCAGCGCGGACGACTGGGAGCACGGCAGTCCAGAGGCGATTCGCAGCCTGCGCGAGCTCGTGACCGGGCCCGACCGGCTGACCGCCTTCGCCGCCGGCAACGACGTGATGGCGATCCGTCTGATGGACGCCCTCGAGGCCGCGGGCTTGCGCGTACCCGAGGATGTGTCCGTGACGGGCTTCGACGGGATCGAGCTCGGCGCGCACTCGCGCATCGGGCTCACCACCGTCTCTCAGCCGCGCGTCGAGCTCGTCACGCGCGGCCTCGAGCTCTTGCTGGATCGCATCCGCGGCGACTCCCCGACAGCGGCGCCGCGGCGCGTGACGCTCGCGCCGCAGCTCGTTGTCCGGGACTCGACGGCGCCCCCACCGACGCGACCGTCACACGGTAGAGCGCTCGGGCGACAGGCTGGCCGGGAATGACCGCGAAGATCGACGACGGAGCGCCATCCGCGTTCAGGCGGCCGACGATCAACGACGTCGCCGCGCTCAGCGGAGTCTCGAAGTCCACGGTCTCGAACGTGATGCGCGGGACCGGGAGCGTCTCCGCGGCCACGCGCGAGCGCGTTCTCGAGGCGATCGCGGCTCTCGGCTACAGGCCGAACGCGACAGCGCGCAACCTCGTGCTGCGCCGCACCAACCTGATCGGCGTGGTGGTGGGAGACCTGGCGAACGCCTTCGACGCCGAGCTCGTGAAGCGCATCGAGCAGTGTGCGTCCGCTCATGAGTACACGACGCTCGTGTGCAACACGGGCGGACACGCCGACCTCGAGGCCTCACGGATAGAGGCGCTGCTCGAGCACCGCGTGGACGGGATCGCGCTGCTCGACTTCAGCGGCGACCGCGCGGTGATCTCCAAGCTCCTCGGCGAGCGCGTGCCGGTGGTGATGGTGAGCTGCTGGTCCGACTACGCGGACTGCGTCGCGGTCGACGACATGGTCGGGATCGAGCTCGCGGTGCGCCACCTGGTCGAGCTCGGCCACGAGCGGATAGCGCATGTGGTCGACCCGCTCATGGAGGCCGGCACCCGGCGCGCGCGCGTGGCGGCGTTCGAGCGCGCGCTGCTGCGCTCCGGCATCGCGCCGCGCAGCGAGTGGACCCTCGTGTACGACGCGAACGAGACCGGCGGCGGCTCCGACCTGCTCGCGCTCGTCGCGCGCGACGACCACCCGACCGCGATAGTCGCAGCGAACGACTACACCGCGATCCGCCTGATCGCGCTGCTCGAGCGAAACGCCATCGCCGTGCCGCGAGACATCTCGCTCGTCGGGTTCGACGGGATCGACGTCTCCGCCCTATCTCGCATCGGGCTGACGACGGTGGCTCAGCCGCGAGACGACCTCGCCCGGACCGCCGTCGACCTGCTACGCGCGCGCATCGAGAGCGGCTACGACGCGCCGCCGGCGCAGCATCGGTTGAAGCCGCGGCTCGTGGTGCGCGGCTCGACCGGCCCTCCCCGCTGAGCCGCGCTCAGGCAGCTCAGGCCGTTGCCGCTACGAGCGAGATGCCGGCTACCAGCCCCGCGAGCCCGGCGAGCTGCCGCGGCGAGAGGCGCTCGTCGTGCACCACGTAGCCGCCGATCACCGCCACGACGGAGAACTGTGCCCCCAGGACTGCCGTGACCGCCAGCGAGTCGCCGCGCGCCCCGCCGGCATACGCGTAGTAGCCCGCGAGGTTGAGCACGGCCGCCAGGACGAGCGCGAGGTGCGCGCGGCGAGACGTCCGCCGCAGGCGAAGGGGCGGCCGCGACGCGGCCCAGGTGAGGATGGCAGCCGAGCCGTTGAGCACGAGCATCATGCTCGTGAGATCGTTGTCCTGGCTGCCAACGAGCCACAGCACGATCCCGTAGCAGGTCGCCGTGAGCACGGCCAGGCCGGCGCCGGGCGATCGCCACGAGCTGCCCGGCGGGATGCCCAGACCGAGCGCGCCCGCCACGGCGAGCGCGAGGCCCACGCCGACCGGGCCGGTGATCGCCTCGCCGCCGAGCACGCCCAGCAGAGCGGCGATCGCCCCCTCGAGCGAGACGAGCGGCGCGAGAACCACTATGTCGCCGACTGCCAGCGCGCGGCCGTAGATCAGCGTGCCGGCAGCCTGACCGCACCCGGCCGCGACGGCGGCCGCCGCCGCCGTCGAGGAGAGCCCGCCCTGCGCGAGGAGCACGGCGCCCGGGACGAGCAGCAGGAGCGTGTTGTAGCCGACGAACCAGAACGTGAACGCGTTGGCGGGCGCCTCGCGCGCGCCGGAACGGAGCGCCAGCGTCGCGACGCCCCAGAGGAGCGCGGCCGCGGCGCCCAGTGCCACCGATTGCATGAGGCGATCGCGGCCCGGCTCTCAGTCGGCGGCTCGCCGCTCAGACGCGCGCGCCGGCGGCGACGCCCTGGCCGGCGGCCTCGGAGTCCTGCACGAAGACGACGTCCTCGGGCGCCCAGTGCACCGCGACCCGCGAGTCCTGCCGCAGGACCTCCTCGCCGAGGCCGGCGACCTCGTCGACGGTCAGCGCGGCCCGGATCTCGAGCTCCTCGCTCACGCGCACGGAGACGTTGAACGCGGAGCCCGTGAAGATCACGCGCTCGACCGTCCCGGTGGCGGCGTTGGCGGCGTCCGGCACGGCGTCCGGCATGGCGACGCGGACCCGGTCCCGAGGAAGGACGGCGGCCACGTCCGCGTGGTCGTGCAGGTGCGCGGGCCGCGTTCCGCGCAGCACGAGGTCCGGGTGCGCCAGCTCCACCACGTCGGAGTGGCGCTTCGCCTCGCCGCGCACGATCGTGCCGGCGTCGATGAACGAGGCGACGTACGAGGTCCGCGGCGCGCGGTAGAGGTCCTCGGGCCGGTCGATCTGCACGATCACGCCCTGATCCATGACGGCGATGCGGTCGGCGATCGCGCAGGCCTCCTCCTGGTCGTGCGTGACGTGGACGAACGTCATGCCGGTCGAGCGCTTGAGGGCCACCAGCTCGTCCTGCATCTGCCTGCGCAGCTTCAGGTCGAGCGCGCCGAGCGGCTCGTCGAGCAGCAGCAGGGCGGGCCGCTTGACGATCGCGCGCGCCAGCGCGGCGCGCTGCTGCTGACCGCCCGACAGCTCGCTGATGCGGCGCCGCTCCATGCCCGCAAGCCCCACGAGCTCGAGCGCCTCCTTCACGCGCCTGTCCCGCTCCGCGCGTGGGACACGCTCCATCTTGAGACCGTACGCGACGTTCGCGCCGAGGCGCATGTGCGGGAAGAGCGCGTAGCTCTGGAACACCGTGTTCGTGGGCCGCTCGTACGGCTGGCGGTCGGTCACGTCGACGCCCTCGATCTCGACCGTCCCGGACGTCGGCTCGACGAACCCGCCGACGATCCGCAGGGTGGTCGTCTTACCGCAGCCGCTGGGACCGAGGAGGGCGAACAGCTCGCCCTTCTGGACCTCGAACGAGACGCCGCTCGTCTCGGTGCCGAGCGCGTAGTGGTCCTGTCCCGGATAGCTCTTTCGCAACTCGGTGCATTTGAGGGTCGCTGTCACTGGCTCGTCTCCTGTCGGGCTTGCTTCACGACGGCAGGCCGACTCCCGCCGGCAGCCGGCTGACCTCCTCGCGGCGCCGGATCCGGTCGCGTCCGATCGCGATCAGCACGCCGAGCGTGAGGAGCAGGAACGACGCGCCGAGCATCAAGGCCGAGATGGCGTTCAGATCGGGCGTGACCCGGATGCGCAGCGAGCCGAAGATGTAGAGCGGCAGCGTCTGCTGGGAGCCGGTGACGAGGAAGGTGAGGATGAACTCGTCCATCGACATCGCGAACGCGATCATCGCTCCCGCGACGATGCCTGGCAGCGCCTGAGGGACCGAGATGCTGAAGAACGCGCGCCAGGGCCGCGCGCCCAGGTCCATCGCGGCGAGCTCCTGGTTGCGGTCGAGGCCCTCCAGCCGAACCAGCACCATCAGCGTGACGACTGGGAGCGTGATGATCACGTGACCGGCCACGATCGTCCAGAGGCCGCGCTCGATGCCGAGCGCGTTGAGGCCGATGATGATCGCGAGGCCGAGCACCACCGGGGGAAGGAACAGCGGGACCGCGATCATGCCGAGGTTGAAGCCGCGCAGCTTTCCGCGCGCGCGTGAGATCTGGACCGCGGCGAGCGTGCCGAGCACGACGCTGACGATCACGGCCGAGACGGCGACCTGCACGCTCGTCCAGAGGCTGTCCACGAGCACGACGTTGTGGAACACGTCCGAGAACCAGTGCGTCGTGAAGCCCACGAAGGGCAGGCCGCTCTGGGGGGAGTCGTTGAACGCCAGCAGCACGAGCAGCGCCGGCGGGGTGTAGAGGAAGACGAGGTACAGCAGCGAGTAGGCGAGCAGGAACGGCGCGCGCCGGTGGGTGAAGCCCATCGTGTACTCCCCCACCGCCTCGACCTTGCCGGCGGCTGTCCTGAGCACCACGAGCAGCAGGAAGATGCTGACGAGCAGGAGCATCGCGAGCGTCGCGCCGAAGCCCCACTGCATCGAGTTGTTGAACTGGTTGATGATCAGGTTCGAGTACAGGACGCCGTTCGTGCCGCCGATGAGCTGCGGCGTCGCGTAGTCGCCCATCATCGAGATGAACGAGAAGATGAAGCCGGCCACGAGCCCGGTCCTCGCGATCGGGAGCGTGATCGTGGTGAGGCTGCGCCACGGCTTGGCGCCGAGATCGGCCGACGCCTCGAGCATCGCGGGGTTCATCCGCTCGATCGCGATGTAGATCGTGAGGAACGCGAGCGGGAAGAGGAGGTAGACGAACGTGATCACGATCGCCGGCTTGTCGAAGCCGAAGAGCCCGATCGGGGAGCTCGTCAGCCCGATCGCCTGGAGCGCCTTGTTCAGCAGGCCCTCGTCGCCGAACATGTTCAGCCAGGCGAAGACCCGGATCAGGTAGCTCGTCCAGAACGGGATGATCGCCACGAGGACCCAGAAGAGCCTGCGCCGCGGTCTCACCTTCGTCGCGACGAAGTACGCGAACGGGAACGTGAGCACGACCGTGATCGCGGACGCGATCCCGACGAACAGGAAGGACCGCAGCAGCGTGCGCCAGTAGGTCTCCTGCGTGAAGAAGCGGGTGTAGTTACCGAGCGTCCAGTCGTGGACGATCTTGCCGTTGACGGTCGGCCAGAACGAGTAGACGGCCAGGATCACCAGCGGCACGAAGAACCCGACCGCGACGATCAGCACGGCCGGCAGCGGCAAGAGCGGGTTCTCGAGCCCGCGGTGGCGCAGACGGGCGATCAGCCGCCCGAGCGGGAGGGACACCCGGGCGGCCTTGCGATCGCCTTGCGTGGGAGGGGCCGACAGAGCGCCCCCGCCGCGCACGGCGGGGGCGTTCGTGGCGGTGTCGCGGCTCGACGCCACCGTTGGCGCTAGCCGGCGATGACCTTGTCGTAGACCGCCGTCCACTCCTTGGGGTTGTCAGGCGGTCCCTGGAAGACGAGCTTCTCGGCGATCTGCGGCCGATCGCCGCCGAGCGAGGCGTAGACCTTCGAGTCGGCGTCGCCGGCACTGAGGATCCGCTCGGAGGTCGTCTTGCTCGCCATCCCGAAGCGGTTCTGCTTCCAGAGCCAGTCCTGCATGTCGGGATCGCCGCAGAGGAAGTCGATGAACTTGAGCGCGTTCTCCCTGTTCTTCGCTCCCTTCACGAGCTGCGGGCCGTCGACCCAGCCGAGCGCGCCCTCCTTCGGCAGCTCGATCCTCGCGACCTCCTTGCCGGCGGCCTCGTTGATGCGGTAGGCGAGCCCCAGGCTCGTGGCCTGGCCGGCCCACGCCTTCCCGGTGCGGATCGCGTCGGCGGTCACCTGGTCCGAGCTCTTGCTGATCTGGAACGGCTTCAGCTTCGCGAGGTAGTCCGCCGCCCTCTGCAGCTCCGCGCCCGTCATCGAGTAGATCCGGTCGCGCGGCACGCCGAGCGCGAGGCCCGCGATCGAGAGGAAGTCGTCGCCGGCGCCCTGGAAGATCACCTTCCCCTTGGGGATCTTCGGGTTCCACAGCTCGTTCCACGAGTACGGCGCCGGGATGTCGATCTTCTCGGAGTTCCAGACGATGCCGAACGACGCCCACATGCTCGGGTAGAGCATGGTCTTGTTCTTCTCGACGACGTACGGGAAGTCGGTGTTCTCCTTGAAGACGGGCCAGAGGTTCTTGGAGGCCGGGATCTCGCTGAGGTCGATCGCCTCGATCAGCCCGTTCTTGTAGTACAGCGGCGAGAACCCACAGTTGGCGAACACGACGTCGTACTGCGCGCCGCCGCCCGCCTTGAGCTTGGTGAACATGTCCTGGTCGGACTCGGCGGCGATGCCGCGCATCCGGATCCCGGTGGCGTTCTGGAAGCGCTTCTGGATCTCCGGGTCGACGTAGTTCTCCCACGCCATCACGACGACTTCGCGCTTGCCGCCGCCAGACGACCCGCCGCATGCGGCCAGGAAGCTGCCCAGGCCGCCGACGGCGAGCGCGACCCCGGCCGAGCGGCCGATGAACACCCGGCGGCTGACGCCGTTCTTCTTCTCGGAGGCGCGCTCCGGCCCAGCGGCCGCGCGCGAACCCTGCGGGTCATTCGTCATGCGAGCTCCTAAAAGGTCCTTCCCTCGGTGTGTCTGGAATGTTCCAGATTGCGGGAAACTAACCACGGCGCTGTAGGACTGTCAAGCTTTCTGCGAGGCTCCGCGGCCGACGCTGGAACGGTTCGGCGCGGAGGCCGCGCCGTCGACGCCGCTCAGCAGCCGCGCAGCCGCCGGGATGCCGGTCTCCGCCGGGACGAAGGGATCCTCGTGCTCGATCGATATCGACCGGACTCCGGCCACGACTTCGAGCCGCCGCACGAACTCGGCCCACCAAGCGGCGTCATGGCCGTCTCCCACCGTGGCGAAGTTCCACGGCATCTCCTCGGGGGGAGACGGCCAGCGGCGGTCCAGCAGCCCGTTGAGCCCGAGCTGCTCGGCGTTGAAGGTCACGTCCTTGGCGTGCGCGTGCCCGATCCTGCCGGCGAGGCGGTCGATGATCGCGAACGCGTCCATCTGCTGCCAGAAGAAGTGGCTCGGATCGATGTTGGCCGCTATGTTCGGAGCGACCTGCGAGAGGCGATCGAAGGTCTCGACATTGTGCGCGCAGGTGCCCGGATGCAGCTCGAGGCAGATGCGGAGGTCGGGATGCTCCCTGCGCGCGAACTCCGAGAGGTCGGACCAGTATGGGAGGATGACCTCCTCCCACTGCCAGTCGGTCACGTTCTCGAAGTCGGGGAGCCACGCGCCGCCGGCGAAGTGCGGGGCGCGCTGCGCGCCGGGCCCGCTCCCCGGGCAGCCGGGCATGGCGACGACGCGATCCACCCCCAGGGCGGCGGCGAGCCGGATCGTCTCGCGCAGGTCGCGATCCTGCTTCATTGCCACCTCCGAATCGGGGTGCAGCGGGTTGCCCCAGGCGTTGAGGGCCCCGACCGTGAACCCGCGGCTCTCGATCTCGCCGGTCCAGTCGGCGCGCGCCCGCTCGTCGGCCAGGAGCCGTGCGCGGTCGCAGTGACCGGTCGGCCCGTAGCCGCCCGCGATGACCTCGAGCTCGGAGACCTCGGGAACGTTGGCCTCGAGCCAGGCGAGCGCCTCGGCCAGCGGCCGGTCGGCGAACGCCTCCATCACCACGCCGAGCTTCACGGTCTCTCCAGCCTCCTTGTTCCTCTTGGCGCTTTTGGAGCGTTCCACACGAGCGCCGGATTTGTAGCGGTCCGGCTCGCCCGAGTCAAGGCGGCCGGGCGGGCGGGCTCGCTCGCTACGGCGACGAGGGCGGCGCCGTGGAGCTGCGGACGACCAGAGAGGGGCTCACCCGGACATGCCTGGGCGGCCCTTCCAGCGAGCCGTCCAGCCGGGCCAGCACCAGCTCGACCGCCTCGGTGGCGATCTCGTCGAGCGGCTGGCGCACAGTCGTCAGCGAGATCCGCGCCAGCGAGGCGAGGTGGACGTCGTCGAAGCCCACCACCGACAGGTCCTCCGGCACGCGGATGCCGTGGCGGTCCGCGTACTCGAGCATGGCGATCGCGCCGATGTCGTTCGAGCAGAACACCGCCGTGGCGCCGTCCGCCCCGCCGAGCTGGTCGCGCAGGGCGACCTCGCGGCCCCGCATCCGCGCGCGCTCGCTCCCCGGCTCCCAGTGGATCGGCGGCAGGTGCCTGGCGCCGGCCGCGCGCAGGGCGGACTGGTAGCCCCGATGCCTCGCCTGCCCCGCACGCTGCTCGAGGCTGGGGGTCGTCACGTACGCGATCCGGCGGTGCCCCAGGTTGATCAGGTGCTGCGTCGCAAGCGCCCCGCCCTGCGAGTTGCTCACCGACACCGAGTCGCCCCAGTCCTCCCGCAAGCCGGCGAACACGACCGGCACCGAGGCGTGGAGCGCGGCCTGGATGTCGGGCGAGCGGCCGAAGAACGCCAGGAAGACGATCGCCGCCGGTCGCTGCTCGAGAAGAGCCTCGACGCGAGAGAGGGCGAAGTCCTCGTCCTGCCCCTCGATGTTGCAGAACATGGTGGTGTAGCCGTTCTCGAAGGCGACGCGCTCGAGCCGCTTGGCGATGTCGCCGTAGAACGGGTTGTCGAGGTCGCCCACCAGCACGCCGAGGATCGTGGTGCGCTGGCGCACGAATTGCCGCGCGAGCGCGTTGGGCCGGTAGCCGAGGATCTCGATCGCCCGCTCCACCCGCGCGCGCGTCCTCTCCGACACGCCGTCCGTGCCGCGCACGACATTGGACACGGTCGACTTCGAGACCCCCGCGAGAGCCGCCACGTCGAAGATGGTCGGCACGCGCGCAGGGCCGCGCGGGCCCGCAGAGGCAGTCTGTCCTCCCCTACCGTTCGCCCGCCCGCGACGCGAGCGGCCTCTGGAGTGCTCCACGCGCACTTTCTACTGCGCGGCGCGGACTGAATCCAGTCCCGCCACGGGTCCTTGACACCGGAGGGGGCTGTTCGCTTAGATTCCCGCATCGTTGGAACGTTCCATCGCCGGCCCCGGATGGCCGGCGGCTCGACCGGGTATCTCAGGAGGACCGCGATTGGAAACGCCCAAGCGCGTCGGCATCATCGGCTGCGGCCTGATCGCACAGGTCATGCATCTGCCCTATCTCGCGGAGCTGAGCGACCGCTTTGAGATCGCGGCGCTCTGCGACGTCTCGGACGACGTGGTCCGGGCGTGCGCGGAGCGCTACGGGGTGGAGCGCACCTTCACGCGCTGGGAGGACCTACTCGAGGCGCCGCTCGACGCGGTGATGGTGCTGATCTCCGGCAACCACGCCCCGATGGCGATCGCCGCGGCGCAGAAGGGCATCCACGTCTTCGTGGAGAAGCCGATGGCCATCTCGGCCGCGCAGTGCACGGAGATGATCGAGGCCGCGGAGGCCGGCGGCGTCCGCCTCATGGTCGGCACGATGAAGCGCTACGACCCGGCGTACGAGCGCTTCGTGAAGCTCGTGCCGGAGGTGTCCGATCTGCGCCTCGTGCGGGTCGAGACGCTCGAGTCGCCGCTCGAGCCCTACGTGGCCCACTACCCGCTCGTGCGCCCCGCCTCGCCGCCCCCGGCGGATCTCGTGGCGCGGTGGCAGGCCGAGGAGAAGCCGCACATCGACGGCGCGCTCGACGGGGACAGCGACGAGACGAACCGCTCCGTGTACCGCAACGTCCTGCTCGACAACCTCGTGCACGAGTTCAACATGCTGCGCGGCGCGCTCGGCGAGCCGACGGCGGTGACCTACGCGAGCCTCACCCCCAGGTGCGCAGCCGTGCACCTGCGCTTCGGCGACGCGGAGTGCCACCTCTCCTGGGTCGACCTGCCGGGCATCGCGCGCTACAAGCAGGAGGTCGCGCTGTACGGGCCGGACCAGCGGCTCGTGCTCACCCTGCCGTCGCCCTTCCTGCGCAGCGCTCCCACACGCCTGACGCGCGAGGGCGGCGAGCCCGGCACCACCCACTCCTGGGAGGTCCAGGAGGTCGTCGCGTACGACGAGGCGTTCAAGCGCGAGCTCATCGAGTTCCACGAGGCGATCGTGAGCGGCCGCGAGCCCCGGACCTCGGGCGTCGACGGCCTGCGCGACCTGCTCCTCTGCGAGGCGGTCGCGCGCGTCCACCGAACCGGCGCGCCGGTCACCAACCCAACCGAACTGCCCGCGGCGCTTGCTGCCCGCGGAGGAGGAAGCAGATGACGCAGGAAATCGGCGGGGAGCTCCCCCGCGAGCACGGCGCCGGCCCGGTCGTCGTCGCCAACGCGCCGGTCAGCTACGGGGCGTTCGAGATCACGGTCGGCTCCTATCCCAACGTCCCGGACCCGATCACGTTGCTCGACGCCGTGGCGAGCGCGGGCTACGAGGGCATCGACCTCGGGCCGGTCGGCTACCTCGGCACAGGCGAGGAGCTCGCCGAGCGTCTCGGTAGCCGCAACCTGTCGCTCGCCGGCGGCTACCTCGGGCTCCCCTTCAGCGAGCCGGAGCGACTCGCGGAGGAGCTCCCCTCGCTCGACGCCCTGCTCGACGTCTTCGACTCGGTGCCGGACGGACGCGTCAAGGCCCGCCCCACGCTCGCCGACGCGGGCTCCCCGGAGCGCGCCGCGTACCCCGGCCGGGCCGCGCTCGATCACAGCGTCGGGCTCGACGAGAAGGGCTGGAGGAACTTCGCGGACGGTCTCGCCCGCGCGGTCGAGCGCTGCCGCGAGCGCGGCTACGAGCCCACCTTCCACCACCACACCGCCACCTACATCGAGGCGATGTGGGAGATCGAGCGGCTGCTCGAGCTGAGCGACGTGGGCGTGACGCTCGACACCGGGCATCTGCTGCTCGGGCGAGGCGACCCGGTGAAGGCAGTCCGCGACTGGCGGGAACGCATCAACCACGTTCACCTCAAGGACGCCCGCCAGGACGTACTCGACGCGATCGTGGCCGACCGCGCGCCGGTGATGGACATCTGGACGCGCAAGGCGTTCTGCCGCTTCGGCGAGGGCGACGTGGCGATCGACGAGGTGCTCGCCGCGCTGCGCGACATCGGCTACAGCGGCTGGCTCGTGGTCGAGCAGGACATGATCCCGCGGGAGGACGAGCCGGTGGAGCTGGCGGCGGCCGAGCAGGCGCAGAACCGCGAGTACCTGCGCGAGAGGGGCCTCTAGGCGATGGGTACCGAAGCGGTACGCGTCGCCGTGATCGGCGCCGGCCGCATGGGGCGGGTCCACGTCTCCGCGCTCTCCGGGAGCCGCAACGCCGAGCCCGTCGCGGTCGTCGATCCCGTGGCCGAGGCCCGCGAGCAGGCCGCCGCGGGCGGCCTCGCCGCCTACGCGAGCCTCGAGGAGCTGCTGTCGGCGGGCGGCTTCGACGCGGTCCTGGTCGCCGCGCCGTCGGACCTCCACCTGAGCCTGGTCCGGGAGCTGGCCGCCGCCCGCGTGCCGATGCTCTGCGAGAAGCCGTGCGGCATGAGCGCCGACGAGGCGCGCGCGGCCGCGCGCGCGGCGGAGGAGACGGGAACGCTCCTCCAGATCGGCTACTGGCGCCGCTTCGTGCCGGAGCTCGTCTCGCTTCGCGAGCGCATCGCCCGCGGCGACCTTGGGGAGATAGCGCTCGTGGCCTCGCACCAGTGGGACCGGTTCCCGCCGTCGCCCGAGTTCAGGGCGCACAGCGGCGGCATCGCCGTCGACATGGCCGTGCACGAGCTCGACCAGGTGCGCTGGCTGCTCGGCCAGGAGATCGAGAGCGTGGTGGCGATGGCTGCCGGCCGCTCCGAGCCGGGCCACGCCCCCTCCGATCCGGACGCCGCCGTGGCCCTGGCGCGGCTGTCCGGCGGCACCACCGCGAACATCACCCTCGGCCGTCGCTTCGGGCAGGCGGACTCGTGCTGGATCGAGGTCTTCGGCAGCGAGGCGTACGAGCGCTGCACGTTCATGTGGGCGGCCGACAGCGAGCGGGCCTTCCTCGCAGGGCTAACCGCGCAGGCGGACGCGTTCGCGGAAGCGGTTCGCGGCGGCTCTCTCGCCGGCGCAGCCCCTGAGGACGCGGTGGCGGCGCTGTCCGCCGCAGAGCGCATAGCGGAGGCGCTCGAGCAGGCTGAGGAGTCAGAGCTAGCAGGGAGGTCGGCATGAGCGCACCGGTACGAGAGGTCGGAATCGGCATCGTGGGCTATGGGATCATGGGCAAGGCCCACTCGTACGCCTACACGGCCGCGCCGCGCATCCGCGAGCTCCCGGTCCGCCCGCGGCTGCGGCTCATGAGCGGCCGCAACGCCGAGGCGGTGAGGGCCGCCGCCCGCGCCTACGGCGTCGAGGAGACCACCGGCGACTGGCGCGCGCTCGTCGACCACCCCGACATCGACATCGTCGACGTCTGCACGCCGCCCGGCACGCATGCCGAGATCGTGGCCGCAGCCGCGGCCGCGGGCAAGGCGGTGCTGTGCGAGAAGCCGCTGGCTGCCGACTACGCGACCGCGCTCGGCGCCGCCGACGCCGTCCGGCGCGCCGGCGTCCCGAACGCCATCGGCTTCAACTACCGCCGGCTGCCCGCGGTGTCGCTGATGAAGCGGATGATCGACGAGGGCCGCGTCGGCGAGATCCTCCTGTTCCGGGCGAGCTTCCTCTCCGACGAGTTCCTCGACCCCTCGGTCCCCTTCGACTGGCGCTTCGAGCGCGCCATGGGCGGCACGACGATCTCGGACCTCGGCGCGCACCTCATCGACATGGCGCTCTGGATGGTCGGCGACATCGCCGACGTGAGCGCGCAGTCCAGGACGTTCACGACCGAGCGCGTCGACCCCGGCTCGGGGCGCCCTCGTCGGGTTGATGTGGACGAGGCGTCCTCGGCGCTCGTGACCTTCGCCTCGGGGGCCCGCGGCAGCTTCGAGATGGCGCGCACCTGCGCGCGCCGGCCGTGCGACTTCTGGGTCGAGGTCAACGGCACGCAGGGCACGCTGCGCTTCGACTACCCCCGGCTCAACGAGCTGCTCTACGGCGACGCGCGCGAGGACGGCAGCCTCTACGGAATGCGCGTGATCCGCGCCGAGCACGAGAGCCACCCGTACGCCGCGCAGTGGTGGCCGATCGGGCAGGGCGTGGGATACGACGCCAGCTTCATCAACCAGGCGGCTGATCTGCTCGAGCGCTGGCTTGACGGCGAGTGGGATCCCAGCATCGAGACCGGGCTGCGCGTGCAGGCGGTGTGCGAGGCGATGGAGCGCTCGGCCGAGGAGCGCCGCTGGGTCGGAGTCGACGAGATCGCCGCGAAGGCGCTCTAGGGCATGGCGGCGTTCGACGTGATCACGACGGGGCGGGTCGGCGTCGACCTCTACCCGCAGCAGTCCGGCGTGAGCCTCGCCGAGGTCGAGTCGTTCGCGAAGTACCTCGGCGGCAGCGCGACGAACGTCGCCGTGCAGGCGGCGCTGCTCGGAAGCAGGAGCGCCGTCGTCACCAAGGTCGGCGACGACCCGTTCGGCCCGTTCGTGCGCGGCGCGCTCGAGCGCTTCGGCGTCGACCCCCGCTGGGTCGGCACCGACCCGACCCTGCGCACGCCGATCGTCTTCTGCGAGATCCACCCGCCCGACCACTTCCCGCTGCTCTTCTACCGTGAGCCCAAGGCTCCGGACATGAACCTCACCCCCGAGGACTTCGACCTCGACTCCGTCCGGGAGGCAAAGGTGTTCTGGACCACGGGCACCGGCCTCTCGGACGAGCCGAGTCGGAGCACCGTGCTCCAGATGCTCGAGGAGCGGGGGCGCTCGGGGGTCACGATCCACGACCTCGACCACCGGCCGATGTTCTGGCGCGACGAGTCCGAGGCGACGCGCTGGGCGCGCGAGGCCCTCCGGCACGTGACGGTCGCGGTCGGCAACCGGGACGAGGTGGAGGTGGCGGTCGGGACGCGCGACCCCGATCGGGCCGCGGAGGCGCTGCTCGATCTCGGCGTCGAGCTCGCGATCGTGAAGAAGGGCCCCGAGGGAGTGCTCGCGCGCACGGCCGACGAGCGCGTCGAGCTCCCACCCATCCGGCTCGAGGTCGTGAACGGGCTCGGGGCCGGCGACGCCTTCGGCGGCACGCTCGCGCACGGGCTCGCGCACGGCTGGGATCTCGAGCGCACGATCCGCGCCGCCAACGCGGCCGGCGCGATCTCCGCCTCGCGGCTCGCGTGCGCCGACGACTTCCCCACGCTCCCAGAGATCGAAGAGGTGCTGTCCCGAAAGGAATCCGCTCGTGCCTGATCTGCTGATCCCCTCCTCCCCCGCTCCCGCGGCGGGCGAGCCCGTGGTGCGCGTGACCCCGGAGTCGGCCGGCTGGGAGTACGTCGGCTTCGAGGTTCACCGGCTCGCGGAAGGCGAGCAGCGCAGCTTCCACGCCGACGGGCGCGAGCTCTGCCTCGTGATGCTCGGCGGGCGCGCCGACGTGAACGCCGGCGCGCGCAGCTGGAGCGCGGTCGGCGGGCGCGCGAACGTCTTCGACGGCCTGCCGGCGTCGGTCTACTCTCCCGCGGGGCAGCCGCTGTCGGCCCGCGCGGTCGGCGGCGAGGCCGAGGTCGCGCTCTGCTGGTCGCCGGCCGAGGGTCGCGCCGACCTCGAGCCCGCCCTGATCGACGCGGACGACATCGACCTCGAGATCCGGGGGTCGGGCAACATGGAGCGGCGCATTCACCCGATCCTGATGGGCGATCGCCCCGCCGAGCGGCTGCTCGTCGTCGAGGTCATCACCCCCGGCGGGCACTGGTCGAGCTACCCGCCGCACAAGCACGACCGCCACGCCCCGCCCGAGGAGACCTTCCTCGAGGAGACCTACTACCACCGCATCGACCCGCCGCGCGGCTTCGGCTTCCAGCGCGTCTACACGGACGACCGCTCGCTCGACGAGACGGTCACCTTCACCGACGGCGACGTGGTGCTCGTGCCGCGCGGGTACCACACCGTCTCGGCTCCCCCGGGCTACGACGTCTACTACCTGAACGTGATGGCCGGGCCGTTGCGCGAGTGGGCCTTCGCCAACGACCCGGACCACGCCTGGCTGTTCGGCTGCTGAGCGGCCAGGGGCCGTGGCCGCTCAGCGGTCACGGCCCGAGCGACCCGCCTAGAACTCGCCGAACAGCCTGGCGTCCGCCGACTCGCTGAAGAAGCGCGAGGTGACGGTCTTCTTGCGCGTGTAGAACTCGACGGCGTCGGTGCCGTGCGCGTGCAGGTCGCCGAGGAAGGAGTCCTTCCAGCCGGAGAACGGGAAGAACGCCACCGGCGCGGCCACGCCCACGTTCACGCCCACCATGCCGGCCTCGACGTCGTGCCGGTAGCGGCGGACCGCCGCGCCCGACTCGGTGAAGATCGAGGTGCCGTTGCCGTAGCGGCTCGAGTTCACGATCTCGATCGCCTCGGCGAGCGTCTGGGCGTGGATGATCGACAGCACCGGGCCGAAGACCTCGTCCTGCGCGATCTCCATGTCGGGCGTCACGCCGTCGACGATCGTGGGACCGATGAAGGCGTGGTCGCCGTCGCCGCCCCGGCGGCCGTCCACGAGGAGCCTCGCGCCCGCGTCGACGGCGCGCTGGACGTAGCCCTCGATGCGCTCCCGCGCCTGGCACGAGATCACCGGGCCCACGGCCACGTCGCTCTCGAGCCCGTTGCCCACCCGCAGGCCTTGAGCCGCCTCGGCGAGCGGGCCCACGAGGGCGTCGTGCGCCTCGGCGACGGTCACCACGACCGAGCCCGCCATGCAGCGCTGGCCGGCGGCGCCGAAGGCGCTCGTGAGGATGCCGTCGACCGTCTTCGGGATGACGGCGTCCGGCATCACGACGATGTGGTTCTTCGCCCCCCCGAGCGCCTGCACGCGCTTGCCCGCCTTCGCGGCGCCCTCGTAGACGATGCGCGCCACGCGGGCCGAGCCGACGAACGAGACCGCGTCGATCCCGGGCGAGTCGAGGATGGCCTGCACCACCTCGGCGTCGCCGTTGACGAGGTTGACGACGCCCGGCGGCAGCTCAAGCTCGTGGAGGATCTCGAACACGCGGTTCTGCGTGAGCGGAACCTGCTCGGAGGGCTTGAGGATGAAGCTGTTGCCCGTCGCGATCGCGAACGGCAGGAACCAGAACGGCACCATCGCCGGGAAGTTGAACGGCACGATCGCGGCGCAGACGCCCACCGGCTGTCGGATCGTCTCGCAGTCGACGTTCGTCGCGACGTCCTCGAGGACGCGCCCCTGCATCGTGGTCGGAACGGCGGTGGCGGCCTCGACCATCTCGATCATGCGCCCCACCTCGGCGCGCGCGTCGGGCAGGGTCTTGCCCATCTCCGTGGTTACGAGCCGGGCGAGCTCGTCGGCCTCGGACACGAGGCGCTCGCGCAGACGGAAGAGCACCTTCGCGCGGGCGATCGGCGAGCGGGAGCGCCAGACCTTGAAGCCCGCGCGCGCGGCCTCTACGGCCTTCTCGAGGTCGGCGGCCGTCGAGAGCGGCACGCGCGCGAGCACCTCCTGGGTCGCGGGGTTCAGGACGTCGAGCAGGCGGGCGCCTGACGGGGCCGTCCACTCACCGCCCACGTAATTCTCGAGCACGCGGACATCGCTCGTCGCGTTGGGGGCGCTCTGCGTGGTGGTGGTCACGTCTCCTCCGGAGGTCTGGCTTGACTAAGTGTGGCGCACACGCTAGAAGCCTGGCTTATGGAACACTCCAAATCCTATCGCTCGCGCCCCTCGGACTCCAGCGCCTCGAACGGCTCGGGCAGCGCCCGCGCCGCCGTGATGAAGGCGCCGGGCCGGCTCGAGCTGGAGCGCTTCCCGGTGCCCGACCCCGAGCCGGGCGCTGTGCTCCTGAAGATCTCCTATTCCGGGATCTGCGGAACCGACAAGCACACCTTCCGCGGCGAGACGCTCCAGTACGCGGGCACGCCGCACGAGCGCCGGATCGAGTACCCGCTGATCTGCGGGCACGAGAACGTGGGCACCATCGCCGCGATCGGCGGCCGCGAGCCGCTGCTCGACAGCGAGGGCGTCCCGCTGCGGCCCGGCGACCGCGTGGTCCCGGCGGCGAACGTGCCCTGCGGGAGCTGCTGGTTCTGCCGTAGCGGCCAGCCCTACTACATGTGCGAGCGCCTCGACGACTACGGGAACAGCCTCAACGCCAAGTCGCCGCCGCACCTGTTCGGGGGCTGGGCCGAGTACATGTACGTCCTCCCCGGCACCCCCCTGTTCAGGGTTCCCGACGAGCTGCCCGACGAGGTCGCCGTGCTCACCGAGGTGATGGCGGTGACCCACGGCTTCGAGCTCGCGCGCCGGCTCTACAGCACGCCGTTCGGCGAGAGCGTCGCGGTGATCGGCGTCGGCCCGCTCGGCATGTGCCACCTGATCAAGGCGAGGCTGCTCGGCTGCGGCCGGCTGATCGCGATCGACCGGCTTCCCTCCCGCGTCGAGATGGC
Source organism: Thermoleophilaceae bacterium (assembly GCA_019683805.1). Taxonomy (GTDB): domain Bacteria; phylum Actinomycetota; class Thermoleophilia; order Solirubrobacterales; family Thermoleophilaceae; genus JADGHQ01. Next base: position 39,525 of record JADGHQ010000016.1, read on the forward strand.
CGGCGAGTTCGGCGCGACCCTCGGGCTGAACGCCGCCGAGCTCGACGAGGAGGAGCTGATCGCGCGCGTGCGAGAGCACACCGGCGGGCGCGGGGCCGACATCGTGCTCGACTGCAGCGGGGTGCCGGAGACGTTCGTCACGAGCCTGCGCATGGCGCGCGTGGGCGGAACCGTGGTCGAGTCGGGCGCCTTCGTCGACATGGGCCCCGTGGCGATCAACCCGAACGCCGACATCTGCACCAGGAACGTGAACGTCCTCGGAGTCGGCGGCGAGACGGCGGAGTCCTACCGGCCGGCCATGGAGCTGCTCGCGCGCAACATCGACCGCCTGCCGCTCGACCGGCTCGTGACGCACAAGATGGCGCTCGAGGATGCGCAGCGCGCCGTCGAGATCGCGCAGGCGGACGGGGCGATGAAGGTCGTGCTCTCGGGCGGCATCGCGCCGGCGGAGGCGGCGTGAACGTACGGCGCGAGGGCGCGTGCGCGCGGCACGCGCCGCGAACCGTCGATCAGGCGGCAAACCGAAAGGAAGGTGGACATGCCCAACATCGGGCCTCTCGAAATCACTGTCGTGCTCATCATCGCCCTGCTCGTACTCGGGCCGAAGCGCCTGCCTGAGGCAGGGCGGGCCGCGGGCAGGGGGATCCGCGAGTTCAAGAACGCGATCACAGGCGGCGGGGACAGCCAGCCCGAGGCTCTCGCCCTGAGCGCCCCCGAAGCGGCCGCGGGCGCCACGCAGACCGCTGCCGCGAAGCCCCGGCACCCCGCGGAGGGCGTCTGACCGCGGCCGGCGTCGGCCCCCGCTCCGATCCCATGCCGGCGGCGTACGGCGGAGCGCCCCTGCGCCTACGCGGGCGCGCGGCCTGGCGCGCGGTCATGTTCGACGTCGACGGAACCCTGCTCGACTCGCGCGACGCGATCCTCGACTCCTATCGCGAGGCCACGCGCGAGGTCCTGGGCCGCGAGTACCCGGCCACCACGGGCGAGGCGAAGGCCGTGCTCCAGTTGCGCGCGCTCGAGGTGATCGCTCTCCTGGCCGACGGCGATCCCGCTCGCGAGCGCCTTCTCTCAGATGCCTATCACGCGGCGTACGAGCGGCTCCAGTCGAGCGCGGTGCCCTACAGCGGCGCGCTGGACGCGCTGGGCGCGCTGCGCAGCGCCGGCCTGCGCGTGGCGGTCGTCACGTCGAAGTCGCGCTCCCGGCTCGAGCTCGACCTCGCGCGAACCGGCCTCGCGCCACTCGTCGACGCGAGCATCGCGGGCGACGAGGTGCGCCGGGGAAAGCCCGACCCCGAACCGCTGCTCGCAGGGTTGCGGGCGCTCGACGCGCGCGCCGGCGCGGCGCTCTACGTCGGCGACAGCCCGGTCGACGTCGCCTCCGCGCGCGCCGCGGGCGTGTACTCGGTCGGTGTCACGTTCGGCTTCCACGGGCGCGCGCTGCGCGTCGCCGGCCCGGACCTCCTGATCGACTCCTACGACGAGCTCGTCGCGTTCGTGACGGACGGTGCCGCGACGGGCGCCTGACGGCCCGCGGCCGGGGAGCGCTGCGCGCCCGTCGCGCACTACCGTGGAGGCCGTGGCGCTTCGGTGCAAGTCGACATCCCGGACCGCGCCCGGCGCCGCGGCGCCGCCGAGCGGCACGGGCGCGCCCGCGGGGGAGCGCGAATGAGCGCTCCGGCGGCGGCTGCGGCCGACCTCGCCTCGATCGTCGGGGAGCGCAACGTCCGCACGGGCGCGGCACTGCGCCCCTACCTCTCGGACGCCACCGAGGCCCGTGGGCTCGCCGGCAGCGCCGAGCTCGCGGTGCTCCCGGGCAGCGCCGAGGAGGTCGCCGCGGTCGTCGCCTGGTGCTACGAGCGCGGCGTCCCGATCGTGCCGCGCGGCGGCGGCACCGGCTTCGCGGGCGGCTGCGTGCCGCTCGGCGGCGAGGTCGTCGTCTCCCTCGAGCGCCTGCGCCGCGCGCGCTCGCTCGACCCGACCCTCTGGCGCGGGGAGCTCGAGGCCGGGCTCACCACCCGGGAGGTGCAGCGGCTCGCGCGCGAGTCGGGCCTGTGGTTCCCGCCGGACCCGGGCGCGGCCGAGCAGAGCCAGCTCGGGGGCAACATCGCGACCAACGCCGGCGGGCCGCACGCCTTCAAGTACGGCGTCACGCGCGCCTGGGTGACCGGTGTCGAGGCGGTCGTGGCGCCGGGGGAGCTGATCCGCGTCGGCGGGCCGCTGCGCAAGGACGTGGCGGGCTACGACCTCCTCGGCCTGCTGGTCGGGTCGGAGGGCACGCTCGGCATCGTGACCTCGGCATGGCTGCGCTTCATCCCGCCGCCCGAGGCGGCGCTGCCCGTCGTCTCCTTCCACGCGGACCCGCGCAGCGGCTGCGAGGCGATCGAGGCCGCGCTCGCGAGCGGCGTCGTGCCCGCGGCGCTCGAGTACCTCGACGCCGGCACGCTCTCGGCCGCCGCGGGGTCGTTTCCGGGCGAGGCGCCGAGCGGCGCGTTCATGGTGATCGCCGAGGCCGACGGCGCGGCGGACGAGGCGCGGGCCGGCCGCGATGCGCTCGTCGGGGCGGTGCGCGACAGCGCGCTGTCCGTCCACGCGCCGGACTCGCCGGCGGAGGTCGCCGCGCTCTGGGCGTGGCGCGAGGGGGTGTCGATCGCCGTCACCGCGAAGCGCGGGGGCAAGCTCAGCGAGGACATCGTGGTGCCGCTCGACCGGCTGGCGGACGCGATCGAGGGCACGGCGGCGATCGGGGCGCGGGTGGGCGTCGAGACCTGCTCCTGGGGCCACGCGGGCGACGGCAACCTGCACTCCACGCTGATGGTCGACCCCGCGGACCCGGCGGAGCTGCGGCGCGCGGAGGCCGCGTGCGACGAGCTGTTCGCCCTCGCGATCGAGCTCGGCGGCTCGATCTCCGGCGAGCACGGGCTCGGGCTCGTCAAGAGCGGCCACCTGCGCAAGCAGTGGCCGCCGCGCGCGGTCGAGCTGCACGAGGCGGTGAAGGAGGCCTTCGACCCGCGCGGCCTCTTCAACCCGCGCAAGAAGCGGCCCTAGCCGCGGCGTCCTCGGGTTGTCCTCAGGGTCGTCTCGCGCGCCAGCCGTATTGCGGCCCCGGCCGCGAATCCCGATCATCCAGTTCGTGAGCGCCCCCGACACAGCGGTGACC
>JADGHQ010000062.1 GCA_019683805.1 Thermoleophilaceae bacterium
GGGGCGGGCGGCGGGAGTGCGGTCATGTGCGGTGGGCGCCTATCCGCGGACCACGATAAGGGATGCGACTCCCCCGGGCCAGCCCTCCGGCGGGCCGCCTACTGCCGGGCGAGCCCGGCGAGGCTCGCCATAAACGTGGAGTTTTCTGGTTGTCAAGGAAGCGGGGCGCCGGTAGGGTCGCCGCGTGACCGCAGCCCGCCCCAGCGGCCCCGGCGGATCCGGCACCGGCCTCCCCAGGGCCTTCAAGATCGACTCCGAGCGCCGGCTCCTGATCGACGCCTTCGCCCGCGTGGCGACCAGCCTCGGCTACGCGGAGACGACGCCCGCGCGCGTCGCGCAAAGGGCCGGGCTGTCCGAGTCCGTGTTCTACGAGCACTTCGATTCCCTGGAGGACTGCTTCCTGGCCGCCTTCGACGAGGCGGTGGAGCAGGCGTCCGCGGCGGCGCTCGAGGCGGCGGCGCGCGAGAGCGATCGCGAGCGCCGGATCGAGGCCGGGTTCACGGCCTTCATGGAGTTCGCGAGCGCCGAGCCGACGCTCGCGCGGCTGTTGATCGTGGACTCGCTCTCCGCGGGGCCGCGCGTGCTGGAGCGGCGCTCGGAGGCGCTCGAGCAGTTCGCCCAGCACCTCGACCGCCACCGACTCAACCTCGACGACGGCATCGGCCCGCTCGCGAGCCGGGTGCTCGTCGGCGGCATCTACGCGGTGATCTACGCGCGGCTCCTGCGCGGCGAGAGCGACACGCTCCCCGACCTCGTGCCCGGCCTGCGCTACTTCTGGCAGCTGCCGTTCGAGGGCGACCGCGGCGATGGCGCGAACGGCGGCGGTGCGCCGTGACCTCCGCGGGGCCAGACGCCCAAGGGCGCCGGGTCCGGCGCCTGCCGAGCGGCCGGCACGGGCTCTCGCGCCGCTTCGTCGCGCGCAACCAGCGGGAGCGGCTGCTCGCCGCCGTGGCGCAGGCGGTTTCGCAGCGGGGCTACGCGCGGGCGACCGTGTCCGACATAACGCGGATCGCGGGCGTCTCGACCCGCACCTTCTACGACCACTTCGACAACAAGCACGACTGCTTCCTGGCGAGCTACGACGAGATCGTCTCCCGGCTCGGCGGCGCGGTGGCGCAGGCCTACGAGCGGGAGTCCGGCTGGGAGCACAAGATCCGCGCCGGCGTCCAGGCGTTCATCGAGTTCGTGCTCGCAGAGCCGCACTTCGCGGTCGCCTGCCTGGTGGAGGCGCCCGCCGCGGGGCCGGAGCTCCGCAGCCGGCGCGACTCCGCGATCCGCTTCTTCAGCGGCTTCTTCGAGCCGGGCCGGACGCGGCCGGGGCGCGCCGCGACGCTGCCGCCGCTCGGGGTCGAGCTCGTCATCGGCGGCCTCTACGAGATCATCCACCTGCGCCTGCAGCGCGGCACGCCGGAGCAGCTCAGGGACGACCTGCCCGACATGGTCTACTGCGCGCTCCTGCCCTTCAGCGACCACGCCGCGGCGGCCGAGGCGGCGTACGGGACGCGCCCCGCGGGCGGCGGCCCGCCGACGGAGCCGGCCGCTAGAGCGACAGGTTGAGCGGCGGGATCGCGCTCGGGCCGGGCACGGCCGCAGGCGGCTTCTGCTCGGCGGCCTCGGGCTCAGGGGGCGCCGCGGCGCTCTCGCTCGCTGCGCGCGCGGCGTCGGCGAGCGCCATCAGCCCCTCGTCCGCCTCCTCCGCGGTGCTCGGCTCGTTCACGCCCTGGCGCAGGAAGTCGCCGATCGGCTCGCGCATCGCGATCGCGAGGTCGGTGACCGGGTCGGTGCCCTGCTCGTAGGCCCCGATCGCGATCAGGTCCTCCTTCTCCTTGTACGCGGCCATCAGCCTGCGCACCCGGTTGCCCGCCTCGCGGAGCTCCTCGGGGATGATCTCCCCCACGAGCCGCGACACGCTCTGCAGGACGTCGATCGCGGGGTAGTGGCCCGTGTGCGCGAGCTCGCGCGTCAGGACCACGTGGCCGTCGAGGATCGAGCGCGCGGCGTCCGCGATCGGCTCGTTCATGTCGTCGCCGTCGACGAGGACCGTGTAGAGCGCGGTGATCGAGCCGTGGCGGTTGGTGCCGCTGCGCTCGAGCAGCTTCGGCAGGAGCGCGAAGACGCTCGGCGTGTACCCGCGAGTCGCCGGCGGCTCGCCGATCGCGAGCCCGATCTCGCGCTGCGCCATCGCGAAGCGGGTCACCGAGTCCATCATCAGCATCACGTCCTTGCCCCGGTCGCGGAAGTGCTCGGCGATCGCCGTCGCCGCGAAGGCGGCCTTGATCCGCACGAGCGCCGGCCGGTCGGAGGTCGCGACCACGACGACCGAGCGGGTGAGCGCCGAGCCCAGGTCGCGCTCGATGAACTCGCGCACCTCGCGCCCGCGCTCGCCCACCAGGCAGATGACGTTCACGTCCGCGGACGTGGAGCGGGCGATCATGCCGAGCAGGGACGACTTGCCGACGCCCGACCCCGCGAAGATGCCGAGCCGCTGGCCCCGGCCGCACGGCACGAGCGCGTCCAGCGCGCGCACCCCGAGCGTGACCCGCTCGCGGATGGGCGGGCGCTCGAGCGGCGGCGGCGCCGGCGCGTCCATCGGCAGCGCCGACCCGGGCGGAGCGTCGCCGCGGCCGTCGATCGGGCGGCCGAGGCCGTCCACCACGCGGCCGAGCAGCTCGTCGCCGACGGTGACCGTGAGCTGGCTGCCCGTCGCGACGACCGAGCGGCCCGGCCGGATGCCGTGCATCTCGCCGAACGGCATCAGCAGCGTGCGTCCGTCGCGGAAGCCGACGACCTCGGCGGCGATGTCCTCGCGGTTGCGGCCCGCCTCGACGAGGCAAAGCTCCCCCACCTCGGCCTCGAGCCCCGTGGCCTCGATCGTGAGCCCGATCAGGTCCGCCACGCGGCCGTGCCGGCGGTGGAGGTCGGCCCGGTCGACGGCGTCCGCGACGCGCTCGAGCGTCGCGCTCATCGCGCGAGCTCCGCCGCGATCACCTCGCGCGCCCGCTCGAGCTTCGTCTCGATCGACGCGTCCACCTCGCCCGCGGCGCTGCGCACGCGCGCGCCGCCGCGCGGCACGCGCCGCTCCTCCTGGACCTCGACGTGCTCCATGCCGCCGAGCGTCGCGCGCAGCGAGTCGAGCGAGTCGCGCACGAGCTCGAGGTCGAGCGTGTTCACAAGCACGGTCACGCGCTCGCGCTCGACGAGGCAGCGCAGCGCGCCGCGGACCACGTCCACGACGCGCTCGGGCTGCGCCTCGAGCGCCCCCGCCACCACCTTCTCCGCGATCCGCAGCGCGAGCTCCACCGCGCGCTCCTCGACGTCGTCGGCCGCCCGCGCCCTCAGCTCGCCGGCCTCCCGCACCGCCTCCGCGAGCGCCGAGGCGAGCGGCTCGCACTCCTCGCGCGCGGCGGCCATGCCGGCCTGGTAGCCCTGCTCGAATCCCTCCTGCCGCGCCTCGTGGCGGATCGCGTCGGCCTCGGCGGCCGCGGCGGCCACGATCCTCTCCGCCTCGGTCCGCGCCCTCGCCGCGTCGACCCGCGGCGCCGAGGGCGGGGGCGGGGCGAGCTGGTCGAAGCTGAAGTCGACGGCGCTAGAGGAGCTGCTCATCGCCGTCGCCGCCGTCGCGGCCGATCACGATCGCGCCCGCCTCCTCGAGGCGCCGGATGGCCGCGACGATGCGGCCCTGCGCCTCCTCCACGACAGAGCGCCGCTGGGGCGGCTGGTACTCCATCTCCTCGCGCAGCATCTCGGCGCCGCGCTGCGACATGTTCTGGAGGATCTTCTGCTTGACCTCCTCGGAGGTGCCGCGCAGCGCGAGCGCGAGGTCCTTCTGGTCGACCTCCTTGAGCACGAGCTGCACGGCGCGGTCGTCGAGCTTGACGATGTCCTCGAAGACGAAGAGCAGCATCTTCACCTCCTCCGCGAGCTCTGCGTCGCTTTCCGCGAGCGTCTCGATCACGTTGCGCTCGGTGGCGCGGTCCGCGGCGTTGAGGATCTCGGCGAGGCCCTTCACGCCGCCGCAGGTGGAGTAGTCCTGCTGCACGATCGCCGAGACCTTCTGGCGGATGACGCCCTCCACCTCCTTGACCACGTCCGGGCTCGTCTCGACCATGCTCGCGATCGCCATCGCCACCTGCGCCTGCACGTCCGGCGGCATCTGCGCGAGCACCTGCGCCGCGAGCGTCGTGTGCAGGTTCGCCACAACGAGCGCGATCGTCTGCGGCGACTCGTTCGCGAGGAACGCGTAGATCTGCTCGGGCGTCGTGCGCCGCAGGAACTCGAACGGCCGCGTCTCGATGATCGCGGTCAGGCGTGCGATGATCTCCTCCGCGCGCTCCCTGCCGACGGACGCCTCGAGCACCTCGCGCGCGTACTCGACGCCGCCCTCCGCGCAGTAGCGCGCCGCGCGGACCGTCTCGATCACCTCGGTGTAGACGGCCTCGACCTCCTCGGGCGGGACGGTGCGCAGCTTCGCCATCTCGAGCGAGAGCGCCTCGATCTCGTGCTCGCGGAGGTGCTTGAAGACCTGCGCCGCGCGGTCGGCGCCCAGGCTCACGAGCAGCGTGGCGGCCTTCCTCATCCCGCTCATCCCAGCGGTGGTGGGCTTCCGCTCGGACGTGATGAGCCCCGTCTCGGCCGGCGGCGCCTCGAGCGACGCGGCTGAGGTGTCGGCGACGGCGACCTGGTCCATCACCTCGCTCATCGGGCTACTCCTCGTTCATCCAGGCGCGCACCTGCTGCGCCACCCGCTCGGGCTCCTGCGCGAGGATCTGCTCCATCTGCTCGCGCCCGGGCGAGTCCGGCATCGGCGGCGCCTCGGGCATGCGCCGCATCCCGCCCTCAAGCTGCGAGATCGGCGTCGGCTGCTCGAGCTCGCGCAGCCAGACCGGCTCGCCCGTCAGCGCCTCGCTCTCGCGCCGCTTGAGGTGGCGCGCCATGAAGAAGAGGAAGGCGAGCAGCGCGACGCCCAGGCCCACGTACTTGAGCGGGCCCAGGATGCTCGTGACCACGCCGGGCTTCGCAGGCGCGGGCTGCTTGGCGAAGGCGACCTGGCTGATCGCGATCGTGTCGCCGCGCTTGGGGTCGAGCCCCGCGGCGCTCGACAGCACGGTCTTGAGCTGCTGGAGCTCCGCGGGCGGCACGGTCTTGTCGACCAGCACGGCGACGTGGAGCTTGTTCACCGCGCCGGGCGCGACCTTCGTGCGCTCGACGGTCTTGTCGACGCCCCACTGGGTGTCTCCGACCGTGTGCTTGTAGCTCGAGTTGCCGCCGGCGCCGCCGGTCGAGTAGGTGGGGATGTTCGAGCCCGTGCCCGCGACGCCCCCGCCGCCGCCGGCGCCCCTGAGCGTCTCGGTCTCCTTGTGCGTCTTGAGCGGAACGCCCTTCTTCGAGTAGGTCAGCGACTCGCGCGTCGTCTGGTCGACGTTGAGGTCCGAGCGCACCTGCACCTCGCCCTTGCCGGGGCCGATCGTCTGGGCGAGCAGCGTGTTCAGGCTCGCGCCGAGCTGACTGTCGTAGCGGCTCTCCGCGGCCTGCTTGAGCGTGGCGCTCGAGCCGGGGTCGCCGCTGTTCCCGTTCGGCCAAAGGAGCTGGCCCGAGGCGTCGGTGATCGAGACGTTGTCGAGCTTCAGCCCCTTCACGCTCGAGGCCACGAGCTGCGCGATCCCGCGCACCGCGCCCGGCTCGAGGCCCGCGCCGCCGGTCGACAGCAGCACCGAGGCCTTCGCGGTCGAGCTCTGGTCCTGGAAGAGGTTGTCCTCCGGCGGGAGCACCAGGTTGACCTGCGCGCTCGACACCCCCTGCACCTGCTCGATCGTGCGCGCGAGCTCGCCCTCGAGCGCCCGCTGGTAGGTCACCTGCTGCTGGAGGTTGCTCGCGCCGAGCTTCTGCTTGTCGAAGAGCTCCCAGCCGGCCGTGCCCTGCTGCGGCAGGCCCTGCTCGGCGAGCGCGACGCGCGCCTGCGCGGTCTGCGACTTGTCGACCGCGATCGCCGTGCCGTTGTTCTCGAGCTGCCACTTGACGCCCTTCTCGTCGAGCGCGGCGGTGATCTTCGAGGTCTGCGCCGGGTCGATGCCGGAGACGAGCGTGGTGTAGCTCGGCGCAGACGCGAGCTTGAGGATCAGGACGGCGACGAGTACGACGCCGAGCGCCGACCCGGCGAGGATCAGCTTCCCCTTGGTGCTCGTGTTCTGGATCAGGTCGCGCATCGGCGGAGGGACTCGCGCTGCTCGGTGGGACTAGACCTGCGTGTGGAACACGTCCTGGTATGCCTCGACGGCCTTCGCGCGTATCTGGGAGGCGAGCTGCATCGAGAGCCGCGCGCGCTCCACCGCCATCACGACCTGGGTCGGGTCCGTGGCCGTCCCCTCGGCGAGCGAGCGGGCCGCGTCGGCCGCCTGCTCCTGCGACTGCTCGAGCGACTGGATCGCCTGGCCGAGCGCGCCGCCGAAGCTCGAGCCGCCCGCGGGCCGCGCGGCCGGCTCGAGCGGCTGGATCTGCCACTCGGGCCCGGTCGTCGAGAAGCTGGGATCGATCGGCGTCGGCATCAGCGCAGCAGGTCGAGGGTCTTGGTGAACATCTGCTTGGAGGCCTGCATCGCCGTCGCGTTGGCCTCGTAGGAGCGCGACTCGGTGATCAGATCGACCATCTCGGTGACCGGGTCGACGTTCGGCATCAGCACGTACCCCTGGGCGTCCGCGTCCGGGTGGCCCGGGTCGTAGACGCGGCGGTTCGGCGTCGAGTCCTCGACGATGCCGGCGACCTCCACGCCGCCCGGGACCGTGGCGGCGCCCGCGACGCGGGACATCGCGCCGGCAAGCGCCGAGCCGAAGCTTCCGAAGCCGCCGTCGCCCTGCTGGCGCAGCACGACCTCCTTGCGCCGGTACGGCTGGCCGTTCGCGCCGCGGGTGGTCTGGGCGTTCGCCAGGTTCTCCGCGGTCACGTCCATGCGCAGCCGCTCGGCGGAGAGGCCGCTCGCGGAGATCTCGAGCGAGTCGAACAGCCCCATTACGAGCGCCCTCCGAGGGATTCCGCGCCGGTCATCGCGCTACCCCCTCCCCATCGCCGCTTCGAGGATGTCGATGCGCCCGCGCATCACGCTCACGAGCGCCTGGTACTCGAGCGCGTTCTCCGCGAGGCGGGCGGCCTCCACGTCGGGGTCGACGGAGTTGCCGTCCGCGCGCATCGCGGCGGTCGGGTCGGTCTGGACCGAGAAGCTCGCCGCCTGCGGGTCCGCGCCGTCCTCGAAGGCGGCGCGCAGCGCGCCGTGGAAGTCCACGTCGCGGCGCTGGTACCCGGGCGTGTTGACGTTCGCGAGGTTGCCCGCGAGCGCCTGCTGGCGCAGCGCGGCGCCCTCGAGCGCCTTCTCGAGACCGACCTGGGTTGTGTCGAACAGGTTCATGGGGACGGGTGACGTGACGCCCATCCCTGGCGTTCGAGCTCGGCTCCCGTCCTTGGAGCCACCCGGGTTAGTCGGCCGACCGGGCCCGGCCTTTAGCGCGGCGGCCGCGCCGCTCAGCCCGCGCGGTCGACGAGCCTGCGGACCGGCCGCGCCGGCACGCCGCTCGCGTAGGCGCGCATCGCCGCGCGCCCGCGGTTGAGGCGCTCGAGCTCGGCCCCGGCGAGGGCCGTCTCGGTCGCGAGCAGCTCCGTGACGCGGCCCTGCGTCTCGAGCGCGCGCCGGAGCGCCGGCTCGGCCGAGGGCGGCGCGCTCGCGGGGAGCGCGGCGATGAGCGCGGCGCGCTCGCGCGCCAGCTCGTCGAGCTCCGCGTAGCGGCCCTGCTCGACTAGCGCGAGCTCGCGCTCGGCGAGCTCGGCGAGCGAGTCCCAGGAGGAGCTCATGCGCCCGCGATCCGCGCCCACGCGTCGCGCAGCTCGGACAGCCAGCGGATCACGTTCTCGATCCGCTCCGGGTCGCGCTTCACGCGCGCCTCGGTCAGGTGACGCCGCGAGTACAGGTAGATCGCCTGGAGCCGCTCGGCGAGCTCGCCGCCGGCCTCCATGTCGAGCGTCGCGAGCAGGTGGTCGATGATCGCCTCGCCGCGCTGGAGGCGCTTGTTGGTCTCCTCGATGCGCCCCTCGGACATCATGGCCTTGCCCTGGCGGAGGAAGCGGATCGCGCCGTCGTAGAGCATGACGACGAGCCGCTCGGGCGGCGCCGTGAGGACGGCGCTCTCCTTGTACGCCTGCGGCGCGGTCGCGAGGTTCATCGGGCACACACTCCGTTCAGGGAGAGAGTCGGATCAACCGGGGTGATCGGCCGCTCGGCCGTGACGTTTAGGGCGTGCGGACGGTCCGGGGAGCCGAGCTCCGGCTCAGCGCATGAGGCCGGCGATCTGGCCCGCGAGCCAGGCCTGCTGCTGCTGGCTCTGCGCGAGGGCGGTCTCGAGGGCGGTGAACTGCGCCTTGAGCTGCTGCTGGCGCAGGTTGAGCCGCTCGTCCATCGCCGCCAGCTGGTCCTCGATGTCGTCGATCTGGTCGCTCGCCGCCTTGATGCGGCTGTCCAGGTCGCCGTCTACGCCGACCACGGGGTCGAGCAGACCCGAGAAGCGCTGGGCGAAGCCGTCGACGCCGGCGACGCCGCCGAGCAGCCTGCGCACCCCGAGCGGGTTCGAGTCGAGCGCCTCGTCGAGCTTGGCCTCGTCGAGCGTGAGCTTCCCCGCGACCGCGTCGGCGGAGTACTTGTCGGTGGCCGCCGCACCGGTCGAGACGCCGATCTGCGAGAGCATGTCGAGCGTGCCCGGGTTGGGGTTCGCCGGATCGCCCGGAATGACGTCCGAGATCGCGATCCGCATCCGGCCCAGGAGGTCGCTTAGCCCGGGGTCCGCGAACAGCGCGCCCTGCGCGTAGTCGGACGCGGTCTTGCGGTCGCTGACCTTCTTCTCCTCGAGCTTCTGGCGGATGAAGTCGACCGTCGAGTTGTACTGGTCCACGAAGGCCTTGATCTTGGCCTTGATCGCGTCCTTGTCCGCGGCGGGCGAGCCGACGGTGATCGTGACGGGCGTCGCCGTCGTGGCCTTGAGCGTGAGCTGGATGCCCGGGATGCCGTCGGTGACGGTGTTCGAGTCCGCGTAGTAGGTCTGCCCGTCGACCTCGTACTTCGCCTTGAGGATCGAGACGTCCACGGCGTCGCTGCCCGCGCGCGCGGCCGCCGCGATCTCGACGATCTCCGGGCTCGTGGACGTGACGGCGAAGCTCGCCGGGGAGCCGGTGGCGCGGCTTGTGAGGATCAGCTTGCCGTCGAACGCCTCCGCGTACACGGTGGAGCTCTGGGCGTTGATCTGCGCGACCGCGGTGGCGAGGTCGGTCCCGGCGGCGAGCGTGACCGTGTCGCCGCCTCCGAAGTCGAGCGTGGCGGAGGCGGTGAGCGGCGAGGCGTAGGTGAGCGTGCGCTCGAAGCCCGTCGCCGCGTGCGCCTTCGCCTTCGACTGCAGCTCGCGCACCTGCGCGGTGCTGCTCGCGTCGACCGTGAAGTCGCCCGCCGCGCCCGGCGACTTGCTAGACAGGACGAGCAGCTTCTTGGAGGAGTCGGCCGGGTCGGTGACGGCGGCGGCGTAGACCGGCAGGCCGGCCGTCGAGTTGATCGTGTCGACCGCCTGCTGGATGTCGGCGCCGGCGGCGATGGTCACGCTCGATGTCGTGCCGTTCGAGTTGAAGACCAGGGTCGTGTCCGACGCGCTCGAGACGAACTGGAAGGTGCGCTGCTGCGAGCTTGCGAGCCGGTCGACCATCACCTGATAGCCGCCCGTGCCCGCGCCCGACACGCGCACGGCCTCGACCTTCGAGGTGTCGCTCGAGGAGATCGACTGGACGTCGGCGTAGAGGCCGGGCGACATGAGGTCGCGCGCGTATCCCCGGAGGATCGAGAGGCGCGACTTGATGTCGCTGAGCGCGGACTGGCGCGCCTTCCAGGTGCTCTCGGTGAGCGCGAGCAGGTCCCGCGGCCGGCGCTCGATCGCCATCAGCTGGTCGACGATCGCGCCGGTGTCGATGCCCGACGCGAGCCCGGTGAGCTGAAGCGGGGGATCGCTCGTCGCCATGCCCTACTCCAGGCTCCCGCCGGTCGCGATGTCGAGCGCCTTGGAGGGCGGGATCCTGCGGATCACGTGGCCCTCCAGGTCGCGCACCTCGATCTGGACACGGCCGTGCTCGGGGTCGACGTGGAAGCGCAGCTCGCGGCCCTGCCTGCGCAGGCGCTCGACCGCCTCGGCGGCCGCGTCAACCTGCTGGAGGACCTCCGGCGGGGGGCTCGCCGGGATCGCGTCGAGCTGCACTGCGTCGCCTTGCGTTCGATTCACCCTGGGCGTCGGATGATCCACTTCCACGGCGCCGACCGCCGGGAGCGGCTGCTCCGGCCGGCCCACCGGTAGCACGTCGTGGCTCATCTCAACCTCCTGCCGAGGCTCCCGCGGCGCCCGCGGGCGCGGGCGACGTCGTAGGCCCCTGGTTGTCGGGTGTATTCGGCGGGCGGTCGGGAAACTTGAGCGTGCTCCCGTCACCTCCGCGCACGCCCTAGACCGGCTGCGGCTCGAGCCTCTCGAGCATCCGCCGCGCGCCGGCGTTGTCGGGCTCGAGCTCGAGCGCGGTCGACGCGAACAGCACCGCGTCGTCCTCGCGCCCGCGCGCGTACGCGACCTGCGCGAGCCCGAGCAGCGCGCGCGCGTCCGGCCCGTGCTCCTCGCAGGCGGCGGCCCACTCGTCGCCGGCGGACTCCAGGAAGCCGCGCCGCAGGTAGATCGAGGCGAGCAGCTCGCGCTGCTCGCGGCGGTCGAGGCCGATGCGCTCGACGAGCGGCACGAGCTGCGCGAAGGCCTCGACCTCCTGCACGCGCAGCAGCGCCTCGAGCGTGACGCCGAGCAGCGGCGCGGCCTCGCCGGAGAGCGCCGCCGGCAGCGGGCGGCCGCAGGCCGCGTCGTGCCAGGCGCGGAAGAGCGCGACCTCGCCGGCGGGCAGGGCGCCGCGGGCCGCCTCTGCGAGCGCGCGCTCGGCGCCCTCGCGGTCGCCCGACACGATCCGCGCGAACAGCTCGGCGCGGCAGGCGGGCGCGGCGTGCGAGCTCTCCGGCAGCACGCCGCGCGCGGCCTCGGCCGCCTCCTGCCAGCGCTTCTGGGACAGCAGAGCCTCGGCGAGCGCGACCCGCGCCGCGTCGCTCGAGGGTTGCTTGTCGAGCACGGCCCGGAAGCGCGCCTCGGCGACCTCGACGTGCCCGGCCTCGTAGAGCGCGACGCCGAGCATGAAGAGCGTGCTCGCGGTCGGCGTCTCGACCGCCTGCTCGACGTGCGCCGCCACCTCCTCGGGATCCACGCCGCGCGCGAGCATCGCCTCGGCGAGCGGGCGCACGCTGCCGAGATAGGTCGGGTGCTCGCGCAGCGCGCGGTCGAGCAGCGCCTCGGCCTCTGCCAGCTCGCCCTGCTCGCGGCGGATGTCCGCGAGCGCGTTCAGCGCCACGTAGCTGCCGCAGCCCACCATCGGCGAGTAGCGGCTCGGCGCGTCGCCCATCTCGAGGCAGCGCTCGATCAGGCGTGCCGCCTCGTCGAGGTCGCCCAGCGCGCGCGCGACGTGCGCCTGCTCGAGCACGAGGTCGGTGAAGCCGGGGAAGAGCCGCAGGCCCTCCTCCGCCACCGCGCGCGCCTCCGCGTGACGTCCCGTGACGCGCAGCGCCTTGACGTAGCGGTTGGTGAGCGAGGGGACGTACCCGTAGGCGGTGCGCTCCGGGTCGTTCTCGAGCAGGCGCCAGGCCTTCGCGAAGCGCTCGCGCGCGCGCTCCGCGTCGCCCGCGGCCGCGTGCTCTGAGCCGAGGTTGAAGTGCAGGAAGGGCGTGTCCTCGCCGTCCGCGACCTGGCGCTCGAGCAGCTCGATGTTGCGCCGGGACTTCTCCTTGGCGTCGCGCACCGCGCCGAGGTAGCCGTAGTGCTCGATGCGCACCGAGGGGCGCTCGAGCCGCTCGGGGATGCTCGGCAGCCTGTGGGCGATCTGCTCGTGGATGCGGCCCTCGAAGCGGTAGTGCGGGCGGTTGCGGAACATCCGCAGCGTGTTGTGGTTCACCGCGGTGCCGTCGTCGAGGTCGCCGGTGAAGTTCGTCTCGACGAAGAAGAAGGCCTCGCGCCAGACGTGGCCCGCGAGCTCGCGCAGCTTCGGCGCGTCCTCGGCCACGATCACCTCGTCGGCGTCGAGGTACAGCAGCCAGTCGCCGGTGGCGGCCTCGAAGCTGATGTTGCGCGCGTCGGCGAACGAGCCGGTCCACTCGGCCTCGATCACGCGCGCGCCGTAGGACTCGGCGATCTCGATCGTCCGGTCGGTCGAGCCGGTGTCGACGATCACGATCTCGTCGACGGCGCGGTGCGCGGCCTCGAGGCAGCGCGGGAGCATCTCCTCCTCGTCCTTGACGATCATGCAGAGCGAGATCGTCAGGCCCTCGGCCGGCCTGGCGCGCTCGGCGACGCGCTCCGCGCGGTGCGTGAGCGTGCCGAGCGCGAGCGCGAGCGGCTTCGGCAGCGCGCGCAGCAGGTCCACGCCCATGCGCCGGCGGCGCGCGAGCTCCTCGAGGTTGCGGCGGAGGTGTGGAAGCTCGGGGTCGAGCCGCCTGGCGGCCTTGAACAGCGCCTCGGCGGCCTGCAGCGCGCCCACCTCGTAGAACGCGACGCCGACGTGGTTGAGCAGGCTCGGCTCGCGGGGCTCCTCCTCCAGCGCCTCGACGCCCGCGCGCGCGATCTGGACGTAGGCCTCGGCGAGCCGCCTGCCGCTGAGGTAGGCGGCGGCCTCGACGCCGGCCTGGAGCAGCGCCATGCGCAGCCGGTAGCGCTCGTTGGGGTCCTCTTCGCGGGCGGCCTCGGAGAAGAGGGCGCGGTAGGCGTCGCCCTCGCCCCGCGCGAGTCGCGCGCGCGCGAGCTCCGCGAGGTCGGCCGCCGACTGGCGGACGCCGCCGGCTGAGGGTGTGGTGAGCCGAAGAGCCATCAGGTCGTTGGTCTGCGTTGAGGGACGGGACGCCCCCTTCATCGGCAGCGACCGGCCGGGCTGTAGCCCTGGCCGGGGGGGGGGGGGGGGGGGGCGGCGCCCCCCGCCCCCCCCCCCCCCCCCCCCCCCCCCCCGCCCCCCCCGC
>JADGHQ010000017.1 GCA_019683805.1 Thermoleophilaceae bacterium
ACCCGCACCACCGAGTCCGCGACGCAGACGGGCTTCTCGTTGCCCTCCACCTCGACCGTGAAGCGCGTGACGATCTGGTACCAGCCGCCGCCCACGTCCTCCACCTCGACGATCTCGGAGCTCGCGCGCACGCGCGACCCCGCAGGGACCGGCGCCGGGAAGCGCACCTTGTTCCAGCCGTAGTTGATGCCGACCTTGAAGCTGGTCGAGCCCATCAGCTGCTCGCGGAACCCGTCGATCATCGAGAGCGTGAGGTTGCCGTGGGCGACAGGCCCGCCGAAGGGGCTCTCCGCCTTGGCGCGCTCCACGTCGACGTGGATCCACTGGTGGTCACCGGAGACCTCGGCGAACTTGTCGATCATCTCCTGGGTGACCTCGCGCCAGTCGCTCGGGCCGCTCTTGCGCCCGACGAGGTCCTTGATTGCGTCTGCTGTTGTCTCTGCCATGCGCGGCAGCCTACCGCCGGGCAGCCCGGCCCGCGCGCGCTCAGGCGTCGAGCGCGCGGCGCGCGATCGCGAGCGCCCGCTCGATCTGCCCAGCGCTCACGTCGAGGTGCGTGACGGCGCGCAGGCGGCCGCCCGGCGCGTGGCTCAGCTCGAGGCCCTCTGCGGCGCAGCGCCGCTCGAAGCCGGCGGGGTCGGGCACGCTGAAGATCACGATGTTCGTCTCGACCTTCGCGGGGTCGAGCTCGACGCCGGGCAGCGACGCGAGCCCCTTGGCGAGGCGCCTGGCGTTCGCGTGGTCCTCCGCGAGCCTGTCGACGTTGTGGTCGAGCGCGTAGACGCACGCGGCCGCGAGCACGCCCGCCTGGCGCAGCGCCCCGCCCCACATCTGCTTGTAGCGCCAGGCCTCCTCGATCAGCTCCCGCGAGCCGCAGAGCACGGCGCCGACCGGCGCGCCGAGGCCCTTCGAGAAGTCGAGCCAGGCGGTGTCGAAGCCGGCGGCGAACTCAGCGGGCGCGACGCCCGAGGCGACGGAAGCGTTCATCAGCCGCGCCCCGTCCAGGTGCGCGCGCAGGCCGTGCTCGCGGGCGACCTCGAGCACGCCGCGCACCTGGTCGAGCGGCCAGACCCGGCCGCCGCCCATGTTCGTCGTCTGCTCGACCGACACGAGCCGCGAGCGCGGCAGGTAGCGGCTGCCGGGCTCGCGCAGCGCCGCGCGCACCTGCTCGGGCGTGAAGCGCCCGTCGTCGCCGTCGAGCGGGTTCAGCATCGCGCCCGAGATCGCCGCCGGGCCGCCCGCCTCGGCGACGATCGGGTGCGCGGTGCGGTCGAGGATCGCCTCGTCCCCGCCCGGGCGCACGTGCAGCCGGAAGGCGATCGCGTTGCACATCGTGCCGCTCGGCAGGAACAGCCCGGCCTCGTGCCCGAGCAGCTCGGCGACGCGCTCCTGGAGCGCGTTCACGGTCGGGTCCTCGCGGCGCTGCTCGTCCGCCACCTCCGCCTCGGCCATCGCGCGGCGCATCCCGGGCGAGGGGCGCGTCTGGGTGTCGGAGTAGAGGTTGATGCGCTCGGGGCCCGCCATCTACGCGAGCTCCCGCCGGAGCTCGACCATGCGCAGGACCGCGCGCGCGGCGTCCTCGCCCTGGTGGCGCTTGCCGCCGAGCCGGGCGAGCGCCTGGTCGCGGGTCGCGACGGTCAGCACCCCGAAGGAGCAGGGCACGCCGGTGTCGAGCGAGACGCGGGCGATCCCGGCCGCGGCCTGCGAGCAGACGTACTCGTAGTGGTCGGTCTCGCCGCGGATCACGGCGCCGAGGCAGGCGACGCCCGCGTAGCGGCCCGACACGGCGCAGTACCTCGCCGCCAGCGGCAGCTCGAACGCGCCCGGCACCTCGTGCACGACCACCTCGCCCTCGGCCGCCTCGAACACGCGGCGGGCGCCCTCGATGAGCCTGGCGGCGAGGTCCTCGTAGAACGTCCCGACCGCGATCGCGTACCGGTCAGCCACGCGGACGCTCCCGGGCCTCGTCCGGCTGGCGCGAGGCGCTCGCCTGGCGCTCGCGATCCTGGACGCGCTCGGAGTGGATCATCTCCTCGTCGAGGGCGAGCCCCTGGTGGTGGAGCATGTGCCCCAGCCGGTCCCGCTTGGCGCGCAGGTACGCGCGGTTGTGCTCGGTCGGCGGGTGCTGGATCGGGATCTGGTCGGTGACGCGCAGGCCGTAGCCCTCGAGGCCGACGATCTTCTTGGGGTTGTTCGTGAGCAGGCGCATCGAGGTGACGCCGAGGTCGACGAGGATCTGGGCGCCGATGCCGTAGTCGCGGAGATCCGCAGGCAGCCCGAGCTCGAGGTTCGCGTCGACGGTGTCGAGCCCCTGGTCCTGCAGGTTGTAGGCCTTGAGCTTGTTCAGGAGGCCGATGCCGCGCCCCTCCTGCGAGAGGTAGAGCAGCACGCCCTCGCCCTCGTCCTCGATCCGCCGGAGCGCGTCCTCGAGCTGCTGCCCGCAGTCGCAGCGCTGCGAGTGGAAGACGTCGCCGGTGAGGCACTCGGAGTGCACGCGCACGAGCACGTCCTCCTTGCCCGCCACCTCGCCCTTGACGAGCGCGACGTGGTGCTTGCCGTCGACGAGCGAGCGGAAGCCGACCACCTCGAAGTCGCCGAAGTCGGTCGGCAGGCGCGTCTCGACGACGCGCTCGATCAGCTTGTCGTGGCGCCGGCGGTAGGCGATCAGGTCGGCGACCGTGATCATCTTCAGCCCGTGCCGGGCGCAGTAGCGCTCGAGGTCGGGCACGCGGGCCATCGTGCCGTCGTCGTTCATGATCTCGCAGATCACCCCGGCCGGGTAGAGGCCGGCGAGCCGCGCGAGGTCGACCGCGGCCTCGGTCTGGCCGGTGCGCTCGAGCACGCCGCCCGGCTTCGCCTTGAGCGGGAAGATGTGCCCGGGCTGGACGAGGTCCTCAGGCCGGCTCGAGGGGTCGATCGCGACCTGGATCGTGCGCGCGCGGTCGTGCGCCGAGATGCCGGTAGTCACGCCCTGCCGCGCCTCGATCGAGACGGTGAAGGCGGTCTGGAAGGGCGACTCGTTCTTGGCGGCCATCAGGTCGAGCCCGAGCTCGTCGCAGCGCTCGGGCGTGAGCGCGAGGCAGATCAGCCCGCGCCCCTCCTTGGCCATGAAGTTGATCGCCTCGGGGGTGACGAACTGGGCGGCCATCGTGAGGTCGCCCTCGTTCTCGCGGTCCTCGGCGTCGCAGACCACGACCATCCTCCCGGCGCGGATGTCCTCGAGCGCCTCCTCGATCGTGCTGAACGGCCCGCTCATGCGCGCACCGCGAGCTTCTCGACGTACTTGGCGAGCACATCCACCTCCACGTTCACCAAGCTCCCGGGCTCCGCGAGCCCGAGCGTGGTCCTCTCGACTGTCTCCGGAATGAGCGACACGGTGAAGCTCTCGTCGTCGATCGCGGCGATCGTCAGCGAGACGCCGTCGACCGCCACCGATCCCTTCTCGACCATGTAGCGCAGAAGCCTCTCGGGGCAGGCTATGCGCACGAGCCGCGCGATGCCCTCCTGCGTGACCGATGCCACGGTTCCCGACCCGTCCACGTGGCCCTGCACGATGTGGCCGCCGAGGCGGTCGCCCGCGCGCAGCGGCAGCTCGAGGTTGACGGGGTCGCCGGGCGCGAGCGGCCCGAGCGAGGAGCGCCGCAGCGTCTCCGCCATCACGTCGGCGGCGAAGCGGTCCTCGCGCACCTCGACGGCGGTGAGGCAGACGCCGTTCACGGCGATCGAGTCCCCCACGGAGAGCTCCGCCGCGAGCGGCGTGGCGATCTCGATGCGGGCGCCGGCGCCCGAGCGCGAGGCGCTGCGCACGCTGCCAGTCCCCTGTACGAGCCCGGTGAACACGGTCACCACTCTCGCATGCGCGCCACTATCAGGACGTCGCCGTCGATCTCCGAGACCTCAGTGGCGAGCGCGCGCTGGGCGTCGGCGATCGCCTCGACGCCCTGGCCCTCGAGCGGGACGCGGGCGCGGCGGCCGCCCGCGACGAGCGGCGCGACGAACACCCGCAGCTCGTCGATCTCGCCGGCGTCCCGGAAGGCGCCCGCGAGGTGCGACCCGCCCTCGAGCAGCAGCGACTGGACGCCGAGCTCGCCGAGCTGGGCGAGCGCGGACGCGACGCGCGCCGCCTCGTTCTCGCCGGTCGCCACGATCACCTCGGCGCCCGCGGCCTCGAGCTTCGAGACCGCGGCGCGCGAGGCCGCGCGCGAGCACACCACGGTGAGCGGCGCCTCGCGCGCGGAGGCGACGAGCCTGCAGTCCGCGGGCAGGCGCGCCTCGGAGTCGAACACCACGCGGCGGGGCTGCCGCTCGACGCCCTCGACGCGCGCGGTCAGCAACGGGTCGTCGACGAGCGCCGTGCCGATCCCCACCGCGACCGCGTCGGACTCCGCGCGCCAGCGGTGGGCGAGCGCCCGGCTCTCCTCGCTCGAGATCCACTTCGAGTCGCCCGCGGCGGTCGCGACCTTGCCGTCGAGCGTCATCGCGAACTTGAGCAGCACGAGCGGGCGGCCGCTGCGCGCGTGCTTGCGGAACGGCTGGTTGATGAGCCGCGCCGCGCGCGCCAGCTCGCCGTCCACCATGTCGACGCGGACGCCCTCGTCGCGCAGGATGCCGAGCCCGCGCCCGCTCGCCTTCTCGGTCGGGTCGTCGGACGCGACGACGACCCGGGCGATCCCGGCCTCGAGGATCGCGTCGGTGCAGGGCGGCGTCCGCCCGTGGTGGCAGCAGGGCTCGAGCGAGACGTAAAGGGTCGCGCCGGAGGGGTCCTCGGTGGCGCTCGCGAGCGCGACGCGCTCGGCGTGCGGGGCGCCCGCGGCGGCGTGGAACCCCTCGCCGATAACGCGCCCGTCCTTCACGAGCACGGCGCCGACGAGCGGGTTGGGGCTCGTCTTCCCACGCGCCCGGGCGGCGAGCTCGATCGCCCG
Organism: Thermoleophilaceae bacterium; assembly: GCA_019683805.1. Classification (GTDB taxonomy): domain Bacteria; phylum Actinomycetota; class Thermoleophilia; order Solirubrobacterales; family Thermoleophilaceae; genus JADGHQ01. The sequence goes on from JADGHQ010000017.1 coordinate 4,923, forward strand.
CTCGAGATGTCGCGCATCGCGCTCCGTCGCCGTCAGCTGCGTCATGGGTGGGCGCGGGATCTGTCGCGGGGCCCGTCGCCCCACAAGTTGACTCGCGAGTCAACCTTACCAGCGCGGTGTAGCTTTCCCGCTCTATGCCACGACGCATGCGCGCCGCCGCGTGGCCCGCGTACGCCGCGCTCGCCGCGGTCGTGCTCGCCGGCCTCTACCTCCGGGTCCGCCACAACGGATACGGGCTCCCCTACGTCTACAACATCGACGAGGGCTCGCACTTCACCAACCGCGCGGTGGCGATGTTCGGCGGCAGCGCCGACCCCGGCTACTTCCAGAACCCCTCCGCGTTCACGTACCTCGTGCACCTCGCGCTGCGCTTCCGCTACGGGCACGGCTGGCCGTTCGGGAGCTTCGACGGCGTGGTGCGCCTCTACGGGAGCGGGGACCCGAGCCCGATCTACGAGCTCGCGCGCACGCTCGCGGCCCTGGTCTGCGTCGCGGGCGTGCTCGGCGTCTACTGGGTCGGGCGGCGGCTCTTCGGCGCGCGCGAGGGGCTCGTGGCCGCCGCGATCCTCTCGTTCGCGTTCCTCCCGGTGACCTACTCGCGGATCGCGGTGACCGACGTGGGCACGCTCCTGCCCGTGGCGCTCTCGCTCTACGGGGCGGTGCGGATCCGCGAGCGCGGCGAGCTGCGCCACTACGCGCTTGCGGGCGCGGGCGCCGGGCTCGCGATCGGCTTCAAGTACACGGCGGGACTCGTGCTGCTCCCGCTGCTGATCGCCGTCGCCGTGCGGGTGCGCACCGACGGCGCGGCGGCCCCGCTCAAGGGCCTCGCGGCGGGGCTCGCCGCGACGGTCGCGGCGTTCTTCGTGACGACCCCGTACTTCTTCATCGACTTCTCGGACGCGCTGCGCCAGCTCCGCGGGCAGGCGACCACGGCGGGAGACTTCCCCAAGGTCGGCCAGGCGCACGACAACGGCTTCGTCTACTACCTCTGGAGCCTCACCTGGGGGCTCGGCTGGGGCGCTCTCGCCGCGGCGCTCGGCGGCGCCGTGCTGCTAGCGCGCCGCGACCCGATCCGCGCGCTCCTGCTCGTCGCGTTCCCGCTCGCGCTGTTCGCATACCTGTCGGTGCAGTCGCGCTTCTTCGGGCGGTGGCTCTTGCCGGCCTACCCCGTGCTGGCGCTGCTCGCGGGCTACGCGCTCGTGCAGGCGGTGGGCGCCGTGCGCGCGCTCCGGCCGGGCGGCCCCGCCGCGGCGGCGGCGCTCGCGCTGCTCACCGCGCTGGTGCTCGTGCAGCCAATCGCCGCCGACATCCGCACCGCCAGCATCCTGGGGCGGACCGACACCCGCCAGCTCGCGCGCGACTTCCTGGTGCGCCGCTTCCCGCCGAGCCTGCGCATCGTGATCGAGCCGGCCGTGCCGCCGCGCTACTACCGGCGCGCCCGCCCCGGCCACGAGGCGAGCCCGCGGGCCAAGCAGTTCGTGCGCGGCTTCATCCGCGACATCCGCGAGACGCGCGTGGACTACGTGACCACGCTCAGCCCCGCGACGATCGACAGGTACCGTCGAGCCGGCTTCTGCCTCGTGATGACGATGAGCGTCATCCGCGGCAGGGCGGAGAATGACGCGCTGGCGCCCGCGCTCGCCTACTACCGGCGGCTCGAGCGGGAGTCGCGCGTGATCTACCACGTGAGCCCCTACGACCCAGGGGTCGAGCACTTGAGGTTCAACTTCGACCACTCGTACGACTACTACCCGACCGCGTTCGCGCGACCCGGGCCCGAGGTCACGCTCTACCGGCTGAGCCGCTGCAGGCAGGGCTACGGGCCAGTGCCGAAGGGCACGGGCACACCCACGGGGCTAGCGCAGTGATCGCCGTGCGCCCCCGCACCGACCGCGCCGCCAGGCCGCGCCTGCCGCGCCCGCGACGGCCCGGGCCGCTCGGGCTTGCGGTCGGCGGCGTCGTGCTGGGCGCCCTCGTGCTGCGGCTCTGGTCGATCCGCCACGGCATGCCCTGGGCGTTCAACTACGACGAGGAGCACCACTTCGTGCCGCGCGCCGTGCAGATGCTCGGCGGCTCGCTCGACCCCGGCTACTTCGAGAACCCGCCGGCGCTCACTTACCTGCTCTTCGCCGTCTTCAAGCTGCGCTTCCACGCAGGGTTCCCGTTCGGCTCGAGCGGCTTCGCGCGGGCGTTCCGGAACGACCCCGAGGCCGCGTTCGTGACCGCCCGCGCGGTGGTCGCGCTGATCGGCACTCTCGTCGCCTGGCTCGTGTGGCGGGCCGGCCGGCGCTTCTACGACGCCCGCGTCGGGCTGCTCGCCGCCGCCCTCGTCGCCTGCGCCTTCCTGCCGGTCTTCTACTCCCACCAGGCGCTGAACGACGTCGTCACGCTCGCGCCGCTGACCGTGGGGCTCGTGGGCTGCCTCCTCGTCTACGAGCGCGGGCGGCCGCTCGACTACGCCCTCGCGGGCGGCGCGATCGGCGTCGCGACCGCGACCAAGTACACAGCGGGCGCGATGCTCGTCACGCTCGCCGCCGCCGCGCTGCTGCGGCTGCGCGACCGCCGTGACGCCCTCCCCGCGCTCGCTCGCGGCACGGCGCTCGCCGCCGCCTGCTGCCTCGCCGGCTTCCTCGCCCTCAACCCGTACGCGCTCGCCGACCTCTCGACCTTCAAGGCGCAGCTCCACGGCCAGTCGGAGACGGCCGGCGGGCTCGCGAAGCTCGGCCAGGACGACGTGCCGGGCTGGCTCTACTACCTCTGGACGCTCACCTGGGGCTTCGGCTGGGTTCCGCTGCTCGCCGCCGTCGGCGGCACGGCGGCGGCGCTGCGCTCCGACTGGCGGCGCGCGCTCCTGCTCGTGTCCTTCCCCGCCGTGCTCTTCGTCTACATGGGCGCCCAGGCCCGCTTCTTCGCGCGCTGGCTGCTCCCCGCCTACCCCGCGCTCGCGATCCTCGCGGCCTACGGGATGGTCCGGCTCGTCGACTCGGCGCCCCTGCGCAGGCGGGCGCGGCCCGCGCTCCTGCTCGCCGCGGCCGCGGTCGCGCTCGTGGCGCAGGGGCTCGTGTCGAGCGTGCGGGTCGACAGCGTCCTCGCCCGCGCCGACACGCGCACGCTGGCGCGCGAGTGGATGAGGCGCAACGTGCCCGCGGGCGCGGGGCTCGTCGCCGAGCCGCTCTTCCCTGACGGCTTCTGGACCAGGGGCGGGCGGCGCGCCCCGGACCGCTACCGGCTGTTCCCGATCGAGCCGCCCTTCCAGGGCTACGAGAAGAAGCTCACCCCCGCCCTCGTCGACCGCTACCGCGCGCAGGGCTACTGCTGGGTCGTCACCGGCAGCTACCAACGCGACCGCGGCATGAAGGCCGGCCTTCCCGGCGCGCGCGCCTACTACGCGCGGCTCGCGGCCGAGTCGAGCGTGGCGGCGCGCTTCTCGCCCTGGTACGCGGACCGCGACCCCGTCGAGTTCAACTTCGACTGGTCGTTCGACTACTACCCGCGCGCCTACGCTCGGCCCGGCCCGCTGATCGAGGTCCGCCGGCTGACGGACTGCGGCTGACGCGGGCGCGGGCGCGGACGAGGTGTCGCGATTCGTGCATCACGTACGTGCGCAAGTCGCGACACCTGACGCGGCGTGGACGCTCCCCCAGGAGGCGGGGCCTGCCTCAGCCTCCCTGGCCGGGGCAGCGCGCGTACACGCGCCACATGCTGTTGCCCGCGGTGAAGCCGAACGTCGACAGTGGGTAGTTCGACCACCACTTGCGCGCCGAGCTCTGGCTCACGCCCGTCGTGGAGCGCGCCGCGGCGGGCTCGAAGTTGAAGGTGTTGCCCACGAGCAGCACGCCGCGGCTGGGCGGCAGCGCCTGGTTGATCGAGGCCTCGAGGTCGTGCTTCGAGAGGCCCGTCTCCCACTCCACCACGGGGATAGCCGAGTGGGTCGGCAGGGTGATCGGCCGGCAGCTCGCGAGCAGCCGCGCGACCGACGGCTCCTGCAGGATCGCCTTGAGCTGCCGGTGCTGGCGCTTCACGAACAGCGTCTGGCCGTTGAGCTTGCGCAGGTCGTTGACGAGCGACGGCGCGCGCCAGCCGACGACGAGCAGCGAGAGGGCCGCCACCGCGACCGCCGCCTTGCGCGCGCGCCCGGGATCCATCGCGGTCCAGCCGGCGAGCGCCACGCCGACCCCGAGGTTGAGCAGCAGCGACGGGATCACGAGATAGCGCGGGATCACCGACAGCCCGGCGATCGCGATCATCACGAACACCGCCAGCCCTACCGCCGTGAGCGCGATCGGCAGGGCGGCGCGGCGGCGCAGCAGGTAGGCGGCGAGCAGCACGCCGAGGCCGCCCGCCACGTCGTTGACGATCTTCTCGTTGGCGCCGAGGTAGTCGGGGATCAGCCCGATCGCCTCGCGGGCCGTGCGGTTGCGGCCGAACTGGCCGGCCACCTCGCGCGTCGAGGTGAGCGAGTGCAGGGGATGGCCCGTGACCGCCCAGTCCGAGGCGACCCACAGCAGCGGCGGCGCCGCGACGAGCGCCCCGTAGCGGAGGAGCTGCGCGGGCGTCAGCACCGGCCGCAGCCACAGCAGGTAGAGCCCGGACAGGAGCCACGCCTCCGGGCGCAGCAGGCCGGCGAGCGCCAGCAGCGCGAGCACCGGCAGCCCGCGCCGCGGGCGCCTCAGCTCGAGCAGCGCGGCCCCGAACACGAGCAGCAGGAAGGGCACGTCGACCATCCCGCGCAGCGCGTAGAAGAGCAGGTCGATGCGGGTGAGCACGAACGCCGTCCCGATCGCCGCGACCAGCGTGCCGAGCAGGTGCTGCGTGAAGCGGAAGAGCACCACGAGCAGCCCGAGGAAGGAGGCGATCGTGAGCAGCACGAGCAGCCGGTCGGCGGCGGGGCCGAAGAAGGAGAGCAGGGCGGACACGAGCTCCCAAAGCGGGTGCGGCGTGGGCGTGCGGAAGACGTCGTAATCCGGCAGCCGCCCGTGCGCGAGCTCCCTGCCCCAGACCAGCGAGTAGTAGCTGTCGTAGTTGGGGTAGGTCGGCCGCGCGAGGAAGGCCCCGAGGGCGACCACGGAGGCGAGCGCGAGCAGGCGGATGCCGTTGCGGCGGGTCGCGAGCGCCTCCGCGCGGGCGGCCAGGCGCGACTCGCGGCCGGCGCCGGCGGTGGGCGGCGCGAGCACGCCCGCGGGCACGGGTCGAGGCGCGCCGCGGCTGATCGGTCTGCTCAGGAACACGGCGGCTTGAGAGTCGGGCCCGCGGCAAGGCGAGCTGCTGCTGCGCGCGGCGCCGCGGAAGTGGGCAGAATAACAGCGACATCCGCCGCGGGCGCCGGGGCTCCTACGGCCGCACGGGAGGGCCGACGACCACACGCCCCGAGCCGCCCGCGAACCGCGCTTTCGGCCTCCGACCGCTCCGCTAGCCTGAACCGCCGCCCACACATGAAGCTCATCATCCAGATCCCCTGCTGGAACGAGGAGGAGCAGCTGCCGGCGACGCTCGCCGACCTCCCGCGCGAGGTGCCGGGCGTCGACACCGTCGAGTGGCTCGTCATCGACGACGGCTCGACCGACCGCACCGTCGAGGTGGCGCGCGAGCACGGCGTCGACCACATCGTGCGGCTCACCAACAACAAGGGGCTGGCCGCCGCGTGGCAGGCGGGGCTCGACGCCGCCCTCAAGCTCGGCGCCGACATCATCGTCAACACCGACGCCGACAACCAGTACAAGGCCGCCGACATCCCCAAGCTGGTGGCGCCGATCATCGCGGGCGAGGCCGACATGGTGATCGGCGACCGCCAGGTCGAGACGATCGAGCACTTCTCGGCGCTCAAGATCAAGCTCCAGCACCTCGGCAGCGCGGTCGTGCGCCGCGCATCCGGCACCCACATCGCCGACACGACCTCGGGATTCCGCGCCTACAACCGCGAGGCGGCGCTCCAGATGCAGGTCGTCTCGAAGTTCACCTACACGCTCGAGACGATCATCCAGGCGGGGAAGATGACGGTCGCCGTCGACCACGTCCCGATCGGGACCAACCCGAAGATGCGCGAGTCGCGCCTGTTCCCCTCGATGTGGGCGTACGTGCGGCGCAACGGGATCTCGATCTTCCGCATCTACTCGCTGTACGAGCCGCTGCGTGTGTTCATGACGGCCGCGGCGATCGTCGGCATCGCGGCCGCCGCGATCTGGATCCGCTTCCTGGTCGCGTACTTCGGCGGCGAGGGCGCTGGCCACGTGCAGTCGCTGATCCTCGGCGCGGTGCTCTTCATCGCGGCGGTGCAGCTCGCGGCGCTCGGGGTGATCGGCGACATCCTCGCCGGCAGCCGTGTGCTCAGCCAGCGCATCCTCGAGCGCGTGCGGCGGGTGGAGCTCGAGCTCGGGATCGAGCCGTCCCACTACGAGCCCGGCAAGCGCGCCGGCGAGACGGAGGCCGCCGAGCAGTCGACCGAGGAACGAGAGGCGCTCAAGCTGTGACGACCGCCCGGCCCGCAACCGTCCCGACCGGCAACACCTACGACAAGTACGGCTCGACTAACCCGATCGTGCGCCGCCTGATGGCGGGCTTCCACGCCTCGCTCGACGAGCTGTGGGAGAAGGCGGGGCCGCGCTCGGTGCTCGACGTCGGCTGCGGCGAGGGCGTGCTCACCTGCGAGTGGGCGGAGCGCCTCGGCGACGGGCGCGTCGTCGGCATCGACCTCGACGACCCCAAGCTCGCGGCGGAGTGGGAGGAGCGCCAGCGGCCGAACCTCGAGTACCGCTGCGCCGACGCCACCTCGCTCGAGTTCGCCGACGGCGAGTTCGACATGGCGGCCGCGATCGAGGTGCTCGAGCACGTGCCCGAGCCCGCGCGCACGCTCTCCGAGATGGCGCGCGTGGCGAGCCGCTGGCTACTCGTGTCGGTGCCGCGCGAGCCGCTCTGGCGGGCGCTCAACATGGCGCGCGGCGCCTACCTGCGCGACCTCGGCAACACCCCCGGCCACATCAACCACTGGTCCAAGCGGTCGTTCGTCGAGCTCCTCTCCCGCTACGGAACGGTCGAGGAGGTCCGCTCGCCGTTCCCCTGGACCATGCTGCTTGTCCGCGTCGGCTAGCACCGGCTCCCGGGCGCCCGCCGCGGCGGGCGGCGGCGGCTCCGCCACGCGCTCCTACGGCCGCGGCGCCGGCGTCCTGGCAGCGGGGATCGGGGTCACGGGCCTCGTCACCTACTCGTACTTCTCGCTCGCGAGCCACGCGCTGAGCGCCCACGACTACGGCGAGATCTCGCTCCTGTGGTCGGCGATCTTCATCGTCGTGTCGGTGCTCTACCGGCCGGTCGAGCAGCTCCTCTCGCGCACGATCTCGGACCGCCACGCACGCGGGCTCGGCGGCACCTCGCACCTGCGCGTCGCCGCCACCATCCAGCTCGCGCTCGCCGCGCTCTTCGCCGTGGCGGCGCTGATCCTGCGGCCGACGCTCGAGGACGACCTGCTCGGCGGCTCCGCGACCCTCTACTGGGTCCTCTTCAGCGCGGTGCTCGCGTACGCGGCGAGCTACTTCGCGCGCGGGTTCCTCGCGGGCCACCGGCGCTTCGGGCTCTACGGGGGGCTCGTGCTGATGGAGGCGACCTCGCGGTTCGCGTTCGCGCTCGCCGTGACGGTCGGGCTCGCCTCCGGCCAGGGAGTCGTGGCCGCCGGCATGGCCGCCGCCCCGATCGTGTCGCTCGCGGTCGTGCCGTGGGCGCTCGCGCGCAGGCTGAGGCGCCCCGACCCGCCGCCCGCTCCCCATGACAGCCGCACCGCCGAGACGCTCGACTCCGCGGCGGAGCCCACCGAGACGGGCGGCGCCGGCGCCGAGCCCGAGCTCACGCTCTCGCACGGCGCGAGCTTCGCGGTCGCGGTGCTCGTCATCATGGTGTGCGAGCAGACGTTCCTGAACGCGGGCCCGCTGCTCGTGAAGGCGGTCGACGGCGACGGGGGCGCGGCGATCGCAGGGTTCGTGTTCAACGTGCTGCTGATCGCGCGCGCGCCGCTGCAGCTCTTCCAAGCGGTGCAGACCTCGATCCTCCCCCACCTCACGCGCCTCGCCGCAAGCGGCGAGGCGGACCCCTTCCGGCGCAGCGTGCAGGTGACGGTGCGCGCGATCGCCGCCTTCGCGGCGCTCGTGGCGCTCGGCTTCCTCGTGCTCGGCCCGTTCGCGATGAAGCTCCTGTTCGGGGGCGACACGAGCTACGCGCGCGGCGGCCTCGTGGTCGTCTCGATCGGGATGGGGCTCTACCTCTCGGCCGCGACGCTCAACCAGGCGGCGCTCGCGGCGGGGCGGGCGCGGCGCGCGGCGATCTCGTGGGCGTGCAGCGCGGCGGCGTTCGTCGGCTTCCTGCTAACCCCCGGCTGGGACGACCGCGTGCTGCAGGTCGAGGTGGGCTACTGCGCCGCGGCGGGGCTGCTCTGCGCGCTGCTCTACGCGCTCTACCGCGGCGGCACGCCCGCGCGCGCGCAGGCCTGAGCGGGCGTCAGACCGGCTGCAGCATGCTGCCGCCGCAGTTGCGGCACTGCACGTTGCTCAGATCCGACATGCGGGCGATAGTGGCGTGGCTGCCGCAGTCGGGGCAGGCGGAACGCAGCTCGAAGCGGCGCAGGCAGTTGACGCAGCGGTAGCGCCCGGGGAGCTGCGTGGGCCTCAGCCACGGCTCGCCGCACGACGGGCACAGCGGCCCGAGGTCGACCGGGTCGTCGCGCCGCGGGAAGCGGTGCGGCCCGCCCGTCACGCGCCCGTCCCGCGGTCGCGCCGCAGCCGAGCGACGAAGAAGCCGTCGGTGCCGTGGACGTGCGGCAGGAAGCGCAGCATGCGGCCGTCGTGCGGATGGCGCGCGTCCGGCCACTCGGCGCCGAGGTCGTCGAGCCGGAACCCCGTGTGGCGCTCGAGGAAGGCCGCGATGCGGAGCTCGTTCTCGGCTGCGGAGATCGTGCACGTCGAGTAGGTCAGCGTGCCGCCGGGGCGCACCTGGCGGGCGGCGGCGTCGAGCAGCGCGTCCTGCGTGCGCGTGAGCGCCGCGATCCTGCGATCGTCCTTGCGCCAGCGCGCGTCCGGCCGCGACTGGAGCGTGCCGAGGTCCGAGCAGGGCGCGTCGAGCAGGACGCGGTCGAAGCCCGCCTCGGGCTCGTCGGCGAGCAGCTCCAGCGCGTCGCCTGGGCGCACATGCACGAGCCGCGCGGCCATCCGGCGGCAGTTGCGTACGAGCGCCTGGGCGCGGCCGGGCGCGCGCTCGATCGCCACGATCTCGCCGCGGTCCTCCATCAGGGCGGCGAGGTGCGTGGTCTTGGCGCCCGGCGCGGCGCACATGTCGAGCACGCGCTCGCCGGGACGCGGATCGACGAGCCGCCCCACCGCCATCGAGGCGCGCGACTGCGGCATCAGCGCGCCCTGCTCGAACAGCTCGGAGCCGTGCGCGTCGAACGCGTCGGCGAGCACCAGGCCCTCGCTCAGGCGCGGCGCCGGCTCGCTGGCGACGCCGACCTCGGCGAGCGCGCGCTGGAGCTCGTCGCGCGTGAGCACGAGGCAGTTCGCGCGCACGGCGCTCTCGGCGGGCTCGTTGTCGCGGCGCAGGAGCGCGATCGTGTGGTCGCGCCCGAGCTGCTCCCACCACATGCGCACGAGCCACTCGGGGTGCGAGTGCCGGATCGCCGCCTCGGCGGGGCTGTCCTCCGAGAGCTCGTCCACCAGCTCGCGCGCCTCGCGGGCCGCGCGGCGCATCACCGCGTTCGCGAACCGGTGCGAGCCGCCGCCGCCGAGCTTCGCGAGCTCCACCGTCTGCTCGACGGCCGCGTGGTCGGGGACCCCGCCCATGTAGAGGATCTGGAAGAGGCCGAGCAGCAGGGCGTCGCGCAGCGGCGGGTCGATCGACTGGATCGGGCGGGCGGACAGGCCGGTGAGCACGTACCTGAGGGTCGCGCTGCGCTGGACGGTGCCGTACACGAGCTGCTGGGCGAACGCGCGGTCGCGCGCGTCGAGGCGGTGGCGCTCCGCCTCCGCGCGGAAGGCGCGGTCGGCGAAGGCGCCCTCCTCCGCGACGCGGCGCACGACGCGGTAGGCGCAACGGCGCGCGTCGGAGACCTTCGCGTGCCTGCGCCAGGGGTGACCGTTGAGCAGCACGGAGCGGACCATCAGGCGACCCGGCTCAGCTTTCCGGAGTGGCCGCGGACATAGGCGGCGGCGTCCATCGCGCGGCCGCCCGCCGGCTGCACCACGAGCAGCTCGAGCGCGCCGCCGGCGCAGCGCAGGAACAGGCGCTCGCCGCTTGCGACGAGCTCGCCTGGCGCGCCGTCGGCGGCGGCCTGCAGCTCGGCGGCCGCCGCGCGGCGCACGCCCAGGCGCTCGCCGCCGGGCAGCTCGACGTACGCGCCGACGTGCGGGGTCAGCGCGCGCACGCGCCGCTCGAGGTCCGCGGGCGCGCGCCCGGGGTCGAGCCGGCGGTCCGAGGGCTCGATCCTGGGCGCGATCGTGACGCCCGTGTCGGGCTGCGGGCGGCATTCGGGGCGCTCGTCGAGCGCTCGCACGAGCAGCTCGCCGCCCACCTCGCGCAGCCGCCGCGACAGCGAGCCGTAGTCGTCGTCGGGGCGGATCGGCTCCTTGCGCTGCAGGCACACGGGCCCTGCGTCCATCTCGGCTACCGGCACCATGATCGACACGCCCGTCACCTCGTCGCCGGCGTCGATCGCGCGCTCGATCGGCGCGGCGCCGCGCCAGCGCGGCAGCAGCGACGGGTGCACGTTGAGCATCGGGTGGGCTGACAGGAGCGGCTCCTCGATCAGGGCGCCGAAGGCGCAGATGCAGACCGTATCGGGTCGTGCGTCGGCGATGGCCGCGATCGCCTCCGGCGAGTTCACCGACTCCGGCTGGTAGACGGGGATGCCGAGCAGCCGGGCCGCGTCCGCCACCGGCGGCGAGGCGAGCCTGCGGCCGCGGCCGCGCGGCCTGTCCGGCCGCGTCACGACCAACGACGGCCGGTGGGCGGAGCGCGCGAGCCGCTCGAGCACGCCCACCGCGAACTCGCTGGTGCCGAGGAAAACCGTGCGCACGGCGCTGGAGGCTATCGGGGGGGCGGGAGCGTCGGTGACGCGCACGGACTGCGGCCGCTAGGCGGCTTCGGCCGCCTGGGCGGCCTCGCGCAGGGCCCTCATTGCCTCCTTGCGCTGCTCGCGCGAGGCGCGGTCGAGGATCAGCACCCCGTCGAGGTGATCCATCTCGTGCTGGATCACGCGGGCCTCGAAACCCGATGCCTCGACGAGCCTGCGCTCGCCGTGCTCGTCCTGCGCGCGCACGCGGACATGCACCGCGCGCTCGACGTCGACCGCGACGCCCGGGATCGAGAGGCAGCCCTCCTCGGCGATCTCGACCTCATCGCTCGCCCACTCGAGCTCGGGGTTCGCGAGCGCGACGAGCGGCGCGTCCGGCCCGACGCGGTAGACGAGCAGCCGCTGCGAGATCCCGATCTGAGGGGCCGCAAGCCCGACGCCGAGGGCGTCGTTCATCAGCGCGCCCATGCGCGCCACCTGCCGGCGCAGCGCGTCGTCGAAGCGGTCGACCGGGGTGGCGCTGCTCTTGAGGATCGGATCGCCGTAGCGGCGGATGAACGACATCGCCGCGCGCCTGCGCGCCTCGACCTCGGGGTCGAGCCTCCGCTCGTCCTCGTGCTCGGGATCGAGCAGCTCTACCTCGTGGTCCCGCGCCTCGGTCTCGTGCCCGTTCGCCTCGGCCATGCAGCCGAGTCTACTGGGGGTCGACGTCGACCGAGAAAGTCACGCCGCGCTTCGAGAACTCCCCCGCCGCGCGCTCCACGGCCCGCCTCACGGCCGCGATCGCGGCCGCGCGATCGAGCGCCTTGACCACGAGCTGGGCGCGCTCGCGGCCCTTCAGCCGGAACAGCGGCGCCGGGCCGAGCACCGCAGCGCCGGGCGCGCGGATCGCCTCCCGCACCGCCTCCGCCGCGGCCAGCTCCGGGCCCTGCTGCTCGCAGCCGCAGACCACGCGGATCAGGTGGGCGAAGGGCGGGTACCGGAGCGCCTCGCGGCGCGCCAGCTCGCTCTCGGCGAAGCCGCGCGCGTCGTGCCGCGAGGCGTACACGAGCGGCCGCGCCTCGGGATCGATCGCCTGCACGATCACGCGCCCACCCCGCGGCCCGCGGCCGCTGCGACCGGCGAGCTGCGCCACGAGCGCGAAGGCGCGCTCCTCCGCGCGGAAGTCGGGGAAGCGGAGCGTCGCGTCCGCGTCGAGCACCACGCCGAGCGTCACGTCCGGGAAGTCGTGCCCCTTGGCGACCATCTGCGTCCCGATCAGCACCCCCGCCGGCGCGCTGTCGAAGCGCTCGAGCGTGCGCGCGACCGCGCCCCGCTCGGCCGCCGCGTCGGAGTCGAGCCGGAACACGGGCAGCGGCGCCACGAGCTCCGACAGCTCCCGCTCGAGCCGCTCGGTGCCGATGCCGTGCCGCCCGACCGACACCGACCCGCACTCGGGGCAGCTCCGCGGCGCGGGCTCCTCGTGCCCGCAGTGGTGGCAGGAGACGACGCCGGCGGCGCGGTGGAGGACGAGCGTGACGTCGCACTGCGGGCACTCCCAGACCCGTCCGCACACCCGGCACGAGAGGAAGCTCGACCAGCCGCGGCGGTTGAGCAGCACGATCGCCTTCTCGCCCCGCGCGCGCACCTCGTCGAGCGCCTCGCGCGTGCGCGCGTGCAGCGGCCCGCGCGTGCCGAGCATCCCGACGATCTCGACCGGCGGCAGCGCGCGCCCGTCGACCCGCTCGGGCATCGTCAGCCGCCGCATCGCCCGCCAGCTCTCCGGCCGCGGCGTGGCGCTTCCCGCCACCAGCACCGCGCCCGCGTCCGCCGCGCGCCGCTCGGCGACCCGCCGCGCGTCGTAGCGCGGGTCGCCGTCCTGCTTGTAGGAGGGGTCGTGCTCCTCGTCGATCACGATCAGCCCGAGGTCGCGCACCGGCGCGAACACCGCCGAGCGCGGGCCGACGCACACGCGCGCCTCGCCCCGCCGCAGCCGTGACCACTCGTCGTAGCGCGCGCCGGCGCCGAGCTTCGAGTGCAGCACCGCCACGAGATCCCCGAAGCGCCGCTCGAAGCGCGCGGCGGTCTGCGGCGTGAGCGCGATCTCGGGCACGAGCACGATCGCCGAGCGCCCCCGCTCGAGCGCCGCCGCGACCGCCTGCAGGTACACCTCGGTCTTGCCGCTCCCGGTCACCCCGTGGAGCAGGAGCGGCCCGCCCGGCTCCGGCGCGTCGAGCCGCGCCACGATCTCGGCCAGCGCGTCCCGCTGGGCCGGGGTGAGCTCGAGGCTCGCCGGCCCGCGCGCGCCGACCGTGACGAGATCCGGCCTGCGCGCCAGCTCGACGCGCTCGAGCCGGACGAGCCCGCGGCGCTCGAGCGAGCGCAGCGTCTGGTGCGAGCAGGCCGCCTCGCGGCAGACGTCGGCGACCGTGCGGCAGCCGCGGCGGAGCGCCTCGAGCGCGGCGCGCTGGCGCGGGCCGCCCGCGCCCGCGATGATCGCCTCCCGCCCGGCCCGGGTCAGCTCCGCGGCGAGCAGCATGCGCGGGCGGACCCGCGGGCGGGCGCCGCGCCCCGTGCCGGGCGGCAGCACGAGCTGCAGGCCGCGGGCGGGCGTCGAGCAGTACTCCTCCGCGACCCACAGGCCGAGCCGCACGAGCTCCGGCGGCACCTCGGGATCGAGCGTCGTGAGCGGCTCCACGAGCCGCTCCTCTGGCACGTCGCTGCGGTCGGACATCCCGACCACCACGCCCAGCAGGCGCTGGCGCCCGAAGGGCACGACGAGCATCGAGCCGACGTCCACCCCCTCCATGCCGGCGCCGAGCCGGTAGTCGAACGGGCCTCGCAGCGCGCGGGCGGCGGTCAGCGGCTCGACCTTGGCGATCACCCCCGGCAAGCTATGGGTCGGGCCGGACGAAGCGGCGCTCAGCCGAAGGCGGGCGCGCCGCCGGATGGGCGCCCGCGCCGGACGAGCAGCGCCACTCCCGCCCCCGCGAAGGCCACGAGCGCGCCCACCAGGATGACCGCGTGCAGGCCGTCGAGGAAGGCGAGGTGGCACGCCTCGCCGACGCGCCCGGCGAGCTCCGCGCCCGCCGCGCGCGGGAGCGGCGGCGCGAGCCCCTGCGCGACCGCGCCCTTCCACTCGAGCACCGTCCCGGCGAGGGCCCCGGACACGCCCGCCTCTTCGAGCCGCGCGCCGAGCGCGGCGCCGGCCCTGCCCGCGAGCACCGAGCCGAGCACCGCCGTGCCGAGCACGCCTCCGAGCTGGTTCGCGGTCGCCTGCAGGCCCCCGGCGATCCCTCCGCGCTCCACGGGCGCGTCGCCCACGATCGCCTGGGTGGCGGAGACGATCACGAGCCCGAGCGCCACGCCCATCGCGAGGAACCACGGCCAGATCGCGCCGTAGCCCGAGTGGGGCGCAAGCGGCCGCAGGCCGAGCATCGCCGCGCCCAGGATCAGCATCCCCGCCGCGAGCGGCAGCCGCGGGCCGAAGCGCTCGGTGAGGACGCCGCCGATCGGGGCGGTGAACGCGATCACGCCGGTGAGCGGCAGCATCCTCACCCCCGTCTCGACGGGCGAGTAGCCGTGCACGCGCTGGAGGTAGAGCGTGATGAAGAAGAGCACGCCGAAGAGCGCAAACAGCCCGATCGCGACGAGCGCGACACCCGCCGAGAACGAGCGGGAGCGGAACAGGTCGAGCGGGATCAGCGGCTGGCGCGCCGTCGCCTCCCGCCAGGCGAAGGCCGCGAGCAGCGCGGCCCCCGCGCCGAGAAAGCCGAGCGTGTAGCCGGCGCCCCAGCCGTGCGTCTGCGTCTTCATGATCCCCCACACGAGCGCGAACAGCGAGCCGAGGAGGAGGGCGACGCCCGGCGGGTCGAGGCCGCGGCCCGAGCGCTCGTCGCGCGACTCCTCGACCGCCGCCCAGGTGACCGCCGCGGCGAGCGCCCCGAGCGGCACGTTCAGCAAGAAGATCGACTGCCACGACACGTGCTGCGCGAGCATGCCGCCGACGATCGGGCCCGACGCCGTCGCAAGCGACGAGGAGCCGCCCCAGATCCCGACCGCGCGGTTGAGCTGGCCGGGCGCGAAGGTGGCGCGGATGATCGCGAGCGTGTTCGGCATCAGGAGCGCGCCCGCGAGGCCCTGAGCGACCCGGCAGGCGATCAGCGGGCCGATCGAGCTCGAGAGCGCGCAGCCGAGCGACGCCAGCGCGAACCCGCTGACGCCGACGCAGAGCACCAGCTTGCGGCCGAAGCGGTCGCCGAGCTTGCCGCCCGCGACGAGCAGCACCGCGAGCGCGAGCAGGTAGCCGTTGGTCACCCACTGGAGCCCTGCGAGCGAGGCCCCGAGGTCGGCGCCGATCGTCGGGTTCGCGACCGAGACGACCGTGCCGTCGAGCGCGACCATCATCACCCCGAGCGATACCGCGAGCAGCGTGAGCGTTGGATGCCCACGCCTCGCCGACAGCCGGGCGAGGGCAGGGAGGAGGCCGCAGGCGTGGTCGAGCTGGGTCACCGATCGTCGTCGGCCGCAGGCGCGACTTAGCTCGTGCTGAGCTTTGTAAGTCGTTGGCATATGATGAGCTTACGCTGATCGCCGCGTGCGCGCGTCGCGGCACGCGCCGGAGGACGCGCCGCCGCCCGGCTGCCGCGGCCTCACTTGCAGACCTCGCACGCGCCCCGGTGGCCCGGCGCCCCGCCCGCCGGACGGGGCGCCGGGCCGCGCGGGGCGGGCGGCGGGCGGCGGCCCCCCCCCCCGCGGCGCGCGGGGCATGCCGACCTCGCCTGCGATCCCCGCGTCGGTCGAGCCCTCGACCATCTGCAGGTCCTCGACCACGAGCGACGCGCTCACGAGCATGCGCCGGAACTGCTCGTCCTCGCGGACCGCGGCGAGCCGCTCAGCGGAGCCGCGCAGCTCCATGTAGCCGCCCAGCGAGGCGTTCGGGGCGAGCAGGACGACGTCGAAGCTCTCGATCCGGCCGTCCTGCTGCATGCGGCCGTACAGGCCGAGGGCCTCCTCGAAGACCTCGAGGCCGTGCTCCTCGCGCCCGGGGACGGGCGACCCCCAGCTGATGAACAGCACGCGGTCGGCCATCGCCACTCCTTCCGCTCACGGTCCGGCGAGCGCCGGGCCTCTTGCCCCGACTCTCGCACCGCAGCGGTGGCCTCGCAAGCCGCTAAGAGCTGACTGCCTCGGCCGACCCGAGCCCCGCAGCCTGCCGCAGGGCCTCGGCCTTGTCGGTCTTCTCCCAGGTGAAGTCGTGGTCCTCGCGGCCGAAGTGGCCGTAGGCCGCGGTTTTCTGGTAGATCGGCCGGTGCAGGTCGAGGTACCTGCGGAACGCCCCCGGGCGCAGGTCGAAGTGCTCGTTGATGAGCTCGACGATCTTCGAGCGCGACACCCGCTCGGTCCCGTAGGTCTCGACCATCAGCGACACCGGGTGCGCCACGCCGATCGCGTACGCGACCTGCACCTCGCAGCGGTCCGCGAGCCCCGCGGCGACGACGTTCTTCGCGACGTAGCGCGCGGCGTAGGCGGCGGAGCGGTCGACCTTCGAGGGGTCCTTGCCGGAGAAGGCCCCGCCGCCGTGGCGGGCGGCGCCGCCGTAGGTGTCGACGATGATCTTGCGCCCGGTGAGGCCGCAGTCGCCCATCGGACCGCCGATCTCGAACTTGCCGGTGGGGTTCACCAGGAAGTTCCTCTGGAGCTTCTTGGGGTCGTACAGCTCGGGCGGCAGGACCGGGTGCAGCACGTGCTCCCAGAGGTCGGGCTTGATCAGCGTCTCGGAGTCCACGCCCTCCTTGTGCTGCGTCGAGATCAGCACCTTCTCGATCTCGATCGGGCGGTTGTTCTCGTAGCGGATCGTTACCTGCGTCTTGCCGTCCGGGCGCAGGTAGGGCATCACGTCGCCGCGGCGGACCTCGGAGAGCCGGTGCGCGAGCTTGTGCGCGAGCGAGATCGGCATGGGCATCAGCTCGGGCGTCTCGCGCGTCGCGTAGCCGAACATCATGCCCTGGTCGCCCGCCCCCGCGAGGTCGAACTCGTCGTTGTCGGCGGGGTCGGTGCGGGTCTCGTACGCCGAGTTCACGCCCTGGGCGATGTCGGGCGACTGCTCGTCGATCGCGGTGATGACGGCGCAGGTGTTGCAGTCGAACCCGTAGCGGGCGTCGTCGTAGCCGATCTTGCGGATCGTCTCGCGCGCGATCTTGGGGATGTCGACGTAGACGTGCGTCGAGATCTCGCCGGAGACGACGACCAGGCCGGTGTTCACGAGCGTCTCGCAGGCCACGCGGCCGTCGGGGTCCTCCGCCATCACGGCGTCGAGGACGCCGTCCGAGATCTGGTCGGCCATCTTGTCGGGATGGCCCTCCGTCACGGACTCGGAGGTGAAGAGGTACTCGTTGTCGGAGAGGGGCTGCTGTTGGGTCATGGGTTCCTGAAGAGAAGCTCGGCGTTGAGTTGCTCCCCGTCGCGCGCGACATAGGCGCCGGCCGCACCGATCTCGTGGATGTCGCCGCGGACAGCCGCGTACGCCGGGTTCCGTGCCAGGCCTGCCCGATCGGCAAGCGCAAGGAGCCTGTCGAAGTCGAGGAAGACTACCGAGGCCGGGCCGTCGGGGCGGTCGCCGAGGAGCTGCCGGTAGTCGCCGTCGTCCTCGAGGCTCCGCCCCGTAGCCGCCGCGGCGATCGCGCCCGGGCCGTTCGCGACGACGAGGTCACCCCCGATCTCCGCGTAGTCGAGCGTGAGCGCCGAGTTGAGCCGGCTCGTGAACGCCGTCACCCCCGCGACGCGGCGCGTGGAGTATCCGGGGGCCTCGCCCTCGCCCGCGGCGCCGACGAGCCGCGCGAGCGCGGGCTGCAGCCGGCCGACGAGCTCGATACCCTTCCCCTTCGGCACGCCGCCGAGGGCGAGCGTGAGCCGCGGCTGGCCCGCCCCCGGCGTCAGCGCCAGGGCGGCGGGCCGCGAGAGCAGCGGCAGCGACTCGCGCACGAGATCCGCGCCGCCGCCGCGCGCGAGCGTCGCGAGGCCGGCGAGCGCGCCCCCGAGCCCGCCGCCGGTGGCGGCCGGAAGCGCCCTCGCGAGCACGCAGTCGAGCCGCGAGACGGCGACGAACGCCGCGGCGGCGGCCGGCGCGCGCCGCGCCAGCGCCCCTGCGTCGCCCTCGGGCGGGCAGCCGCCGGACCCCGAGGCGAGCGCCCGCACGTCGAGCTGGAAGCGGCCCGCCCCGGGGGTGAAGGCGAGCGCCGCGGCGCGGACCGGGCCTGCGCCCGCGGCGTCCGCGAGCAGCGCCACCGGCCGGGCGGCGTAGCGGCGGATCGCGCCCGCGCCCAGCCAGGCGTGCGCGATCCGCTCGCGCGGCAGCGCCGCCGTCAGCCGCGCGTAGGCGCGCTCGTCCGCCAGCGCGGGCACGCGCCCGGCGCCCGTGTCGAGCGCGGCGCGCAGCGCGCGCTCGGGCCCGACGAGCAGCCAGCCCGAGTCGAGCGCGGCGCGCGACCTGCCGAGGTCGTAGAAGCGCGTGCCGCGGTAGCCGCCGCGCCGCGGGAAGCGCGCAAGCGCCTTCCGTGCGCCGCCCTCGTAGCGCGCCTCGGCGACGAGCAGCGGAAGGACGTGCTCCCCGCCCCCGCCCGGAAGCTCGGCGTAGGCGGCCTCGCCGCCGAGCCAGGAGCCCGCCGCCCGGTCGAGCCTCAGGCCCGCGGCGGGCGCGAGCGCGAGCGCGAGCAGCCGGTCGCGCGCCTGCGCGAGCAGCGGCAGCCTGCGCGCAAGGCCGGCCGCGCGTGCCCAGGCCTCGCTCGAGCGGTCGGCCGCGAGGTGCAGGTAGAGGAGCGCGTTCCCCGGCACGCGCCGCGCCGCGCCGTCGGGCGGCGAGCCGCCGCCCCCGCCGGTGAGCAGCGCGACCGCCACGACCGCGATCGCGACCGCGGGCGCCGCCACCGCGAGCCGGCGCCAAAGCTGAGCTGTCCTCGTCAACCCTCTCTCCGCGAGCCCCGGGAATCGCGCCCCTTGAAGTCGATCACGAGCGGGACCCCGTCCATGCCGTAGCGGTCCCGCAGGCGATTCTCCACGAAGTAGGCGTAGTCGCGGGTCAGCAGCCCGCGGTCGTTCACCTGGATCGCGAAGCGGGGCGGGGCCACGTCGTACTGCGTCATGTAGTACATCCGCAGGCGCCGGTTGCGCACCACCGGCGGCTGACGCGCCGCCTGGACGTCGGAGAGGAAGCGATTGAGCTCGGGCGTCGGGATGCGGGCGCGCGCCCTCTCCCCCAGCTCGATCGCCTCGACGAGCAGCCGCTTGACGTTGCGCCCCGTCAGCGCGCTCGCGGTCACGACCTTCGGGCGCAGGCGCAGCTTGCGGTGGATGCGCGCGCGCTCGTGCTCGAGGTCGGCGCGCTGGATGTCCCACTTGTTGAGCACCGCCACGGTCGCGCAGCCGGACCGCATCGCGAGCTCGGCGATGCGCAGGTCCTCGGCGGTCACGCCCTCGGAGGCGTCGCACACGACGAGCGCCACGTCCGCGCGCTCGGCCGCGCGCTCGGAGCGCAGCTGCGCGTAGTACTCGATCGTGCCGGCCACCTTGGTCCGGCGGCGCAGGCCGGCCGTGTCGACGAGCACGAGCGGCCGGCCGTCCACCTCGACGCGCGTGTCGATCGCGTCGCGCGTCGTGCCCGCGACCTCCGAGACGATCACGCGCTCCTCCCCCAGGAAGCGGTTCACGAGCGAGGACTTGCCGACGTTCGGCCGGCCGATCACCGCCAGGCGGATCGGCTCGGGCTCGTCGGGCTCCGCCGCCTCCGGCAGGCTCGCCGCGACCCGGTCGAGCAGGTCTCCCGTGCCGAGCCCCTGCGCGCCCGAGACCGGGATCGGCTCGCCGAGGCCGAGCGCGTAGAACTCGGCGGCGTCGGGGATGGACTTCGCCGAGTCGACCTTGTTCGCCGCCACGAGCACCGGGATGCGCGCGCGCCGCAGCTCGTCCGCCAGCTCCTCGTCGCCCGGCCGCAGGCCGGCCCGCGCGTCGACCACCAGGATCGCGAGGTCGGCTTCGGCGAGCGCCTGCCGCGCCTGCGCCTGGACCTGGCGAGCGAGCTCGGTCTCGTCGCTCGCGTCGACGCCACCGGTGTCGACCAGCAGGAAGCGGCGGCCGTTCCACTCGGTCTCGATCTCCTTGCGGTCGCGCGTGACGCCCGCCTGCTCGTGGACCACCGCCTCGCGGCTCTCGCTGAGCCGGTTCACGAGCGTCGACTTGCCGACGTTCGGGTAGCCGACGACCGCCGCCTTCGGGAGCGCCACGGCGCTACCCCCTCAGGTCGCGCGCCAGCTTCGCGATCTGCGTGACCACGTCCTCGACGGTGCGGTCGGTGGTGTCGATCGCGATCGCGTCGGGCGCCGCCCGCAGCGGCGAGTGCTCGCGCCTTCGGTCCTGCTCGTCGCGCAGCGTCTGGTCCCGGAGCACGGTGCGCCAGTCGACCCCGAGCTCGGCGGCGCGCCGCCTCGCCCGCTGCTCGGGGCTCGCCGTGAGGAAGATCTTGAGCTCGGCGCCCGGCGCGACGACCGTGCCGATGTCGCGGCCCTCGGCGACCCAGTCGCCCCGGCGGATGAGCTCGCGCTGCTTCTCCACGAGCGCGGCGCGCACCGCCCGGTCGGTGGCGATCCGCGAGGCGGCCTCGGTAACCTCGGGCGTGCGGATCGCCGCCGTCACGTCCCTGCCGTTCGCGAGCACGCGCTCGCCGAGCTCGATCTCGAGCGTGCGCGCCACCTCCGCCGGCTCGCGCCGGTCCTCGAGGGTCGCGAGCGCGGCCGCCCGGTACATGGCGCCCGAGTCGAGATACGTGAAGCCGAGCCGCTCCGCCACGCCGCGCGCGACCGTGCTCTTTCCCGCCCCGGCGGGGCCGTCGATGGCGATGACCATGGCGCCGAAGGCTACTTTCCGACGCCGCTAGCCACCCGGCAGGCTCGAGCCCGCGAACGCGAAGAACCAGACCCCGAACGCGACGAGCGCGATCGACACGCTCACGATCATCACCCGGTCGAGCATCGTCAGCCTGCGTGTCGAGCCGCGCTCGGCGCGCATGCTCTTGAGCCACGCCGCGCGCGTCGCGCGCTGCTCGACGTTCCCGGTGAGGCGGGCGTAGGTCAGGTCGAGCCGGCGCAGGCCACGGCCGACGATCCACATCGACACCGGGATCCCCACGATCACGAGCAGGTAGGGGCCGAGGCTGGGCGCCGAGCTGTCGGTGAGCAGCGACGCGAGCACGAGCCAGCCGACCGGCACGCCGATCCACATCAGCACGCTCCCGACCGCCATCGCGGCGATCAGCAGGGCTTGGGCGAGGACGACGTGCGGCCGGCGGGTCATCGCAGCAGTGTCGCCAGGTCCGCCTCGAAGCCGGGGTAGGACACGCTCGCCGCCTCCATGCCGATCACCTCGACGCCCTCCCGCGACGCGAGGCCCGCGACCGCTCCGAGCATCGCCAGGCGGTGGTCGCCGCGCGCCTCGAAGGCGCCGCCGCGCAGGCCGCCGTCGCCGTGTACCACGAAGCCGTCCTCGGTCGCCTCGATGTCGGCGCCGAGGCCGCGCAGGCCCTCGACCACGCCGGCGATGCGATCGGACTCCTTGTGGCGCAGCTCCCCGGCGCCGCGCACGATCGTGTCGCCCTCCGCGAAGCACCCGAGCAGGCCGACGAGCGGCAGCTCGTCGATCGCGAGCGGCACCTCGTCGGGCTCCACCGTGGTGGCCACGAGCGGGGCCGCGGCGACGTCGAGCTCCCCGATCGGCTCGCGGTCGGGCAGCGGCGCGTCGGGATCCTCGAGGTCGCCGACGATTACCGCGCCCATCCGCTGCGCGATGCGCACGAAGGCGTTGCGCGTCCAGTTGAGGTCGAGGTGCTCGATCACGATGCGCGAGCCCGGCACGATGCAGGCGGCCGCGATGTGGAAGGCGGCGGACGAGGGGTCGCCCGGCACCGCCACCGTGTCGAGCTCGAGCTCGTCGACCTGCGAGACGGCGAGCGAGAGCCCGTCGCGCTCGAACGGCACGCGCGCGCGGCAGAGGATGCGCTCGGTGTGGTCACGGCTCCGGATCGGCTCGCGCACGCGCGTCGAGCCCTGTGCGAGCAGCCCGGCGATCAACACGCACGACTTCACCTGCGCGCTCGCCACCGGGAGGTCGTAGTCGATCCCGCGCAGCTCGGCGCCGCGCACGCGCAGCGGAGCGGTGCCGCCGTCGGTCTCCACCTCGGCCCCCATCAGGCGCAGCGGCTCGGCCACCCGCCCCATCGGGCGCCGGCGGATCGACTCGTCGCCGGTGAGCGTCCACTCCCCGCCCGGCTGCCCCGCGAGCCAGCCGGGCAGCAGGCGGATGAGCGTGCCGGCGTTGCCGACGTCGAGCATGCCGCCGCTCACCGCCGCGGGGGTGCGCAGGCCGACCCCGCGGATCACGAGGTCGCCGTCCGGGCGCTCCTCGACCGCGGCGCCGAGCGCGCGCACGGCGGCGAGCGTCGAGAGCGTGTCGTTCGAGCGCAGGTAGTTCGTCACGGTCACGGGCTCGTCAGCCATCGCGGCGAGCAGCGCCGCGCGGTGCGAGATCGACTTGTCCGCGGGCGGGACGAGCGTGCCGCGCAGCGGCCCGGATGGCTCGAAGCGGCGGTTCACGACGCGCGCGTCACCGGGAACCCGAGCTCGCCGATCAGCTCCTCGGCGCGCGCCGCGGCGTCGTCGCCCGCGATCCAGAGCGCCATCTGCCCGGAGCGCATGTCCGGGGCGGGCGAGAGCGCCATGTCGACGATGTTCACGCCGGCCTTGCCGAGCGAGAGCGCCACGCTCGCGACGATACCCGGCCTGTTGGGCACGGATATGCGCAGCTCGTGGACCGGCCCGCCGGCCAGGTCCGCCTCGAGCAGCCGCCGCCGGTCTGCGCGCGCCGCCTCGTTCCAGGTCTCGATCGCGCCCGCGTCGCGCGCGCGCAGGAGCTCGGCCACGGCGTGCAGGCGGTCCGCCGCCTCGTCGAGCTGCGCGGCGATCGCCTCGCCGTTCGCGAGGTAGATGTCGGTCCAGATGTCGGGGTTGGCGCCGGCGACGCGCGTCGCGTCGCGGAAGCTCGGGCCCACGCGCGGGAGCGCCTCGCCCTCACCCGCGAGCGCGCGGGCCGCCTGCGAGACGAGCACGTTCGCCAGCACGTGCGGCAGGTGGCTGACGGTCGCGAGCAGGCGGTCGTGGGTCGCCGCGTCGATCGCGACGGGCTGCGCGCCAAGGCCGACCACGATCCCGTGCAGGCGCTCGTAGAGGATCCCCGAGGAGCGCTCCCCCGGCGTGAGGTACCACGAGGCGGCGTCGAAGAGGTCGGCGCGCGCGTGCTCGACGCCCGCCGACTCGGCGCCCGCGAGCGGGTGGCCGCCGATGAAGCGCGGGTCGGAGGTCGCGTCGGCCACGACGCCCTTCACCGAGCCGACGTCGGAGACGACGCAGTCCCCGCCCGCCGCCGCGAGCGCGTCGGCGACCAGCGCGGGGAGCGCTCCCACCGGGGCGCACGCGAAGCAGGCGTCCGCGCCCTCGAGCGCCTCGCCCACCGAGCCCGCGGCGCGGTCGATCGCGCCGCGCTCGCGCGCCGCGGCGAGGGCGGACTCGCGCGCGTCGTAGCCCACGACCTCGGCGCCGTCTATGCGCTCGCGCGCGGCGAGCCCGATGGAGCCGCCGATCAGACCGACGCCGAGGACCGCGATTCGCACGGGCGGTGCGTCAGGCCCTAGACCCGCGCGAGCTCCTTGCCCGCGAGCGCCGCGGCCTGCTCGACCTTGCGCACGTAGTCGGCGAACTCCTCGTTGCGCACGGCCTGCGGCCCGTCGCAGATCGCCTTCTCGGGCTGCGGATGGATCTCGACGATTATCCCGTCCGCGCCGGCGGCGGCGGCCGCCAGCGACATCGGCAGCACCCAGTCGCGCCGCCCGGCGGCGTGGCTCGGGTCGATCACGACCGGCAGGTGCGACAGCTCCTTGAGCACCGGCACGGCCAGCAGGTCGAGCGTGAAGCGGTAGGAGGGCTCGAACGTGCGGATGCCGCGCTCGCAGAGGAGCACCTGCTCGTTGCCCTCCTTGAGCACGTACTCGGCGGCCATCAGGAGCTCCTCGATCGTGGCCGAGAGCCCGCGCTTGAGCAGCACCGGCACCCCGGCGCGGCCGACCTCGGTCAGCAGCGTGTAGTTCTGCATGTTGCGCGCGCCGAGCTGGATCACGTCGGCCACCTCGAGCACGCGCTCGAGGTCGCGCACGTCCATCAGCTCGGTCACCACCGGCAGGCCGGTCTCCTCCTTGGCCTCCTGCAGCAGGCGCAGGCCCGCCTCCCCGAGACCCTGGAAGGAGTAGGGCGAGGTGCGCGGCTTGTAAGCGCCGCCGCGCAGGAGCTGCGCGCCTGCGTCCTTCACCACGTGCGCGGTCTCGAGCATCACCTCGCGCGACTCGACGGTGCACGGCCCCGCGATCATCATGAAGTGCTGCCCGCCGATCTTGCGCCCGTCGATCTCGACGACGGTGCGCTCGCCCTTCTTGAACTGCGCGGAGGCGAGCTTGTAGGGCTTGAGGATCGGGACCATGTGATCGACCCCGGGGAAGCCCTCGATGCCGAGGTTGGCGACGTGCTCCCGGTCCCCGATCGCGCCGATCACGGTGACGAGCTCGCCCCTGGACACGTGGGCGCGCGCGCCGACCGACTCGACGCGGTCCACCACGGCCTGGATCTGGTCGTCGGAGGCCCCCTCTTTCATCACGATCATCATTGGAACTACTGACCTTTCGAGTTCTCGCTGGCGAATCCTACGGACGGGCGCGAGGCGGTCTGGCAAGACCTGTGGGACAGGCGTCCGGCGGTGCAGCTGCGCCGGGACTGCGCGCTCTGGCGAGCGGGGCCGGACGCCTAGCTAAATCGCCAGCCCCGGTAGGAGAACGACACGCCGCGGCCAGCGATCTTGCCGCCGTACCGCCACTGGAAGAAGGTGCCGCTCCCGTGAAGCATCGGGACTCTTTGTATCAGGTCGCGGGCGCTTCCGCCAGCGCCTCGTCGAGCGCGCGCAGGAAGCGGTCGTTCTCGGCGCGCGTGCCGTAGGTGACGCGGATGTGGCCCTCGGAGCCGAGCGCGGAGCCCGCCCGCACGATCACGCCGCGCGTGCCGAGGCCGCGCATCACCTCCCGCTCGTCCCTGCCGCCCAGGTCCACCCAGGAGAAGTTCGCCTGGCTGTCGGTTGTCGCGACGCCGCGCGCCGCGAGCTCCTCCTCCACGTACAGCCGCTCGATCGCCGTGCGCTCGACGCGCGTGGCCACCTCGTCCTGGTGCAGGAGAGCCTCGGCCGCGGCGGCCTGCGCGAGCGTGTTGACGCTGAACGGCTGGCGCACGAGGTCGACCCCGCGGCGGAACTCGGCGTTGCCCGCGAGTGCGTAGCCCGCGCGCAGCCCGCAGAGGCCGTAGACCTTGCTGAAGGTGCGCAGCAGCACGAGGTTCGGGTGCCTCTCGAGCAGCGGCAGCGACTCGTCCGGGTCCTGGAGCGTCGAGAACTCGACGTAGGCCTCGTCGAGGATCACGCAGACGTGGCGCGGGAGGCTGGCGACGAAGTCGTCGATCCGGCCGATCGGGAGCGCTGTCGCGGTCGGGTTGTTGGGGTTGCAGACGAGCACGATGCGCGTCGCGGCCGTCACCTCGCGCGCCATCGCCTCGAGGTCGTGCTCCTGGCGCTCGTTCAGGGGCACCTCGATCGCGCGCGCGCCGGTGAGCGCGGCGAGCGTCGGGTACATCGAGAAGGCGGGCCAGGCGTAGACGATCTCGGCGCCGGGCTCGAGCATCGCCTGGGCGGCCGCGAGCAGGATCTCGCACGAGCCGTTGCCGACCGACACGTGCGCGGCCGGGACCTCGAAGCGCTCCGCGAGGCGGGAGCGCAGCAGGCTCGCGCTCGGGTCGGGGTAGCGGTTGAGCGTGTGCGCCTGGCGCTCGATCGCCTCGAGCACCTGCGGGTGGGGCGCGAAGGGCGACTCGTTCGAGGCGAGCTTGACGAGCTCGCCGCCGAGCTCGTAGGTGTCCGCCGCGGGGTACTCGGGGATCGCGCGGACGCGCGCGTTGAACTCGATCACTGCGCCCCCTGGAGGTCCGCGCGCAGCGCGACGGCGTCGCGCAGGTAGACGTGCCGCGCCTCGGTGTCCGGGTCCGCGTAGCAGTGGAGCAGCATCCGGATCACCCGCGGGAGGGCGCCCGGCACGTCGATCTCGCGGGCGCAGAGCAGCGGCACGCTGTTGAGCCCGATGCGGCGCGCGGCGACGGCCGGGAACTCGGCGTTCAGGTCGCTCGTGCAGGTGAAGATGCAGCTCACCATGTCCTCGATGCGGAGGCTGTTGCGAGCGATCACCTCGCGCACGAGCTCCTCGGTGGCCTCGAGGATCGCCTCGGCATCGTTCTCGTCGACGGTGGTTGCGCCGCGCAGGGCTCGGAGCTTCATACGGGCGCGGATTGTTCCAGAGCGCGCCGCGGCCGCCACCCTAGCGCGCCGCCCGCTCATCAGCCGCGCGCGGCCTTGCGCAGCCGCTCGACCTCCGCGGACGTGAGCCGGCGCGCCCTGCCGCGGCCGAGCCCGTCGAGGCGCAGCGGGCCGAAGGCGACGCGCTCGAGCTCGACCACGCGGTGCCCGACCGCCTCGCACATGCGCCTGACCTGCCGCTTGCGCCCCTCGGCGATGCGGAGCTCGAGCACGCCCGGCTCGAGCTGGCGCACGCGTGCGGGCGAGGTGCGGCCATCGTCGAGCTCGACGCCCTCGCGCAGCGCGCGCAGCGCGCGCTCGGGCACCGGCGCGGGCGCCACCCTCGCGCGGTAGGTCTTCTCGACCCCGTAGCGGGGGTGCGTGAGCCGGTTCGCGAGCTCGCCGTCGTTGGTGAGCAGGATCAGCCCGGTGGTGTCCGCGTCGAGCCGCCCGACCGGGTAGAGCCGGCGCTCGGAGCGCACGAGCGAGGTGACGATCGGGCGCCCGTGGGTGTCGCGCGCGGTCGAGACGACGCCCGGCGGCTTGTTCACCATCCAGACCTCGCGCGCCTCGAGCGCGACGGGGCTCCCGTCGACGGCCACCCGGCTCGAGTCGTCCACGTCGCGCGCCGGGTGGGTGACCACCTCCCCGTCAACGCTCACGCGCCCGGCCGCGATCAGCCGCTCGGCCGCGCGCCGCGACGCCACGCCCGCGTGCGCCAGGTACTTCGCAAGCCTCATGCCGATCACGCTAGCCACTGGCTAGGGTGACCGCGTGCGCTTCGCCGTCGGCATCCCCAACGCAGGCGAGTTCGGCGACCCGGCCGTGATCGCCGAGCTCGGCCGCGAGGCCGAGGCGGCCGGCTGGGACGGCGTGTTCGTGTGGGACCACCTCGCGCGGCGCGAGGGCGTGTGGCCGTGCGCGGACCCGTGGGTGGCGCTCGCCGCGCTCGCCGCCACCACCGAGCGCGTGAAGCTGGGCGTGATGGTCACGCCGCTCTCGCGCCGGCGCCCGCAGGTGGTGGCGCGCCAGTGCCAGTCGCTCCAGCAGCTCTCCGGCGGGCGCTTCGTGTTCGGCGCCGGCCTCGGCTCGGCACCCGAGGTGGAGTTCATCCCGTTCGGCGACGAGGGCGACGCGCGCGTGCGCGCCGAGCTGCTCGACGAGGGGCTCGAGGTGCTGCGCGGGCTCTGGAGCGGCGAGCCGTTCTCGTTCGCGGGCAGGCACCTGCGCGTGGAGGGCGCCCAGTTCGTGCCGCGCGTCGAGATCCCGATCTGGATCGCCGGGCGCTGGCCCGCGAGGCGCCCGTTCCGGCGCGCGGCCCGCTTCGACGGTGTCTTCCCGCTGCACGACGAAGCCGGGCCGGTCGAGCCGATGTCGCCCGAGCAGCTTGCCGAGATCGTGGACTACGTGCGCGCGCACCGCGCCGATCCCGAGGCGCCGTTCGACGTGGTGATCGAGGGCGCCAGCGAGCCGGGGCAGGACGTCTCGGCCTGGGGCGAGGCGGGGCTCACCTGGTGGAACGAGCGCCTGAGCTGGCACCGCGGGCCGCTTTCGGAGGCGCGCGAGCGCCTGCGCGCGGGGCCGCCGCGCGCCTGAGCAGCGCCAGCGCTCGCGGGCCGCTGCCACACTTGGCGGCGTGGACCTCGACCAGCTCCAGCGGACCCTCGCCGCCGCCGGCGAGCCCCCCTTCCGCGCCCGCCAGGTGTGGGACTGGATGGCCCGCGGCGCCGCGTCCTACGACGAGATGACGAACCTGCCGGCCGCGCTGCGCGAGCGGCTCGCCGCCGAGCTGCCGTTCTCCACGCTCGAGCTCGAGCGCGAGGCGCGCGCGAGCGACGGCACGGAGAAGGCGCTCTTCCGCACCGCCGACGGGCGGCCGCTCGAGGCGGTGCTGATGCGCTACGGCGACGGCCGCCGCTCGCTGTGCCTCTCGAGCCAGTCTGGCTGCCCGCTCACCTGCACCTTCTGCGCCACCGGCCGGATGAAGTTCGGCCGCAACCTCACGGCCTCCGAGATCCTCGACCAGGCCCTGCACTTCCGCCGCGCCGAGCCGGTCGACCACGCCGTGTTCATGGGAATGGGCGAGCCGCTCATGAACGTGGACAACGTGCTCGCCGCCTGCGAGCGCCTGCCGGCGATCGGCATCACCCACCGCCGCACCGGCATCTCCACGGTCGGCTGGATCCCCGGGATCGAGCGGCTCACCGAATGCGACATGCCGCTGCGGCTCGCGCTCTCGCTGCACGCGGCCGACGAGGCGCTGCGCTCGGAGCTGATGCCCGTGAACGAGCGCCACCCGCTCGCCGACGTGCTCGAGGCCTGCCTACGCTGGCACGACCGGCGGCGCATGCCCGTCTTCGTCGAGTACCTGATGCTCGACGGCGTCAACGACCGCTACGAGCAGGCGCTCAAGCTCGCCGAGCTGCTCCACCCGCGCAAGGCGTTCAAGGTCAACCTGATTCCCTACAACCCCACCGACGCCGGCTTCCAGGGCTCGAGCCGGGCGGCGATCGACGCCTTCCGACGCGCGCTCGAGGAGCGCGGCGTGCGCGTGACCGTGCGGCTCACGCGCGGCCGCGACATCGACGCCGCCTGCGGCCAGCTCGCCGCGCGCGCCGCGACGTAGCCCGCATCGAGCGCGGCGGAGGGGCCTAGGCGTTCGCGCGCTGCTCGCCGGCCCTCAGAAGGCGCTCGCGCAGCTCGCCCTCCTCCTCGGGGGTCGGGTCGAACGCGGAGACGTCGGGGAGCTCGTCCAGGCCGCGCAGCCCGAACAGCCGCTCAAAGAGCTCGGTCGTCCGGTACATCACCGCGCCGAACTGGGAGCGCCCGGCCTCCTCGATCAGCCCGCGCTCGATCAGCGTGCCCACCGCCGACTCGGACGCCACGCCGCGGATGCGCGCGATCTCGGGCCGCGAGACCGGCTGCAGGTAGGCGACGATCGCGAGGCACTCCGCCTGCGCCTGGGTGAGCGGCGCGGTTCGCGGGCGGGCGAGCAGGCGGCGCGCGGCGCGCTCCGCCACGGGGTCGGTCGCGAGCGTGAAGCCGCCCGCCACCTCGCGCAGCACCACTCCGCGCCAGCCCTCGGCGTAGTGCTCCCGCAGGCGGGCGAGCGCCTCGACGATCTCGCCCTCGCCCACCTCGCACGCGTCCGCGAGC
Organism: Thermoleophilaceae bacterium; assembly: GCA_019683805.1. Classification (GTDB taxonomy): domain Bacteria; phylum Actinomycetota; class Thermoleophilia; order Solirubrobacterales; family Thermoleophilaceae; genus JADGHQ01. The sequence continues at coordinate 34,579 of JADGHQ010000017.1, forward strand.
CGCTCGACCGAGACGGGCTCGGGCGACAGGAACAGCAGCGCCTCGACGATGCGGGCGAGCTCGGTCACCGGGCGCTCACCGTGATCGGCCCGAAGCTCTCGTGCTGCTCCCAGCCGGCCTCACCCCGCTTGTAGAGCTCGAGCAGCGCCCAGAGCGTCATCGCCTCGGTGAGGCGGTCGGCGCCCTTCACCGCCTCGTCGAAGCTGAACCTGCGCGCCCGGCGCAGCAGCCCGCGCAGCACGGCGAGGCGCTGCTCCACGGTAACGAGCGGCCGCGCGACGTGGTGCAGCGAGATCGGCTCGGGCGTGCGCAGGAGCCCGCCGATCGCCTGCGCGAGCCTCACCGGCTCGTACGCCTTCTCGGCCAGCTCGACGGACACCCGGAGCAGCTCGGGCGGCAGCGGCGCCGACCGGTAGCGATGGCCCGACTCGTCCGCGAGCCGCTCGTGTAGCCAACCCGCCGCCCGCTTGTAGCGCGTGTACTCGATCATGCGCGCGAGCAGCTCGTCGGCGGCCTCTTCCTGCGGCAGGTCGAGCTCCTCCTCTTCCTCGCTCGGGAGGATCAGGCGCGACTTCAGCTCGAGCAGCGCGGCGATCAGCACGAGGAACTCGGTGGCGGCCTCGAGGTCGAGCTCGCCCGCGCGCTCGAGGTGGTCCACGTACGCGAGCACCACGTCCGCGAGGTCGACCTCGCGCAGGTCGACCTCCTCCTTCAGCACGAGCGTCAAGAGCAGGTCGAACGGGCCCTGGAAGACCTCCAGGTCGAGGTCGAGCGACGCGACGGCCATCGCGACGGAGGCTACCGGGGCGCCCCGACGCCCATCTTCCGCCGGGCGTCCGCGACAATCTCGTGCGAGATCGCGTGGGCCTTCTCCGCGCCCTCCCGCAGCGCGCGCTCGAGCTCGGCCTCGTCGGGGCGGATCTGCTCGTAGCGCTCGCGCACCGGGCGCAGGTACTCCACCACCTCCTCGGCGACCGCCTGCTTGAAGGCGCCGTAGCCGGAGCCCTCGAACTCGGCCTCCACGGCCTCGGGCGCCACCCCGCGCACGGCCGCGAGGATCTCGATCAGGTTCGAGATCCCCGGCTTGTCCGGCCGGCGCTCGACCTCGGAGCCCGAGTCGGTGACCGCGCTCTTGACCTTCTTCTCGATCGCCCTGGGCTCGTCCAGCACGAGGATCGTGCCCGCCTCGCTGGGCGCGGTGGTGGACATCTTCCGCGTCGGCTCCTGCAGGTCCATGATGCGCGCGCCCACCTCGGGGATCCGGTGCCGCGGGACCACGAACGTCTCCCCGTAGCGCTCGTTGAAGCGCTCGGCTATGTCCCGCATCAGCTCGATGTGCTGGCGCTGGTCGTCGCCCACCGGGACCTCGTCCGCGTTGTAGGCGAGCACGTCCGCCGCCTGCAGCACGGGGTAGAGGAAGAGCCCGGCCGACACGAGCTCGCGCTGCTTCGCGGACTTCTCCTTGAACTGGTGCATGCGGTTGAGGTCGCCGTGCGCGGTCACGCTCGTCAGCAACCAACAGAGCTCGGTGTGCTCGGGCACGTCGGACTGGCGGAAGAGGATGCAGCGCCCGGGGTCGAGGCCCGCGGCGAGCAGCATCGCGGCGGTGTCGTAGAGGTAGCGGCGCAGCTCTGCCGGGTCGTAGGCGACCGTGGTCGCGTGGAGGTCGACGATGCAGTAGATCGCCTCGCCCCTGTCCTGACCCTCCACGTACTGGCGGATGGCGCCGATGTAGTTGCCCAGGTGCTTGCGCCCCGTGGGCTGGATGCCGCTGAAGATGCGCACGGGGGCGAGAGTCTAGGAAGACGGCAGCGCTCTCGGTCGGCTCGCGCCCGCGCTCTCCCTAGCGCTCGGCGCCCGAGCCCGGCTGGCGCGGCTGGCGCACGATCGGCTGCCGTGCCGCGCGGGCCTCGTCGAGCCGGCGCACCGGCGTCGAGTAGGGCGCGTTGCGCGCGATCTCCGGGTCCTCCTTCGCCTCCTCGAGGATCTCGCGGACGATCTCCGCGAAGCGGTCGAGCGTCTCCTTGGTCTCGGTCTCGGTCGGCTCGATCATCAGCGCCTCGTCCACGAGCAGCGGGAAATACACGGTGGGCGGGTGGACGCGGTGGTCGAGCATGCGCTTGGCGATGTCGAGCGTCTTGATGCCGAGCTTCTCCCTCGCCCCGCGCCCCGAGAGCACGAACTCGTGCATGCACGTGCGGTCGAAGGCGATCGGCAGGTACTCGGCGATCGGCTCCTCGGCGAGCAGGGCGCGCAGGTAGTTGGCGTTGAGGACCGCGGTCTCGGACACGTCCCTGAGCCCGTCGCCGCCCACCGACCGGATGTACGCGTATGCGCGCACGAACACGCCGAAGTTGCCGTGGAAGCCGCGCAGACGGCCGATCGACTTGGGGCAGGCGTACTCGAGGTCGAAGCGGGGCGCGTCCTTGCCGTTCGCGGGCTCGCGCCGCACGACGCGCGGGCACGGCAGGTAGGGCTCGATGCGGTCGGACACCGCGATCGGGCCCGCGCCCGGGCCGCCGCCCCCGTGCGGCTGGGTGAACGTCTTGTGCAGGTTGAAGTGGACGATGTCGAAGCCCATGTCGCCGGGCCGCGAGATGCCCATCACCGCGTTGAGGTTCGCGCCGTCGTAGTAGAGGGTGCCGCCGACGTCGTGCACGATCCGCGCGATCTCCTCGATGTTGCGGTCGAAGAGGCCGAGCGTGTTCGGGTTCGTGAGCATCAGGCAGGCCACGTCGTCGCTCGCCTTCGCGCGCAGGTCGTCGAGGTCGACGCCGCCGTCGGGCGCCGTCCCGACCTTCACGACCTCGTAGCCGGCCATCGTGACCGTGGCCGGGTTCGTGCCGTGCGCGGTGTCGGGGGTGAGCACCTTGTGCCGCCGCTCGCCGCGGTCCTCGTGGTAGGCGCGCGTGAGCAGCAGCCCCGCGAGCTCGCCGTGCGAGCCGGCGCTCGGCTGCAGCGACACGTGCGGGAGCCCCGAGATCTCGGAGAGCGCCCGCTCGAGGTTCCACATCAGCTCGAGCGCGCCCTGCGCGTACTCCGGGTCCTGGAGCGGGTGGAGCCGCGCGTGCCCGGGCAGCGCCGCCACGCGCTCGTTGAGCTTCGGGTTGTGCTTCATCGTGCACGACCCGAGCGGGTAGAAGCCGGTGTCGAGATCGAAGTTCTTCCTCGAGAGGTTGTTGTAGTGGCGCACGATCTCGGGCTCCGAGACCTCCGGCAGCGCCGGGGGCTCGCGCCTGATCGCGTCGTGCGGGAGGAGCTCCTCGATCGGCGTCTCGGGCACGTCGAGCCGCGGGGGCGTGAACGCCCGCCGGCCCTCGCGCGAGCGCTCGTAGATCGTGAGCGTCGGCTCCCGGGGCACCGCCGTCCGGCCGCTCACGCGTGCACCTCCTGCCGCGCGACCAGACTCGCGAGCGCGTCGATCTGCGCGCGCGTGCGCCGCTCGGTGATCGCCACGAGCAGCCCGTCGGCGTACTCGGGGTAGTCGCGCCCGAGCCTGTAGCCGGGGTTGATCCCGTTCGCGCGCGCCCGCTCGAAGAAGGCGTCGAGGTCGGGCACGCGCACCGCGAACTCGCGCACCACCGGCCCGGGGTTGATCGGCTCGAGCCCGAGCGCGGTGCGGGCGTAGTGCGTTCGGCGCAGCATCAGCTCGCCGATCTCGACGATCCCCCGGCGGCCGAGCCAGGCCAGGTACACCACCCCCATCAGCGCGTTCAGCGCCTGTGAGGTGCAGATGTTGTGCGTGGCCCGCTCGCGGCGGATGTGCTGCTCGCGCGTCTGCAGCGTGAGCACGAAGCCGCGCCTGCCCTCCGCGTCCACGGTCTCGCCGGCGATCCGCCCCGGCATGCGCCGGATGAACCGCTCCTGCGCGGCGTAGAAGCCGAACGAGGGGCCACCGAAGTCGAGCCGGTTCCCGAGCGGCTGGCCCTCTCCGACCGCGACGTCCACGCCGTAGTCGCCGGGCGGGCGCAGCACGCCGAGCGTCATCGGGTCGACCGAGCAGACGAGCAGCGCGCCCGTTCGCTTGGCGGCCTCGGCCAGCGGGCCGAGGTCCTCGACGGTGCCCAGGAAGTTCGGCTGCTGGAGGAAGACCGCCGCCGTGTCGCCGTCCACCGCCGCGGCGAGCGCGTCGAGGTCGGTGGCGCCGCGCTCGTCGAGCGGCGTCTCCACCACCTCGGCGGCGAAGCCGAGCGAGTAGGTGCGCAGCGCCTGCCGCGAGTGCGGGTGGACGCCGCGCGAGATGACGAACCTCGCGCGGCCGGTCTCGAGCTTCGCGAGGTAGCCCGCGGAGGCGACCGACGAGGGCCCGTCGTACATCGAGGCGTTCGCGACCGGCAGGCCGGTGAGCTCCGAGATCGCAGTCTGGAACTCGAACATCACCTGCAGGCCGCCCTGCGAGATCTCGGGCTGGTATGGCGTGTACGGCGTCAGGAACTCGGAGCGCGAGGCGATCGCGTCGACCAGCGCGGGCACGTAGTGGTCGTACGCGCCCGCGCCGACGAAGGTGACCTCCTCGTCGGCGTGGCGGTTGCGCGCGGCGAGCTCCGAGAGGTGCTCGAACACGTCCTGCTCGGACATCCCGGGCGGCAGGTCGAGCTCGCGGCGCAGCCGCACGCTCTCCGGGATCTCGGCGAACAGCTCGTCCAGCGAGCCGACGCCGATCGCCGCGAGCATCTCGCGGCGATCCTCGTCCGTTGCCGGGGTGTAGCGGGTCACGACTTCCCGATCGTCTCCCTGTACGCGGCCGCGTCCATGAGCTCGTCGACCTCCGCCGGGTCGCTCAGGCGGACCTTCACCATCCACCCCTCACCATAGGGGTCGTCGTTCACGCGCTCCGGCGACTCCCTGAGCGCCTCGTTCACCTCCACGATCTCCCCCGAGAGGGGCGCGATCACGTCCGACACGGCCTTGACCGATTCGACCTCGGCGTACGCCTGGCCCGCGACGACCTCCGTGCCCACCTCCGGCGGGTCGAAGAACACGACCTCGCCGAGCTGGTCCTGCGCGTACCAAGTGACGCCGAACGTCGCGTGGTCGCCCTCGATGCGAGCCCAGTCGTGCTCGGCGTGGTAGCGCAGGTCGTCGGGGTACGTCTCTTCCACTGGATCACTCCTCCTTGCGGTAGAGCGGCTTCTCGCGGACCTCCGCAGCCCGCAGCCTGCCGCGAACGTCGACTTCGATACGGGTCCCGGGCCGCGCGGCCGCGACCGGGAGATAGGCCATCCCGATCCCGACATCGAGGCACGGCGAGAGCGTCCCGCTCGTGACCTCGCCCCGCGGCTCCCCGTCGATCAGGACGGGGTTGCCCGGGCGCGGGATGCCCGGCCCGGTGAACGCGAACGGCACGAGCACCTCGGTGGGCTCGAACCCGCGCAGGGCGTCCGAGCCGATGAAGCCGGTGTCGAGCTTGCAGGCCCACCCGAGCCCCGCCTCGATCGGATTGCGGTCCTCGGACAGGTCGTTCCCGTAGAGGTGGAAGCAGACCTCGAGCCGCAGCGTGTCGCGCGCGCCGAGCCCGGCCGGCACGGCGCCCTCCGCCGTGAGCGCGTCCCAGACGGCCGCCGCGCCCTCGGGCGGGATCAGGAGCTCGACCCCGTCCTCCCCCGTGTAGCCGGTGCCCGCCACCAGGCACTCGACGCCCGCGACGCGGGCGCTGGTGTGGCGCATCCGCGCGGGCTCCTCGCCCTCGAGCCGGCGGCGCAGGATCTCGCGGGCGCGCGGCCCCTGGAGCGCGAGCATCGCGTAGTCCGAGGCCGCGTCGCGCACCCGCACGTCGAAGCCCTCGGCGTGGCGGGAGAGCCACTCGAAGTCGCGCGCGTGCCTGGCGGCGTTCGTGACGGTGAGGAAGCGGTCGGGGCCGAGGCGGTAGGTGAAGAGGTCGTCGATGACCCCGCCGTCCTCGCGGCAGAGCAGCGCGTACTGGGCGCCCCCCTCGGGGATCCGCCCGACGTCGTTGGAGAGGAGGCGCTGAAGGAAGCGCTCGGCGTCGGGCCCGCTCGTCTCGATCTCGCCCATGTGCGAGACGTCGAAGAGCCCCGCGGCGGTGCGCACCGCCAGGTGCTCTGCGCGGATCCCCTCGTACTGAACGGGCATCTCCCAGCCGGCGAATGCGACGAGCTTCGCGCCCGCGGCGCGATGGCGCTCGAACAGGGGAGTGCGGCTGAATGTGGGACCGGTGGGGGGCAGAGCGGCTGAGACCCTAGCGAGCCGCGCGAAGGTAGCGCCTGCCCGCCCGTCCGGCGGGCCCCGTCCGCCGGGGAGCTAGTCCTTGAGGAACGACGGGATGTCGATCTCGTCGTCCGAGATCTCGAGCGACGAGCGTTGCCGATCGTCCATCGCGATGTCGGCCCGCTCGCGCCGGCGGGGCTCGCCGCGGCGCTCGCGCGTCGTCCCGAGCAGCGGCGCGCCGCCGCGCTTGTCGAAGCCCGTGGCGATCACGGTCACGCGCACCTCGTCGGAGAGCCCGTCGTCGATCACCGCGCCGAAGATGATGTTCGAGTCGCGGTCGGCCGCGCTCTGGACGATCTCGGCCGCCTCGTTCACCTCGAACAGCCCGAGGTCGCTCGACCCCGTGATGTTGAGGAGCAGCCCCGTGGCCCCCTCCACCGACTGCTCGAGCAGCGGGCTCGAGATCGCGTTCTTCGCGGCCTCGCTCGCGCGGTTCTCGCCGCTCGCGGAGCCGATGCCCATGAGCGCCGAGCCGGCGTCGTGCATGATCGTGCGCACGTCGGCGAAGTCGAGGTTGATGAGGCCGGGGATCGTGATCAGGTCGGTGATGCCCTGCACGCCCTGCCGCAGCACGTTGTCGGCCTCACGGAAGGCGTCGAGGATGCTCGTGCGCCGCTCGACGATCGCGAGCAGCTTCTCGTTCGGGATCACGATCAGCGTGTCGACCTGCTCGCGCAGGCGCTGGATGCCCTCGCTCGCCTGGCGCTGGCGCTGCGAGCCCTCGAACTCGAACGGGCGCGTGACGACCCCGACCGTGAGCGCGCCGATCTCGTGCTTGGCGATCTCGGCGATCACGGGCGCCGCGCCGGTGCCCGTGCCGCCGCCCTCGCCCGCGGTCACGAACACCATGTCCGCGCCCTTCAGGGCTTCCTTGATCTCGTCGCGGCTCTCGTTGGCCGCGCCGTAGCCGACCTCGGGGTCGGCGCCCGCGCCGAGGCCGCGCGTGAGCTGCGACCCGATCTGGAGCTTGATGTCGGCGTCGCACATCTGCAGGGCCTGCGCGTCCGTGTTCACGGCGATGAACTCGACCCCCTTGAGGCCCGCGTCGACCATGCGGTTGACGGCGTTCGTGCCGCCGCCACCGACGCCGACGACCTTGATGACCGCCAGGTAGCTACCCGTCTCCATCGCCGTGTTCCTCGCCTTGTCCAGCTCGAAGCTCTAGCTCTGCACCCAGGCTTTTCCGTCTGAGTCTCAACCGATACTTGAGGCTTTTGTCACGTGCCCCACTCTACGCAAAGTCCGCACTGTAGGCGGTTTTCCGCGAAAGTGTCAACGACCCGCACGATTCGTTGCACTACCTCAAGCTCTACCCGGGGTTCAGGGTACGGGCAAACCCTCGAGTTGAGCTTTAGGGTCTAGGTGGGGGGACCCTCAGGGCGCCGCGGCGCCGCCCGCGGGGGCCGAGGTCGTGCCGATCACGGGAGCTGTGGTGGCGCCGCTCGTCGGAGCTGCGGCCGGGCCGGCGGGGCCGCCCACCCCGCCCGGCGGGCCCCCGCCGGCGGGCTCGAGCGGCGCGATCGTCGCT
>JADGHQ010000063.1 GCA_019683805.1 Thermoleophilaceae bacterium
CCGCGAGCCTCCTGCCCCGGCCCGCCTTCCCCGCCCGCCCCCGGGCGCCGCGGCGCGCCCGCCGGCCCACAGGCGCCGCGTCGGCGGACCCGCAGGGCGGCGCCAGCTCGCCGTCGATCTCGGCCGACGGCTCGAGGGTCTCGTTCAACTCCGACGCCGCGAACCTCGTGCCCGCGGACGCGAACACCGAGCGCACCGACCCGTTCGTGCGCGACCTCGAGCTCGGGGCGACGGTGCTCGCAGACGCGCGCCGCTCGGGAAGGTCGCCCCAGCGCGGCGCGCGCTTCCGGCTCGGCCCCGGCGAGAGCCTCTCGGCGGACGGGCGCTACGCGGTGTTCTCGAGCAACACGCCCGACCTCGCCGGTCGCGTCCGCCACTACGCGATCTTCCGGCGCGACCTCTCGCGCCGCGTCACGCAGCGCGCCTGCCGGGCCGGCGACGGCGACTCCTTCAACCCGGTGATCGCGGCCGACGGGCGGCACGTCGCGTTCGAGTCGGAGGCCGCGCACCTGGCGGGCTCCGACCAGAACCAGCAGATCGACGTCTACTGGTGCGACGTCGCCACCGGGGAGCTGCGGCGCGTCTCGCAGCCGCTCGTCGACGGCGTGAGCTCGTCCGGGACCTCGACGCAGCCGTCGATCTCGGCCGACGGGCGCTACGTGGCGTTTGCGAGCGACGCGGGCGGCCTCGCGCCCGGCGACGAGGGCCGCGCGGGCGTGTACTGGCGCGACATGGTCACCGGCGAGACGCGCGTCGTGGACGTGCCGCCGGGCGGCTCGACCTCGAACGGCAACGGCGAGCACCCGCGCATCTCGGCGGACGGCCGCTTCGTCGTGTTCGACTCCGACGCGACCGACCTCCCGGGCGGGGAGCTCGACGGCCGCACGGTCGACGTCTTCCGCAAGGACATGGCGACCGGCGAGGTGACGCTCGTCTCGAGCGCGCCGGGCGGCGCGAACGGCGACTCGACCGCCGACTCGCTCAGCGCCGACGGCAACCTGGTCGCCTTCACCTCGAGCGCCTCGAACCTCGTGAGCGGCGACTCGAACGGCCGCGCCGACGTGTTCGTGCGAGACGTCGCGGCCGGGACGACCACGCTCGTCTCGCGCGGCCCGGGCGGCGCTCCGCTGCCCGGGCCGAGCTCCCAGGGCGCGATCAGCGCCGACGGCCGCTTCGTCGCGTTCGCCTCGCGCGCTGCGGGCGTGTTCCCGCAGGACACCCCCACCCAGCGTCCGCGCGTCTACCGCCGCGACCTCTGGACCGGCGAGCTGCTCCCGGTCACGGTCGGGCTCGACCTCGCGCCGACGTCGGTGATCGGCGAGCCGAGCGGCGTGAGCCTGCGCCGGAAGGTGCGGCTGATCGCGGGCACCGCGAAGGACGACGGCCTCGTGACGCGCGTGGACGTGGCCGCGTCGCGCAGCGTCGGCCGCGGCAGGTGCCTGTGGCTTGGACGCCGCGGCGCCACCGTGAGGCGGAGCTGCGGCCGGCCGCTGTGGCTGCGCGCGAAGGTCGCGAGCGGCCTGCGCTGGACGCTGCGCATCGGCAGGCTGCTGCCGCGCGGCACCTGGACCGTGCGCTCCCGCGCGACCGACGACACCGGCCGGGTCGAGAAGCCCCGGCCGGGCCGCAACGTCACGAGCTTCCGGCTGCGCTAGGCGCGGCGCGCGGCCGGAGCTCAGACCACGAAGCGGCCGTCGCGCTGGAGCTCGACGCCGTCGACCGTGATCGATCCGCCCTGGCGCAGGTCGCAGACCATGTCCCAGTGGATCGCGGAGCTGTTCGTGCCGCCGCTCTCGGGATAGCTCATGCCGAGCGCCATGTGGATCGTGCCGCCGATCTTCTCGTCGAGCAGGATCTCCTTCGTCCCCGTGGAGATCCCGTAGTTGGTGCCGATGCCGAGCTCGCCCAGCCTGCGCGCGCCCTCGTCGGTGTCGAGCATCTCGATCAGGAAGTCCTCGCCGCGCTCGGCGCTCACGTCGACGACCTTCCCGCCCTCGAAGCGCAGCCTCACGCCCGCGACCTCGCGGCCGCCGTAGAGCGCGGGGAACGAGAACGACACCTCGCCCTCGACCGAGTCCTCGACGGGGCCCGTGAAGAGCTCGCCGTCGGGCATGTTGTGGAGCCCGACGCACGGGATCCAGGTGCGCCCCGACACGCTCAGCCTGATGTCGGTGCCCGGCCCCTCGATGTGGACCTCCTCCCTGCCCGTGATCCACTCGGTGAGGCGCATCACCTCGTCCGACTGGCGCTCCCAGGCGGCGACCGGATCGGGGTCGAGCGCGAGGCAGGCGCGGTAGTAGAAGTCCTCGTAGCGCGCGAGCGACATGCCGGCCTCGGCGGCGTGCGCCTGCAGCGGGAAGAGGGTGAGCGCCCAGCGGTACTCGCCCGCCGCCGAGCGGCGCATCGAGGTCTCCATCAGCGAACGGCGCGACCGCTGGACGATCGCCTGCCGCCTCGGGTCGATCTGCGAGAGCTCGCGCGGGTTCGCGTCGGCCATCACGGCGATGCGCACGTCGACGTTCTCGATGATCCAGCGCGCGGTCGGCGGGACCCACTCGAGCTGCTCGTCGGAGGCGAGCTCGTAGAAGGCGGCGGCCGAGTTCTCTAGCCCCACGTTGAGGATCGGGTGCGCCCCTGCCCGCAGCACCTCCTCGTAGAGCGCCTGGAGCAGCGGCTCGGCGGGGGTCGGCCCCTGGATCGCGACCGTCTCCCCCTTCTTCACCTTCGTCGAGTAGCGGACGAGGACCCGCGCGAGCGCCTCCGCGCGCTGGTCCCTCATACGCGCTCCCCGACCTTCCTCGAGCGCACCTGCTCGAGCAGCAGCTCGTGCACGCGCGTGTCGTCGGTCAGCTCGGGGTGGAAGGCGACGGCCGTGACGTTGCCCTGGCGCACGGCGACCGGATGCCCGTCGACCTCCGCCAGCACCTCGACCTCGCCGCCGTGCTCCTTCACCCAGGGGGCGCGGATGAAGACCGCGCGGATCGGCGCGTCGAGCCCGCGTACATCCAGGTCTGTCTCGAAGCTATGGACCTGGCGGCCGAAGGCGTTGCGGTTCGCCGCGATGTCGAGCACGCCGAGGTGGTCGCGGTCGAGCACGATCAGCCCCGCGCAGGTGCCGAGCACGGGCGTGCCGGCGCGCACGAGGTCGCGCAGCGGCTCGGCGAGCCCCTCGCGCTCGATGCCGAGCGTCATCGTCGTGGACTCGCCGCCGGGGACGACGAGCCCATCGAGCCCGTCGAGGTCCGCCGGCGTGCGCACGATGCGCGTCTTCGCCCCGAGGCGCTCGAGCATGCGCGTGTGCGCCTCGAAGTCGCCCTGGATGGCGAGAACCCCGATGAGCAACGGGCTACCTACCAGCCGCGGTGCTGGATGAGGCCGCTCTCGCCGAGCTCCGAGATCTCGATCCCGGCCATCGGCGCCCCCAGGCCGCGCGACGCCGCCGCGACGCGCGCCGGGTCGTCGAAGTGCGTCGTGGCCTCGACGATCGCCGCGGCCGTGCGCTCCGGGTCCTCGGACTTGAAGATCCCCGAGCCCACGAACACGCCCTCGGCGCCGAGCTGCATCATCAGCGCGGCGTCGGCTGGCGTCGCGATGCCGCCCGCCGAGAAGTTCACGACCGGCAGCCTGCCGTCCTGCGCCACCTGGCGCACCAGGTCGAGCGGCGCCTGCAGCTCCTTCGCGGCGGTCGGGAGCTCGGACTCGTCGAGCGAGGCGAGGCGACGGATCTCGCCCTGGATCTGGCGCATGTGGCGCACCGCCTCGACGACGTTCCCGGTGCCGGCCTCGCCCTTGGTGCGGATCATCGCCGCGCCCTCGGCGATGCGGCGGAGCGCCTCGCCCAGGTTGGTGGCGCCGCACACGAACGGGACCTTGAACGCCCACTTGTCGATGTGGTTGCGCTCGTCAGCGGGCGTCAGGACCTCGGACTCGTCGATGTAGTCGACCTCGAGCGCCTCGAGCACCTGCGCCTCGACGAAGTGGCCGATGCGCGCCTTCGCCATCACCGGGATCGTGACGGCGCCCTGGATCTCCTCGATCTTCGTGGGATCCGCCATCCGCGCGACGCCGCCGGCGGCGCGGATGTCGGCCGGGACGCGCTCGAGCGCCATCACGGCCACCGCGCCGGCGGACTCCGCGATGCGGGCCTGCTCGGCGGTGACGACATCCATGATCACCCCGCCCTTGAGCATCTCGGCGAGGCCAGACTTCACGCGGAAAGTGGCGAGATCCTTCACGCGTCCCATCTTAGCCGTGGCGGCGAAGCGACCCGAGCGCCGCGGTGGATAAATACCCGGTCGGGGGATCGCCTCACCGTCGCAGAGGCGCCGCCGCGCGCGCTAGTCCGCGCTCGTACAACTTCGACTTGACCATTCGGTCAGAACGTGCTTCCGTTGTAGGTGGCCGGGGGGCGCCGTCCTCGAGTCCAGGACCTTCTTCGCACCGAGGCCAGGAGGTGCGTAGAACCCCCCGGCCGCTTCCTAAGCCGGGCGCGCGTGGCGGGCGGCCCGGGGCGCCTCCGGGCGGACGCGGGCGGCGGCGAGCATGCGCCGCAGTGCGATCCGCTGGACCCTGCGCGCGATCGCGACGCCTGACGCGAGGCCCGCGAGCGCGAACGGCCCCGCGACGACGAGCGCCGCGATCGCCTCGAAGATCCCGGCGCCGTCGACGAGCGCCGCGGGGAGCACGAGCGCGGCGAGGCAGAGCGCCCACGCGCGGTGCACCGCGACGCCGAAGGCCGCGCCGGCGGCGAGCGCGGCGAGCGCCGCGTCGGCATCGGGGAACGGCAGCAGCTCCCATGTCCCCTTGAAGAGCGCCTGGAGCGCCACGAGGAAGGCGGCTCCCGCCAGCGGCCCGAGGCGCAGGACGCGGCCGCGGCGGGCGAGCCGCCGGGCGGTCCTGGATCTCGTGCGGTCGTCCATCGACGCCTTGTTCCATTCGCCGCGGACTGGCGCGAACCTCCCGCCGGGACGCGAGGGCGGCGCGCTCACGGCAGCGCGCCGGCGCGCCGGGAGCCTTGCTGAACAAGACGTACTTCGAGCGCGCCCCGAGCCTCGCCGCATAGTTCACCAGCTCGCCGCTCGGGGCCGACCCGGCCGCGCTCGCCGGCGCCCAGCTCAAGAGCAACCGCGCGAAGCTCGCCGAGTACGAGGAGCTGCGCGAGACGCTCGGCCCCACGATGCGCGAGGGGCAGCGGCTCGCGCTCGAGGCGAGCCTCGAGCTGCAGCTGGCGTTCGTGCGCTTCTGGGAGCGCCTCGCCGACCGCGGCGCTACTTCAGGCGAAACGCCTTGATGCGGTCCGCGTAGGCGCTCTCGTCGAGGGCGTAGACGCCGTAGGCGAGTGCCTGGATCACGCTCAGCAGCGCCACGTGCGAGCGCACGTAGGCCGGGCTGTTCGACGAGTAGTAGATCCTGTGGTCGGCGAGCTTCGCCACCTCCGACAGGGTCGCGTCGGAGATCGCGATCGCCTTCGCCTTGCGGTGCCGGGCGAGCTTGAGCGCGCGCACGACGAGCGGGTGCGGGCGCCCCGCCGAGAAGCCGATCACAAGCGTCTTGTCGTCGATCCGGCCGAGGCGGGCGAGGCCCTCCTGGCTGGGGCTCGCGACGACCTCGGAGCGGAGGTCGAGCAGCATCAGCAGGTGGCGCAGGTAGCTCGCGAAGAAGGCCATCTGATCGGTGCCGCAGAGCACGATGCGCTGCGCGCGCGAGATCAGGTCGATCGCGGCCGCGATCTCGTCGCGGTCGATCTTGCGCGCCGTGTCCTCCATGTTCGTGTGGTCCGCGGCCAGCGCGGCCTCGAACTCGGTCTGGTCGATCGGGAACAGCGGCGGCGCAAGCAGCGCCTCCATCCCGGCGGCCCCCTCGCGGGACCGCCGGTACTCGTCACGTGCTGCCTGCTGAAGCTCGGGGAAGCCCTCGAAGCCGAGCGCCTGCGCGAAGCGGACGACGGTCGAGCTCGAGGTGTTGGCGCGACGGGCGAGCTCCTCGGCGGTCTGGAAGGCGGCGTCGTCGAGGTGGTCGACGATGTACTGCCCGACGTCCTTCTGCGACCGCGAGAACTCGTCGAAGCGCTGGCGGATCTCCTCGGAGAGTGTCAGTGCGGAAGTTGCAGCTCGCGTCACGGAGCAAGTGATTCGCTCCGCGCCCGGAAGTTCCTCCAGCCGGCGCGGCGAGCCGCCGGGGCGGGCTACACGAAGCGCGGATAGGTGGTCATCCCGCCATCGACGAACAGCGTCGTGCCGGTCACATACGACGCGGCGTCGCTCGCCACCCAGGCGACCGCCTCGGCCACCTGCTCGGGCCGGCCGATGTAGCCGAGAGGGATCTCCTCCTCGACCTGCCGGCGCTGCTCGGCATGCTCGTCCAGGCCCTCGTTGATCGGCGTCATGATCGCGCCGGGCGCCACGCCCACGACGCGGATGCCGTGCGGCGCGAGCTCCTTGGCGATCGTCTGGCCGAGCAGCGCGAGGCCGCCCTTGCTCGCGCAGTAGTGCGCGAACCCGGGCCACGGGATGCGCTCGTGGACGCTCGAGACGTTCACGATCGCGCCGCCGCGCCCGGCGGCGATCATCCCCCGCGCCGCCTCGCGCGCGCAGAGGAAGGGGCCGGTGAGGTTCACGTCGAGCACCGCCTGCCACTCGCCGAGCGGCATGTCGACGAGCTCGAAGCGCTTCTCGATGCCGGCGTTGTTCACGAGCAGGTCGACACAGCCGCCGAGCGCCTCGCTCGCCCGGGCGAACATCGCGACGACGTCGCGCTCGCTCGAGACGTCGCCCCGCACCTCGACGGCGCGACCGCCGTCGGCCTCGATCTCCGCGCGCAGGCGCTTCGCCTCGCCCTCGCGGCCGACGTAGTCGATCGCGACCGCTGCGCCCTCGACGGCGAGGCGCCTCGCGGTCGCGGCGCCGATCCCCGAGCTCGCGCCGGTGACGAGCGCGCGGCGGCCTTCCAGTCGGGCCATGCCCCGAAGCTACCCGTCCTCGCGCCGCTCCAAGCGGCGCCACCACACCAGCGCGAGCGTGGCGACGGCGACGACGACCCCCGCGCCGATCAGCCCGCCGGTCTCGAGCGCGGCCTCGACCGCGTGCCCGAGCCAGAACGCGAGCAGCCCGACCGTGAGCGCCCAGAGGACGCCGCCGAGGGCGTTCCAGAGCAGGAACGTCCTCCAGGGCATGTGGTGGATGCCGGCGAGCCAGGCGGCGGTGATCCGCAGCCCCGCGAACCAGCGACCGAGGAACACCGCCTTGGCGCCGTGACGGGCGAAGAAGCGCTCGCCGCGGTCGATCAGCTCGCGCCGCTGGCGCTCGAAGGGCCCGCGCCGCAAAAGCAGGCGGCGGCCGCCCCTGCGCCCGATCAGGTAGCCGACGTTGTCGCCCACGACGGCGGCCGCCGCCGCGATCGCGACCACGAGCTCGATCGCCATGTCGCCCCTGCGCGCGAGCAGGGAGGCGGCGATCAGAGCAGTCTCGCCCGGCAGCGGGACGCCCATCGACTCCCCGCCCACCAGCGCAGCGAGCGCGAGGTACCCGAGACGGGCGGGGACGTTGAAAAGGGCGGCTGGCACGTGATGAGATACCTGACCGAACGGTCAAGGCTCGATCAGGAGGCGATGCGGTGGAGCAAGCGCTCCCAATGATGCAGCGGATCTCGTACACCGACCTGTACGAGCGCTGGGAGAAGGGCAACTGGAGCGCCACGCAGCTCGACTTCTCGGTGGACCGGGACCACTGGCGCAACCGGTTCTCCGAGCTGCAGCGGCGCGCGGCGCTCTGGAACTACGCGCTCTTCCTGCACGGCGAGGACGCGGTCGCCGACAACCTCTCGCCCTACATCGACGCCGCGCCCACGGAGGAGATGAAGTACTTCCTCGCGACCCAGCAGGTCGACGAGGCGCGCCACGCCGTCTTCTTCGCCCGCTTCATGCGCGAGGTCGTGGAGGACGGCTCGACCGACGTGGCCCAGTCGCTCGAGCGCACGCGCCCCCAGCTGACCTGGGGCTTCCGCAACGTCTTCGCCCTGCTCGGCCGCACGGCCGACGAGCTGCGCCGCGACCGCTCGCTGCCGATGCTCGCGAAGGGCATCGCGCTCTACCACATCGTGATCGAGGGCACGCTCGCCCAGCCGGGCCAGCACTTCATCGAGTCCTACCTCGAGCGCGACGGCCTGCTGCCGGGCTTCCGCGAGGGCATCCGCAACGTGGCGCTCGACGAGCAGCGCCACATCGGCTTCGGCGTGAAGGCGCTCTCCGACCTCGTGCAGATGGACCTCGAGTGCAGGGACGCGGTGGCCGAGCTGCTGCGCGAGGTGATGCCCTACTCGGTGGCGGTGCTCGTCCCGCCCGGCTGGGACCGCGGCTACACCGAGTGCTTCGGCTTCACGCTCGAGGACATCTACGCCGAGGGCGTGCAGTCGCTCGAGACCAAGCTGCGCTCCGCCGGCCTGCCGCTCGAGGAGATGCCCGGCGCCGTCCCGATCGACCTGAGCGTGCCCCCGCAGGAGCGCGCCGGGCGCGCGATCAAGCTGCTCCAGGGCAACCTGATCGGCGAGAAGCTCGGCCCGCCCACGCGCGACCCGGAGGTCGTGGCGCTGATGTTCGACTCGGTGCGGCTCTCGATCGACCCCACCGCCGCGACCGAGCCCACCACGATCCAGTGGGACTTTCCCGACGCCGAGCCGTGGTTCCTGCGCGTGGACAACGGCTCGACGCGCGTCGAGCGCGGCCGCGCCGAGCGGCCGGACGTGACGCTGCGCGTGCGCTTCGAGGACTGGGTGGACATCGCGGCCGGCCGCACCGACCCGCGGCTTGCGATCGCGACCGGGCGGCTCAGGCCGCGCGGCCGCCTGAAGGCGCTCTGGCGCTTCACGAAGCTGTTCCCGCGCTAGCGGGCGGGGCGGCCGCGGCTCAGGCCGCGACGAAGCGCTCGTCGTGCTCGTGCTCGCGGAAGAAGCGGACCATCGGGCCCGCGTACTCGTGCACGCGTGGGCAGCGCATGCCGTGGCGGGCGAGGAAGTCCTCGGCGTTGCGCGTGTCGAAGCGGACCGGGTGGCTCAGATAGCGGATCGCCTCCTGCGGGGCGCCGCGGAACATCTCGCGGACGCCGCGCAGGCGCAGCGCCCCCTCGACCAGCTTCGCCGGCACGCGGTAGGACGGCCCGCGGCCGGCGTACTCGCGCGCGAGGATGTCGAACACCTCGGCGGCGGTCACCGGCTGCGGATCGACGAGGTGCAGCGTCCGGCCGACGAGCTCGGGGTCGGTCGAGCCGACCGCGATCGCGTCGACGATGAAGTCGACCGGCACGCAGTTGAACGGCGCGCTCGCGCGCCCGAACTGGGCGATCGGCATGTTCCGCCGGACCGCCACCGAGATCGCGCGCAGCATGTAGTACGGGCCGTCGAACTTCTGGGTCTCCCCCGTCCGCGAGTCGCCCACCACGATCGCCGGCCGGTAGATCGTGGTCGGCACGCGCGCCATCTCCTCGCGCACCCAGACCTCGGCCTGGAACTTCGTCGACTCGTAGTGGTTCTTGAACCCCTGGCCGAGGCTCAGCTCGTGCTCGTACACCACGCCCGTGCGGAGCCCCGCGACGTACGCGGTGCTCACGTAGTTGAGGCGCTCGAGCCGCTCGGCCCGCACGCACAGCTCGAGCACGTTGCCCGTGCCCTCCACGTTCACGCGCTGCGCGATCTCGAGCGGCACGGCGAGGTTGTAGATCGCGGCGAGGTGGAAGACCGAGGTGATCTCGGCCCGCAGGCGCTCGAAGTCCGAGTCCGAGAGGCCGAGGCGCCGTTCGGCGATGTCGCCCGCGAGCAGCTCGACGCGGTCGCCGCCCTCGAGCTCGCCGGCCGCCGCGCGCGCCTGCTCGAGCATGCGCGGCTCGACCAGCGCGACGAGGCGCAGCTCGGGATCGTCCCGCAGCAGACGCGCGACGAGGCGCTTGCCGATGAAGCCCGGGAAGCCCGTGATGAGACTCAGCGCGGCCACGGCGTGCGCAGTGTATGCGCGCGGGCGGCGCGGTGTCGCCTCGCGCGGCGCCACGGCGGCGCGGGCTGCGCCCGAGTTTGCGGGCGCCCGGCGCGGGTACCCGGCCGCAATGACGTCGGGCGACCCGAGGCTCCTGCCGCAGCTTCCTCGGGAGCTCCAGGTCGAGGTGACGGGCGCCTGCAACCTCCGCTGCCGGATGTGCCTCGTGCGCTACGCGCCGGCGGCGGGGAAGCGCGAGGGAGCGCTGTCCTTCGAGCAGTACCTCGAGCTCGTCGACGGCCTCCCGGACCTGCGCAAGCTCACCCTCCAGGGGCTCGGCGAGCCGCTGCTCTCGCCCCACATCGTCGAGATGGTGCGCCACGCGGCCGCGCGCGGGGTCAGCGTGGGCTTCAACTCGAACGGCACCCTGCTCGGGCGCCGCCGCGCCGAGGAGCTCGTGGCGGCGGGGCTCGGCTGGCTGCACGTGTCGCTCGACGGCGCGAGCGCGGCGACCTACGAGGACGTGCGCCACGGCGCCGACTTCGCGCCGCGCCCGGGGCAGCTCGAGCGCGTCGTCGGCAACCTCCGCGGCCTCGTCGAGGCGCGCAGCCAGGCGGGCTCCGACGCCCCGCGCATCCAGCTCGTGTTCGTCGCGATGCGCCGCAACATCGGGGAGCTGCCCGCGCTCGTCGAGCTCGGCGCCGACATCGGCGTGGACGAGGTCTGGGTCCAGAACCTGAGCCACGACTTCAGCGACACCGACCCGGCGGGGACGTACGCCGAGATGCGCAGGTACGCGGCCGAGGAGGCGATCTTCGCAGGCGCGGACGAGCAGCGGATGCGCGACCTGCTCGAGCGGGCGCGCGAGCGGGCGAGCGCGCTCGGAGTGGGCCTGCGGCTGCCGCGCCTCGAGCGGCGCGCGCCGCGGCGCGCGGGGGAGCCGGGCTGCGACTGGCCGTTCGAGTCGGCGTACGTGACGCATCGCGGCGAGGTCCAGCCGTGCTGCATGGTGATGGGCTCGGACCGGGCGACGCTCGGCGACCTGCGCGAGCGGCCGCTCGCCGAGATCTGGCGCAGCGAGGAGTACCAGGGCTTCCGCGCGCGGCTGCTCGGATCCGATCCACCCGCGGTCTGCCGCGGCTGCTCGCTCTACAACGGGCGCTTCTAGCCGCCCGCGGCCTCGAGCCGACGGATCAGGCGCTCCACGCGCTGCGGGACGACGCGCCGCTCGCGCACCACCCAGGGGAGGCCGCGCACCGCGCCCGCCAGGCCCGCGAGCGCCGCGCGGTCGCGCGTCGCCTCGCGCGAGAGCGCGAGCGTGGCGCGCGCCGCGCCGACGGGCGGCCGCCGCAGCCACGCCGACCACAGGTCGTTGCGGACCTCGCGCGCCCGGCGCCCGCGCCGATCCGGCCCGGCGGCCGGCTCGTGGCGGGCGACGACGCCGGGCACGTACCGAAGCTCCCAGCCCGCCGTCGCCAGGTCGAGCGCGAGCAGCCGCTCCTCTCCGCCCACCAGGTAGCGGACCTCGAAGCCGCCCGCCGAGAGGAACGCGTCGCGCCGCACGACCGCGCCGCAGGCCAGGAAGCCGAGCACGGGCAGGCCGGGGAGCCGCTCGCGCGCCTCGGGCAGCGGGCTCGCCGCCATCGCCGCGCAGGTCGGGTCGAGCCGGCGGTCGGTCCCCACGAGCACCCGGGCGGCGATCAACGCGACGCGCGCGTGGCGGTCGAGCAGGTCGGCCGCGCGGGCGAGCGCGCCGGAGGCCCACCAGGAGTCGTCGTCGCAGAACGCGACGTACGGCGCACGCAGCCGGGCCGCGCCGAGATTGCGCGCGCCGCCGCCGAGGTTCCGGCCGGCGGCCACGACCTCGACCTGCGGGAAGCGCGCGCGCACCGCGGCCGCCGTGCCGTCGCGCGAGGCGTTGTCCACCAGCACGATCGACGGCCGCTCGGGGAGCCGGCTCAGGCGCTCGAGTGTCGAGAGGACCGCGCACCGGCGGTCGCGCGTCGCGACCACGACGCCGACCCGGGAATCGGCGCTCACGCGGCCGCCTCCGCCCCCGTGAGCGCGGCCAGCGCCGCGCAGACCTCCTCGACCCCGATCCGCAGGAGCCCGGGGTCGGGCTCGCGCGCGTGCGGGTCGCCGCGGCGGCCGGCCCAGAGCGCGACGTGGCGGGGGCCGGGCGGCGGCCCCCACTCCGAGGGCGGCACGGGGCCGAACAGGACCACCGACGGCGTCCCCAAGGCGGTCGCGAGGTGGGCGACGCCGGTGTCGCCGCAGGCGAGCCGGCCGGCCGCCGCGACCGCGACCGCGAGGTCGAGGAGGTCGGTGCGCCCGGCGAGCACCCGCTCCGGCGGGATGCCGGCGAGCTCCGCCACGCGCTCGGCGAGCCCACGCTCGCCGGGCGCGCCGGTGATCGCCACGGGACGCCCGGCGGCGGCCTCGGCGCGCGCGACGGCCGCCCAGCGCTGCAGCGGCCAGCGGCGGGCGCCGCTGGCGG